>NZ_JARKOT010000089.1 GCF_029977985.1 Propioniciclava sp. | reverse complement strand
AGTTCGTCCGCGGTGCGCCGGACGCCGTAGCCGGGGGTGTCGCGCTGGATCCGTCAACCCTCCGACAGCGGGGTGACCACGACCGGGTCGAAGCCGATCGCGTCCACGATCCCGGCGACCGTCTCGGCGGCGTCGGTGTCGTCGGCGAACACGGCCAGGCCGCGGCGCCTGGGTGCGCCGGCGGGGCGGGCATCGTCGAGGCCGGCCAACGGCTCGACCGGGACGGGGGTGGAGCCGATGTGGCCGGCACCGATGAAGCCGATGGTGGTCATGGTGTGGGAACCCCCGGATCGGCGGGGGCCCTCACCATCCAGATCCTCAATCAGCCCCAGCGGGCTGGCCGATCATCCTTTCCGCGCTTGAGGTGATGACAACGCGAGCTCTCGTCGCCCGGTGGGCGGGAGCGAGCTGTCGAGGCGGTCCCGGTAGGCTCCGGGACGTGCCGAAGAAGCGACGAGAACACCGGGCGACGAGGGCTGCGCTGACCGCGGCGGGCGTCGTCCACAAGCCGGGGCTGGCGGACGAGATGCTGCGGGAGCTCGCGCCGTTCCTGGCCGAGGAGGGTGTCGATCTCAACGATCCCGACGGCCTCGATCTGGACACCCTGAACGCTGCGCTTGCCCGTGCGACTGCGCGCTTCAACGCGAGCCTGCCCGACCTGCCCGTGGTGGGTGGGCCGCCGTCGGGTGGGGCCGGTGCCGGTTCACCGTTCGTGAAGCGTTCAGCCTCCTCCGGCGTGCCCGCGTCGGGGGTTCGTGACATCGGCTCGGCGCGGAGTGCGTCCGGGTCGGCGTCAGGACCGGGGGCGCGGGGGCGCGGTGTGTCCGGGAGCAGGGCTTCGGACCGTTCGCTGGTGCGGGAGTTCGAGCGCTGGCTCGGCCGGCAGGCCGAAATCGCGGCCCCGAGCCCCCGCGAGGAGTCCGGCTTCTTCGCCGAGCTGCTCAAGGTCGCCGCCCACTACGGTTTCGATCCGCGCACGCCGGCGGGTGTAGGACATCTGATCGACCTTCTGGCCGGCACCGAGGCGCCGGACTCCGAGGGAACGGTCGACGCCGCGCTCGAGGTGCTGCACGACTACGTCCACTTCCAGCAGGAGACCAATGGCGAGCCGGTGGCCTGGGTCGACGTCCATGACCAGCTCGAGGCAGCGATCGTCGAGGACTCGTTCCCGGGTGCGTCCATCCTGGACGCTGCGCTCGCCGACAGCGACCTGCTCGACGAGGACGTGCGGCGGACGGCGCTCGCCGGGACGGTGCTCTGCGCGCGGGTCGGCGAGCTGCTGGAGTGGATCGGGCGCGGACGCAAGGTCGCGCCGTCCGGCGGTGTGCAACGGGTCGACATCGCCCACGCCGCCGGGCTGCTCGGCATCGCCGCGATCGGGGCGGCGAAACCGTCCACCGACGCTCCGGACGCGCCGGCGCTGCTCGAGGTCGAAGGCGGGCCGGAGACCCCGGCGGCGAGTGCGCTCCGCGCCCGCGCGATGAAGGACGTCCCCCTGCTGCCCTCGTGGTGGATGGCGCTCGGCGGGGCGGACCTGATCCGGGTCAACGGCACCCGGGTGGTGGCAGGGCCGTCCGCGGCCGATTGGTCGGCCGGGTCGCTGCCGCCGCTGGAACTGGCCGAGACCGTCGTCGGGCTGACCGTGGCCGGGTTCATCTGCGAGGATCTGCAACACCGCCCGGCGCGGTTCGCCGACGAGGTGACCGGGTTCATTCTCGGCCGGCTGCTGAACGCGCTCGCCCCCGACGAGGTCGAGACCCCCGAGTACGACAACGACTTCGACCGGCTGCTCGACGCACGCGCGCTGCACGCCCTGCGGTACCTGGTCGACGTGGGCGTCCTGGAGCCGGACGGGACGGGCGACGTGGTCGTCCCCGAAGGACTGCGCGGCACCGTCGCCCGCGGGGTCGCCGCCGCCGTCACCATGCTCGGCGGCGTCCCCGAGGATTGAGCGGGCTGGGGGAGACCACCGCCTCGCTCGAACGCACGGCTGACCGGGATCCGCGACCTGGGCGCGGGACAGGGGTCGCGGCTCACGCCTCCCAGAGTGCTGCCAGCGGGACGGCCCGGTTCCGGGGCCCGAACGGCACGGTGGCCGTACCGGTGTAGAGGACGATCCCGACGACGAGGTCAGTGCCGATCCGCCCGGCGAGATGGTTGATGCCGCGGAAGTCGTCGGCCCGGACTGTGGACGCCGCCTTCACGTCGATGGCCACCACCTTGCCCTGTCGGTTTTCGAGCAGGATGTCCACCTCGACCTGGTCCTTCGTCCGGTAGTGGAACAGGTCGGCACGCTCGCCTGACCAGGTCAGCTGCCGAGCCAACTCCATCGCCACGAATCCCTCCAGAAGTCCACCCAGCGGACTGTCGAGGAGCTGCAGCCCGGCGGCGTCATGGCCGAGGACGTTGGCAGCCACGCCGGAATCGACGAGGGCAACTTTCGGAGTGCCCACCTCCCGCCTCGACAGGCTCCGTGCCCACGCCGGGATCCGCTTGATCAGGAAGACCTCCTCCAGGAGGTCGAGATAGCGCCGCACGGTCGGCGCGGTGATCGTCAGGCCGTTCGCGAGATTCCCGGGCACCAGCAACTGACCTGAACGCGCAGCGACGAGCCTCAGCAGCCGGCGCAGGTCCTGCGCACGCTCGATCTGGGCAACCTGGAGCACGTCCCGGTTGATCAGGTCGGACACGTACTCGTCCAGGAATCGCTGTCGGCGTCGTTCGGGCCGTGCAACCGCCTCGGGGAATCCTCCGCGGACGAGCCGGGAGACATACCCTGCGCGGGTCTCGGATGAGGTGTGGCTGAGGTCGGGACCGTCAGCGAAGGCTGCGTCCACGAACGTCTCGGCGGGTCTCTTGTCGATCTCGCCCTGCGACAGCGGCCACAGTTCGATGGTCTCCATGCGCCCAGGCAGGGCGTCGGGCACGCTCTTCATGCCGGGCAGTCGTGCCGAGCCGGTGAGCAGAAACCGGCCCGGGCGGGGGTTGGCGTCAACCGACTCCTTGATCGCCAGGAGCAGGTCGGGGACGCGCTGCACCTCATCGATCACCAGGGCCGAAGACCCGGCGACGAACTCTGTCGGATCATTGATCGCCGCCTGCCGCCAGGTCGCGGAGTCGAGGCTGCGCCACTGCGCACCGGAGTCGCGTGCCACCACGGCCGCGAGAGTGCTCTTTCCGCACTGCCGTGCACCGTTGACCAGAACCACTCGTGTGTCCGCCATCGCCTCGCGTACGAGACCCTCCGCACGGCGCTGGAGCACCTCGCCGAGCGGCGGCGTCGCGATGGTGACCACGGGCCAAGTATGCCATGAGCTTTCTTCTGGCCAAGCACTTCTCTTTCTTTTAGACGCACGCCCGGCGTTCTTCTGGCCGACGGCCGCCTGCCCGACCAGGCTCCTGCGGCGAGCGCGTCCCGACGAGTGCCCTCGGCGAGCCGAGGCGTCGTTGGGTGCGTCCGTCGAAGCCGGCATCCTCGACGGGCTCAGGGAACGACGGGCGTGTCCCACGGGTTGACGAGGGGGACGCCCATGCCCTCGAAGTCGGGCGTGTTGCGGGTGGCCAGCGTGGCGGAGGTGCAGCGGCAGATGGCGCAGATCAGGGCGTCGAAGCCTGCCGCCGGACGTCCGAGGGTGCGTCGGGTCGCGACGATGGCTGCGTAGTGGCCGGCGGCCTCATCGGTGAGGGGGAGGCAGACGCCGAGCTGTGACAGGATTCGGGTGACTCCGGCTTCCAGGCCGTCTCTGCGGGCGCCTCGGGGGAGCAGGGCGATGCCGGCGAGGAGTTCGGCTCGCGTGATCACGGTGGTCACAGGCGGTTCGGCCAGGCCGTCCAGCCAGGCCAGGACGCGCGGGTCGGCGTCCGGGCCGCGGAGGGCCTCGGAGACGACGTTGGTGTCGAGGACGATCACAGCTCGGCCGCTCGCGCGGCGTCCCTCGGATCGATCGGAAGGTCGACGCCACCGACGCTGCGTCCGAGCTCGACCAACTGCTGGATCCACGAGATGTCGGCACCGGCCGGCTGGTTCAGCGACGTGACGAGGATGTCGCGGGCCTCTGCCTCCATCGAGCGTCCGTGGGCGGCGGCGCGCAGCCGCAGCTTCTGCTTGGTCTCGTCCGGGAGCTTGCGGATGGTGATCGCGGTCATGTTGCAATGATATCAATGCAAGCTCCAGGCCTGGCCGACGTCACCTCGCACAGTCTCAGCTCGCTCAAGATCTCGAACCGGGCGTGCCGGCGGGACGGGCGTCGTCGAGGATGTCGCCGAACCTGATGTGGTTGAACGCCTTCACCACCTTCGAGGTGGGCAGGTGCGCCTGCAGCAGCTCGGCCGTGGTGGTCGACTCGTCCTCGAGCGGGGCGATCCGGCCGTCGCGCTGCGGGTAGTAGTTGTTCGTGTCGATCACGACCTTGCCGGCCAGCGGCTCAACCGGGACGCTGCCGATCGCCCGCAGCGGGATCGTGACCACCGCGATGTCTGCCGCGCCGGCCGCCTCCTCGGAAGTGGCGGCGCGTGCGTTCGGGCCCAGGCCTGCGACCAGCCCGGACAGGGTCTCGGGCCCGCGGGAGTTGCTCAGCACGACGTCATAGCCACGCGTGACGAGGGCACGCGCCAAGGTGGAACCGATGTGCCCGGCAAGGATGAATCCGATGGTGGTCAAGGACTGGTCAACCCCCGGGTCGGTGGTTGGCATCCCGAGGCGACTGCCTGAGGACGACGAGAAGTTATCCACAGATTCGAGGGTTCGTCGGTATGTTCGATTTCTGTCAGTGGTGGCTGTTGTACTTGATTCATGGACACGACGGGGCTGCTGGCAGCGGGGAGCGTGATCGACCAGATCACCGCCTTGCTCGACCGGGTCGACTCGTCCCGGGGCGGTCTCGACGGAGCCACCCGGTTGGCGTGGGTACGCGCGGCCCGACGCGCGCACGAACGGCTCGGCGCCCTCACCGCGATGCTCGTCGGCGAAGCCGACCGCGCGCAGGCCGCCGAGCACACCTCGGGAACGCCGCTGGCGTCGTGGCTGGGCACGGGGGAGGTCTTGTCCCGGCGTGAGGCGAACGCCGCGGTCCGGGCCGGACGCGAGCTGGCCGAGCACCCCGAGTTGGCTGATGCGGCCACCGGCGGGCGCGTGACGTCGGGGCAGTCGCGGGCGATCGGACGGGTGCTGGACGAGTTGGCGCCCCAACTCGACGCCTCCCAACAGGCCCACGCCGAGCAGGTCATGGTGGAGCTCGCCGATCGGATGGACGCCGACCAGCTCCGCCGCGCCGCCGCCACCGTGCTCGCCAGGGTCGCACCCGCCGACGCCGACGAACTGCTGGAGACCAAGCTGCAGCGCGAGCACGAGGCCGCCGTGCGGGGGCGATCCTTCCGCTACTGGCACCGGGGCGGGTCGATGCACTTCGAGGGGTCGCTGCCCCGCGTCGACGGCGCGGAGTTCATCGCCCTGATCGACGCCCACACAGAGAAGCTGCGCCGAGCCGCCGTCGAGACCCGCGATCCGCTGCTCACGGTCACCACGCCCGAGCAGCGCCGTGCCGACGCGCTCACCAGCCTGGTCCGCGCGGCCGCGGACACCAAGCCCGGCGACGGTGTCGGCTCGGCGCGCGTTGTGGTCACCCTCGACTACGAGAAGCTCCGTGCCGACGCGGCCGGGGCCGGGGCCGGGCTGATCGGGCCGGACGCGAAGCTGTCCGCCGGCGAGCTGCGCCAGCTGTGCTGCCGGGCGGGCCTCATTCCTGCCGTACTCGGTGGCGCTTCGGAGCCGCTCGACGTCGGACGCGAAGCCCGGCTGGTCACGCCCGCCCAGCGCGTCGCGTTGACCGTGCGCGACGGCGGCTGCGCGTTCCCGGGCTGCGACGTCCCCGCGACCCGATGCGAGGCGCACCACATCGTTCCCTGGTGGTGCGGCGGCCGCACCGACCTTTCGAACCTCGTCCTGCTTTGCCGACATCACCACGGGATGGTTGAACCCGCCCGTTACGGTGTGCGCGACCAGTGAGGTTCGGATGGCGCTCGACGGGCTCCCGGAGTTCGTGCCGCCCGCACGGTACGGCGGCGACCGCCGTCCGATGCGCAACTGGCGCGTGACCGAGCTCGAGGACACTGGCTGAGGCGCGTCCGAGGGCGGCCGGCGGCGCACCCGGACGGCTCACAGCGCCGAATCGGTCGAAACTCACAACCTTCCGGTGACCCGGGGATCGCGGCGGGAGCCTGGTGGAGACGGGAGCCTGGGTAGAGATGTGTACGACTCTGAGTGAAAGGCTCATACTTGGTGCCTTCGACCTGTGCCATCAGTGGACCCCCCACGAGACAGGGCTGTCCGTCGTCGCCCTGCTTCTCGCCGAACGGTGGCGGCGGCGGGCGTTGGCGCTCACGGTCGAGAACGAGCGCTGGCGCCGGATCGCCCGCGAGCGCGCCGACCGCGTCTCCGTCGTCAGCCACGAGATACAGACGCCGCTCGCTCTCATCGGCGGCGCGAGCGAACTCCTCGCCGACGGCACCGCCGGCGCACTCACCCCGCAGCAGGCTGCGCTCGTCGACACCATCGGCGTCAAGACCTCCGAGATGGCCACCCTCGCCGCCGACCTGCTCGCCGACGCCCGCATCGACGCCCAGATCTTCCACCTGCGCACCACCAGCGTCGACGTGGGCCGGGTCGCTCGAGCCGTCGTCCGCGACCTGCGGCACCTCTACCCCAACCAGATCACCTACTCCGCACGCGGAGCCGCCGCCCGCATCCTCGGCGACCAGGAACTCATTGCCCAGGCCCTCACCAACCTCGTCACCAACTCCGCCCGCCACGCCGGCGCCGACGCCCGCATCGCCGTCCGCGTCCGGCGCACCGACGGCGGCGTCCTCGTCAGCGTCAGCGACGACGGCACCGGCATGTCGCCCGAACAGACCCGCGACCTGTTCCGCCGCACCCTCGCCGGCAAGAGCCCGTCCGGTCACGGCCTCGGCATGCTCATCACCCAGCGCATCGTCGAGCTCCACGGCGGCCGCTGCCTCGTCGACTCCATGAGCGAAGCAGGCACCACCATCTTGTGCAGTCTCCCCTCGGGCCTCGACGACAGCGGCGGCCCGGGCGACCGTGAACCCGACGACCTGCGAGGATTGGGCGAGTGAACACCGAGGGGGCGCTGGTGCTCGTCGTGGACGACGAGGCGCGCATGGTGTCCATGCTCCAACTCGCTTTGGACGCCGCCGGTCACCGCACCCTCACCGCCACGAGCGCGGACGCCGCCTGGCGCGCCCTCGCCTCGGCACCCGTCGACCTCGTCCTCCTCGACGTGATGCTGTCCGACGGCAGCGGCGTCGACCTGTGCCGCCGCATCCGCGAAACCTCGGACGTGCCCGTCATCCTGCTGACCGCCCTCAGCGACACGGTCGACCGCGTCTGGGGTCTCGAGGCCGGCGCCGACGACTACATCGCCAAACCGTTCAGCCCGCGCGAACTCGTCCTACGGGTCGGCGCCATCCTGCGGCGCAGCACCGAGCGGGCGCGGCGTCCCGTGGTCCACACGCGCCGTGCGGCGGGCAACGTCGTCCTCGACGCCGCCCTCTCCCTCGGGCGCCTCGGCGATCGCGACCTCCACCTCACCCCCACCGAGTTCAAACTGCTCTGCCTGCTCGCCGAACGCCCCGGGCGGACCGTCCCCCTCGACGTCCTCGCCAACGCCATGGGACACGAGGGCGAGGGCTGGGGCGCTCGGGCCGCACTCCGCACCGCCGTCTACCGCCTCCGAGGCAAGCTCGAAGAGCCGGGCGGCGGCGTCGAGATCGAGTCCGAGCACGGCCGCGGTTACCGGCTCGTGATCCGCGAGCCCGGCCGGTGACGACCATCACGCAATCGTGACGTTCGGCCCTGCGCCGGCCCACCCACACCCCGGACGCCGTTCCTAGACTCCCATGCCGTGAAGGCCCGCACCCCGGGCAGGTCAAGGGAGATCATCATGGCAAACCGTTCACTGGTCGCCGTCGCCGGCGGCACTGCAGCACTCGCGCTCGCCCTCACTGGCTGCGTCGTCGAATCGGGCTCGACCGGCACGGCCGGCACCACCGCAGGGAGCGGCGGGGCGGCGTCCGGTTCGATCACCGTCGCCTGCGGCGCGATGGAAGAGGTGTGCGACGCCTGGACGAAGGCGTTCACCGCCGAGACGGGCATCCAGGCGTCCTTCGTGCGCCTCAGCTCCGGCGAAACCGTGGCGCGCCTCGCGGCCACCAAGAGCGCCCCCGAGTTCGACGTCTGGCACGGCGGGCCCGCCGACGGGTTCGGTGCGGCGTCCGAGCAGGACCTCATCCAGCCCTACGTGTCGCCCAACGCGGCCGCGATCCCCGAGAAGTACAAGGACGCCGACGGCACCTGGACGGGCGTCTACGTCGGCACGCTCGGCTTCTGCTCGAACAAGGCCGTCCTCGACGAACTCGGACTGGGACTGCCCGATTCGTGGGAGTCGCTGCTCGACCCCAAGCTCAAGTCGCAGGTGTCGACGGCGCACCCGTCGACCTCGGGCACTGCGTTCACCACCTTGTGGACCCAGGTCACCCGTCTCGGCAGCGAGGACGCCGCCCTCGACTACATGAAGAAGCTGCACGCCAACGTGCTGCAGTACACCTGGGTCGGGCACCGCCCCCGGGCAGGTCGCCGGCCGCGGCGAGGTTGCCGTGGGCATCGTCTTCAGTCACGACTGCGTGCTCTACAAGGAGCGTGGCATGACCGACCTCGAGGTCTCCTTCCCGTCCGAGGGCACCGGCTACGAGGTGGGCGGCGTCGCCATCATCAAGGGCACCGACAACGCCCCGGCCGCGCAGGCCTACGTCGACTGGGCGCTCACCAAGGAAGCCCAGGAGCTCGGCCCGAGCGCCGGCTCGTACCAGCTGCCCACGAACCCGGACGCCGCCATCGACCCGCGCATGGTCGACCTGGACAGCGTGAAGCTCGTCGACTACGACTTCGCAGCTGCTGCGGCCGCCAAGGCGGAACTGACGGCCCGGTTCGACACCGAGGTCGCTGCCCAGCCGAAGGAGTGAGCTCGTGACCACGAGCACCCCGACGGCTGCTGCTGCCGCCGTCCCGACCGCCGGCGTCCCGCGACGCCGGCGGGCCCGGGGCCGGGCGACCGACTGGGTGACGATCGCCGTCGTCAGCTTGGTCATCGCCATCCTCGGGCTGCTGATCCTCTACCCGCTGGCGTCCATCTTCCGGGAGGCGTTCAGCGAACGCGGCTGGTCGGTCGTCACGTCGGTCCTCACCTCGCCGGTCAACCGCCAGATCGTGCTCAACACGTTCGTGCTGGGCACCGTCGTGGGCGCGCTCGGCACCGTGCTCGGCTTCCTCGCCGCCTACATCCAGGTCATGGTCGACTTCCGCTGGAAGAAGGCTTTCCACCTGATCTGCCTGCTGCCCGTCGTGTCGCCGCCCTTCGCGGTGGCGACCGCCATCATCACGCTGCTCGGACGCCGCGGCATCATCACCCACGGGCTGTTCGGGCTGCAGACCAACATCTACGGGCTGCCCGGCCTCGCACTCGTCCTCGTCCTGTCGTTCTTCCCCGTCGCCTACATGAACTTCAAGGGCATGCTCGAAAACCTCGACCCTGCCCTGGAGGACGCATCGTCGAACCTGGGGGCGTCCAAGTGGCAGACCTTCTGGAAGGTCACCGTGCCCATGATGATCCCGGGCTTCGCGGCGTCCTTCCTGCTGCTGTTCGTCGAGGCGATCGCCGACCTGGCCAACCCGCTCGTGATCGGCGGCGACTTCACGGTGCTGGCCTCGCGGGCGTTCATCGCGATCACCGGCGAGTACGACGTGGCCGCAGGGTCCGCGTACTCGCTCGTGCTGCTCGTGCCGGCGCTGCTCGTGTTCCTCATCCAGCAGTACTGGGTGAGCCGCAAGAGCGCCGTCTCCGTGACCGGCAAGCCGGCTGGCCAGCGGCGGCTCATCACGCACCCGTCCGGGCGGATCCCGCTGCTGGCAGCAGGCGTCGTGTTGACCGTGGCGGTGCTGGGCGTCTATGTGACCGTCCTGCTGGGGGCGTTCACGAAGATCCTCGGGGTCAACAACGAGTTCACCCTCGACAACTTCCGGTACGTGCTCAGCGGCATCGGCAACGAGGCGATCCTCGACACCACGGTGCTCGCCCTCATCGCCACCCCCGTGGCGGGGCTGCTCGGCATGGTGATCGCGTGGCTGGTCGTCCGGAAGGTGCGGCGCGGGGCGGCTTGGCTCGACTTCCTGGGCATGCTCGGCCTGGCGGTGCCCGGCACGGTCGTCGGCATCGGGTACGCCATCGCCTTCAACACGCCGCTCATCATTGGCAATCGCATGTTCCTGCCCGCCCTCGGCGGCGGCGCGGCCATGCTCGGCGGCGCCATGGCGATCGTCATGGTGTACGTGATCCGATCCATCCCGTCCGGCCAACGCTCCGGCATCGCGGCGCTGCAGCAGATCGACCCGTCGATCGACGAGGCGTCCGCTTCCCTGGGAGCCAACAGTGTGACCACGTTCCGCACCGTCACGATGCCGCTCATCCGGCCGGCGTTCCTCACGGGCCTCATCTACGCGTTCGCGCGGTCGATGACGACCCTCAGCCCCATCATCTTCATCACCACCCCCCAGACGCGGATCATGACGAAGCAGATCCTCGCGGAGGTGGACGCCGGCCGCTTCGGCAATGCGTTCGCCTTCTGCACCCTGCTGCTCCTCATCGTGGTCGCGGTCATGGGGGTCATGAGCCTGATCGTCCACGGACGCGGAGACGTCCGGGCATCCCTGGGAGGGGGAGCATGAGCATCACAGAACGCCACCACGACTCGGGACGCATCCGACTCGTTAACCTCGTCAAGGAGTTCGAAGGGCGCGACGGCCTCACGCGCGCCGTCGACAGCATCAACCTGGAGACCCGGCCGGGCGAGCTCGTCACGCTGTTGGGGCCGTCCGGCTGCGGGAAGACCACGACGCTGCGCATGGTGGCGGGCTTCGAGACGCCGACGTCGGGTGAGATCACCCTCGACGGCGCCGACGTCACCCGGCTCACGCCCGACAAGCGGCCCATGTCGATGGTGTTCCAGAGCTACGCCCTGTTCCCGCACCTGTCGGTGTACGACAACGTCGCCTACGGCCTGCGGCTGCGGAAGATGGACAAGGCGGCCATCGACGAGGCAGTGCAGAGCGTGCTGACGTCGATGGATCTGGTGAAGTTCGCCAAGCGTGCGCCGAACCAGCTGTCCGGCGGCCAGCAGCAGCGCGTCGCGCTGGCGCGGGCGATGGTGATGCGGCCGAAGGTGCTGCTGTTCGACGAGCCGCTGAGCAACTTGGACGCCAAGCTCCGCGTGCAGATGCGCAGCGAGATCCGGTCGGTGCAGCAGCGGCTGGGCATCACCGCCCTCTACGTGACGCACGACCAGGACGAGGCGATGGCGCTCTCGGACCGCATCGTCGTGATGAATCATGGCCGCATCGAGCAGGTCGGCACGCCGGACGAGATCTACCGCAGCCCCGAGACGGTCTTCGTGGCCGACTTCATCGGGTCGGCGAACTTCCTCGACCCCGGCCACGTGACCCTGCTCGACGACAGGGCACGCGTCGACGTGCTCGGCACTCAGCGGGAGATCCCGGCCGCGCCGGGGTCGGCGGAGGCGTCGTCGCACGTCGTGCTGGTGCGGCCGGAGTCGGTGGTCGTCCGGCCGGCGCAGGCGGACGGTCCGGAGGAGAGTGTCCACGGACGCCGCGGGCGCATCCTGTCGGCGGTCTTCTACGGCTCCCTCGTGGAGTACGAGATCGACACCGACGCGGGCACGATCGTCGCCGAGGTCAGCGACCCGAACCCCGACGAGGTGCTCGCGGAGGGCGATGTCGTCGACGTCGACTTCCCCGCCTCCCGCGGCCGGCTCCTGCCGGCGTAGGTTTTCCTGCCCCCGGGAGATCACGTTTTTGACATAGCGTTTGTGGGCACGTGCCCACAAACGCTATGTCACAAACGTGCACCCGCGGCCGGCCCCGCACAAGCCGCACCGTCGGGGACGGCGGCAGTGACCGCAGGTTTGTGACATAGCTTTATTGACATAGGGATTCGTCGCACGTGACGCGATTTCCTATGTCAAAAACGTGCTCAGCCCAGCCTGCCGATCCGGCGGGCGTCCAGGGCGGCGTTGGGACGCCGCGCGGAGTCGTGCTGCGTGCGGAACTGGGTGGTGGCGTCGGTCCCGCAGAGGTTCAGGATCCGCTGACGTCCGCCGGGGTGCTGCCCGATCCAGTCGGTGAGGTCGTAGACGCCGCCGTCCACCGCGACCCAGCACGACTCCTCGCTCGCGTGCGCCGCCACGTCCGCCATCGAGTAGGTCGTCTCGGACGCCGCCGGTGCGGGCGACGCGGTGCTCGCGTCGAGGCGCGCCGTCCACGTCGCCGTCGCGCCCGAGTGGCCGGCGAGGACGACGAAGACCATGCCGGCCAGCGCGGCTCCGACGGCGAGCGCTCCGCTCAGCGCCCCGAGAACCCCCCGCTGACCGGAACGGGCGGCGTCCCGGCGACGGAGGAACCACCACCCGACCGCGAACACCGCGAGCGCGCCGGCTGAGAGGGTGGTGAGGGTGCCGAACAGGGCGTGCGGCTCGGGTTCGGTGAGGACGTCAGCCAGGGCCTCGCCCGATGCGCGAGCCGCCAGCGCTGCGCCCGCGGCGAACACCGCGGCCAGGACCGACAGGCCGCCGTAGCGGCCCCGCCACCACGGCACCGCCACCGCCACGATCATCATCAGCGCACTGAGCGGCACGAGCACCACCGCAGCGTGCACCAACAGGGGGTGCAGGGGGAGTCCCAAGACCATGGCCCGAGTCTAGGCAGCGAGGAGCGCTGACCGCGATGGGCGTCGCGATGGACGCCATGGTCTCGGAACCTCCCTACGGAGCCACGCTCGCCCTGGCTTGCCGGCGGGCCGAGTGGCGCGGTGGCGACGCAACGATCGCTCAACCGGCGCCGAGGACCGTCCGGTACTCCTCGATGAGCTGCTCGTACGGCGCCCACGTCACCTCGGCGGCCTCGCCCCCGGCGGCGACGGCGACGAGGCGGTCGAGGTAGTAGTCCCAGCCGGCGGCGATGTCGGCCATGTCGCCCGGCGTCGATCGCTGGGCGAAATCGAGGGTCGTGACGCCGGCCGACTCGGACAGGCGCAGGTCGAGAATCCACGGATCCTCGCCGAGCGAGCGCACCCCCAGGTGGTGCGGCTCCTCGCACGCGTCGATCGCGTGGGCCTCCCAGGGCGCCTCGTCGCCCTCGAAGACCATCCGCACTTCGACCTCGCCGGAGGCCGGGTCGCCCCGCCACGTCCCGAACCAGCGTGAAAGCTCGTCAGGGTCGGTGAGGAGCCGCCACAGCTCGGCTGCCGGCAGGTCGAACGTGCGGGTCAGCACGAGGTGTTCGACTCCGCCGCGGGTCTCGCGGCGGGCGCGTCCGGTGTTCATCGGCCGCCTTCGGCCCAGCCGTCGGGCAGGGCGATGTTGAACATCCACTCGATGCCGAACTTGTCCTTGACGTCGCCGTACATGTCGCCCCACACCTGCTTCTCGAGCGGCATGCCGGCGGACCCGTCGGCGAGGAGGGCGTCGTACCAGCCCTTCAGGGTGTCCACGTCGTCGCCCATGAACGCGATGTAGTTGCGCGTTCCGCCCCAGGTGGTCTCGGCTCCGGGCATGGCGTCGCTGGCGTAGAGCTTGAACGCGTCGGTGGCCAGCTCGGCGTGCATCGTGCCCTCGGGGGGCATGTTCTCCATGCCGAAGTCGGCGAAGGTCGTGACGGTCAGCTCACCGCCGAAGATGCCGTGGTAGTACTCCATGGCCTCGCGGGCATTGCCGGCGAAGTTGAGGTAGGGACTCATGGTGATGGACATGTGATGTCTCCCTTCCGGACACGCGATGTTTACATTGTTCACATCGCCTGGTATGGATCGTAGAGTGCTCACCATGGACGCCGCAAGCCCCTCCTCCGAACCGCCCCGGAGCTCCTACCACCACGGTGATCTCCGCGCCTCGCTGGTACGCGCGGGCTACGCGCTCGCCCGAGCCGGGGGCGCCCGCGCCGTCACCCTCCGCGCCACGACCCGTCGCGCCGGAGTGAGCGCCCCCGCCGCCTACCGCCACTTCGCCGGCCACGACGAACTCCTTCGCGCCGTCTCCCTCCTCGCCCTCGCCGACATGGCCCGCCGCATCGAGGCGACCCAGGCGGAGGTCACGGCGTCCGCCCCCGCCGAACGCGCCCTCGCCCTCCTGGACGCCGTCGGCCGCGGCTACGTCGCCTTCGCCCTCGACGAGCCGCGGGCCTTCGACGTGGCCCTCTTCGCCCAACTCACCATGGCCGATGCCCTCCATCCGGACGCCGCGGGCGACACCGGCCGCACCGCCTACGGCCTCTTCCAGGAGGCGCTCACCGGGCTCGTCGGGGTGGGCCTCGTGGCCCCCGCGGCGGCGGAACTGGCGTCCGTGCATTGTTGGTCGGTCGTCCACGGGTTCGCTGCCCTGGCCACCACCGGACCCCTCCGCCTCACCCCGCGGCCCGAGCTCGACGCCCTCGCCGCCGCGCTCGTCCGGGAGGTGGTGGACGCCGTCACCGGCGCTCGCGCGCGGCGCTGAGCGGCGCTCTGGCCCAACCGCCGGGGGCTGTCGGCGGACGCGGCGGACGCGACGGACGCCCCCGCTGCACGCGCAGCGGGGGCGTCCGAGGTGTGGGGAAGGAGGGCGGAGGGAACCCGCCGCCGGTTACGGTGTGGCCGCGAGGGCGTCCACCGCGTTCACGATGCCGTGACCGGTGGCGTCAGCACCCCAGCAGACCTCCTCCGTGGCCGTGCCCGGCCCGGAGAGGATCGTGCGGCAGCCCGGCTCGAGCGGCACGGCCGTGTCCTCGAGGGTCGTCTCCAGCTGGGCCTGGGTGAGGGCACCGTCCTTCTCGGCCATGAGGGCCGCGAGGCCCGACACATGCGGGGCCGCCATGGACGTTCCGCCGAGGTAGTAGTAGGACAGTTGGCCCTGGTTCACCTGGTACGGCCCGAGGATCCAGGAGCCGGGGGCGGCGACGTCGAGATCCTGGCCCGGCAGTGCGCGGCTGCTGAAATCGGTGATGTAGGCGTCGTCGTCGATGTAGGGCTTCTCGCGCACGTCGCTCGCGTACCACCAGGTGCGCTGGTTACCGGCGGCGTCCGGCTGCCATTCGCCCACCCAGCCGTTCGCCGCCACGGAGACGACGGGCTCGTAGGCGCCGGGGTAGCCCATGCCCGCCGTGCCCTCGTTGCCGGCCGAGGCGACGATGAGGACGCCCTGGGCGATGGCGTAGTCGAGGGCGGCCTTCTCGAGGGCGTCGAGCTCGGACCCGCCGAGGCTCATGTTGATGACGACCGGGCTGTCCTTCAGCGGGCCGGCCTTCAGATCGCCCACGTACGTGATGCCCGCGGCCACCATGGCCGACTGGCCGGAACCGTTGTTGTTGAGCACCTTCACGGGGATGACCTTCGCCTGCGGCGCGACGCCGGCGATCGGAGTGCCGTTGACGTTGTAGCCGAGGATGGTGCTGGTCACATGCGTGCCATGACCGTTCGTGTCCGTCTGCCACTTGTTGGGCTGCTGGCTCACGTTCCCCTTGCCGCTGTTGCCGCCGCCGCCGAACGCGGTGGCGTACTCGGTGGCGATGCGATCCTCGCCGAAGTAGGTGCGCCAGCTCGACATGAGGCCCGTGTCGAGGACGGCGACGTACACGCCCTGACCGGTCTCGGGCACGACACGGGTGCCCGCGCCCGGCTTCTCCGTCACGTCGATCTGGTCGAGGTTCCAGGTGCTGTAGCCGGCCGTGGTGTCGGTGTACGGGCTGATCGGAACGGGCTTGCCGACGCGGGGGGCGTCCGGATTGGCGGCGAACACCGTGCTGAGCGCCCGGATGGCGCCGAGGTCGCCGAGCCGGGCGTTCATGGTGACGCCGTCGATCTCGGGCAGGGTGCCCGTCACGGTGCCGTACTTGGCGAGCGAGGCGAGGGCGGCGTCGGTGATGTCTGACGTGAGCACCACGTTGACCTGGACGTTGCGGTTGCTGGGGGCGGCGTCCGCGGTGGCGGTGAAGCCGGTGCCGACCAGCGCGGCCGCGAGGGCTGCGGCGGCGAGTGTGCGTACTTTCACGAATATCTCTGCTTCCTTCTCGGCGCGTTCCCGGCGTTGGGGCGGCGCGGACCAAAGGTCGCCAAGGCGACCGGTGTGGGGGAGATGGCGGCAAGGTACTCCCCGGAGGCGCACCCGCGAAACCCCCGACCGCCCTGCGGCGTGCTTGACTGGACGCCATGACCAGTTCCCTCCCCACCAGCCGCGTTCCCGATCCTGCCGGTGCCCCGGCCCTGCGGTGGGGCGTCCTGGCGCCGGGACGCATCGCCGCCAAGACGGTCGACGCGGTCGCCCGGCACACCCGGCAGCGTGTGGTCGCCTGCGGCTCGCGCTCGCTGGAGCGCGCGCAACAGTTCGCCCACGAACACGGCATCGAGCGGCCGTACGGGTCCTACGCCGAACTCCTCGCCGATCCGGACGTCGACGCCGTGTACGTCGCCTCACCGCACAGCCACCACGCCGAGCTGGCGCTGCAGGTCATCGACGCGGGCAAGCACGTGCTCGTCGAGAAGGCGTTCACCCGGAACGCGGCCGAGGCGCGGCAGGTCGTGGAGGCCGCCCGCAGCGCCGGCGTCACCTGCATGGAGGCCATGTGGACGCGGTTCCTGCCGCGCACCGACATCGTTTCGCAACTGCTCGCCGACGGCGAGCTCGGCGATGTGACCACCTTCCTCGCCGACCACGGCCAGTACATGGCCTTCCACCCGGCGAGCCGCCTCTTCGACCCGGCGCTCGCCGGCGGGGCGCTGCTCGACCTCGGCGTCTACCCGGTCTCGTATGCCCGGTTCGTCTTCGGTGCCCAACCCGGGCGCATCCAGGCGACCGGCACGCTCACCGAGACCGGGGTGGACGCCCAGGTCACGGCCCTGTTCGACCACTATCCCGGCTCCGACGCCCACGCCATCGTCACCACCACCCTCGCCGCCCGGACACCCTGCACCGCCGCCATCTGCGGCACGCTCGCCCGCGTCGAACTCGACGGCTCGTTCTACAATCCGGGGACGGTCCGGTTCGTCACGCGCGACAAGGTGCCCACCGAGTCCGGGCCTCCCGCCATCGTCGCCAGCGACGGCCTGTGTCACCAGGTCGCCCACTTCGCCACGCTCGTCGCCGAGGGACGCCGCGAGTCGCCTCTACTGCCCCTCGATGAGACCGTCGCCGTCATGGAGACGCTCGACGAGCTGAGGGCGCAGGTCGGCGTCCGCTACCCGGGCGAGTGACGCCCGGTCAGGGTAGCAGCGCAAGGAGGGCGTCCGGGTTGCGGCGGAAGCGCTCGAGGTCTTCGGCGCCCTCGGTGAGGGCGACCAAGGTGCGCGTCAGCACGTCGTTCACCGGCGTCGGGACGCCGGCCTCGGCGCCGTGCCGGACGACGGCGCCGTTGAGGTACTCGACCTCGGAGCGGCCGCGCCCCGAGTGCAGGTCGATGTGGAAGCTGGGCATCTTGTCGCCGCGCCCCGACCCCAGCGCCTTGGTGAGCGCCGGCTGGGCGACGAAGCGGGGCAGACGCTCGGCGGCCAGGGCGAGGGCGCGAACGGGCGTGCCGGGCAGGTCCACCGGGCGCAGCCGCAGGGCGCGCATGACGCGCAGGCACTCGCGGAGCACCTCGACCTCGACGGCGTAGAGGCGGGGATCGGCGAAGAGATCGGCGACCCGCAGGTCGAGGATGGCCGAGGTGGCGTTGCCGGTGAGGTTGGTGAGCAGCTTCGACCATTTCATGGCGGCAGCATTCGAGAACGAACGGGCGGTGAGCCCCGCCTCGTCGAGGGCGCGCACGAGATCGTTAGCGCGCGGGTGGCCGAGGGCGACGCCGACGCCGCGGTGCTTCTCCTCGATCACCTCGCCCGGGCCGGGCTTGGCGATCGCCGTGGTGACCGTGCCGGCGATCACCTTGCCCGTGCCGAGCCGCTCGGCGATCGTCGGCTCGTTGTCGACGCCGTTCTGCAGGCTCAGGATCGGCGGCACCTGGAAGCCCGCGTCGGCCAGGTCGTCGACGGCTGCGGCCGTGTCGAACGACTTGAGCGCCACAACGCCGACGTCGTAGGGGCCGGCGGCAAGGGCGTCCGCGGGGGAGGAGTAGAACGTGGCCGTCGTGATGGTGCGCAGCCGCGTGCCCACGTGGATCTTCAGACCGCTCTCGCGGAGCGTCTCCGCCATGGCCGGCTGCTCGGTGAACGCCACCTGGTGGCCCGCGGCGGCCAGCGAGCCGCCGATGTAGGTGCCGATCGCCCCGGCGCCGAGGAACAGGAACTTCATCGGGTGTCTCCCTTCGCCGTGAGCCTAGCGGTCCGTCGCGCGGGTGGACGGCGGAGGCGTCCCTAAGCTGGACCCATGGCCATCGCCAACGGCGCCGACGCGCCGCCGACCAGCCCGCCTCGCCGGGCCCGCCGGCCCTGGTGGCGCGCCGTCCTCGTGGCGCTCCTGCTCGTGGTGGGCGTGGCGGTGGCCTGGAGCTACCTCGTGCCGCGCCCCTCGGGGATCACCGGCGCACCCAGTCCCACGCCGACGCCGACTCCGAGCCCCACCCCCTCGATCCCTCAGATCGCGCGCCAGGAGGTGTGGACGTCGGACACGCCGTCGACGGGTGAGTACCGGTCGAACACGGTGACCCTCGAGCCCGCCACCGTGAACGAGCGGGTGGTCGACTACGTGGTGAAGGTGGAGTCGAGTGTCGACATCGACCCCGACGAGGCGGCGCGCAGCATCCAGGCCACCCTCGACGACCCGCGCGGCTGGGCCGGCTACGGCAGGACGTCGTTCCGGGCGGTCACGGCCGAGACGGACACCACGCTCAGCATCTACCTCGCTGCCCCCGACTCGGCCCAGAAGCTGTGCGCGCCGGCCGACATCGCCCGGAAGTGGAACTGCCGCGTCGGCGACGACGTGATCCTCAACACCGACCGCTGGCTCTACATGACGCCCACCTACGACGATCTCGCGGAATACCGCGCCTATCTCGTCAACCATGAGGTGGGCCACTACCTCGGCCAGGGGCATGCGCCCTGCCCGGGCGAGGGCAAGAAGGCGCCGGTGATGATGCAGCAGAGCATCAGCCTCGACGGCTGCCTCCGCAACGCGTGGCCGCGCGAGTCGGACTGACCGCTACCCTCGGGGCATGCTCGTCCTGCTCTCGCCGGCCAAGTCGCTCGACCTCGACTCGCCGCTCCCGACGCGCAAGCACACCGAACCACGGCTGCTGGCTGAATCCGGGGCGTTGATCGACGTGTTGCGCGCCCTGAGCGTGTCCGAGGTGGGCGGACTGATGAGCATCTCCGACGAACTCGCTGCCCTCAACGCCCAGCGCTACGCCGACTTCTCCACACCGTTCACCCCGCGCAACGCCCGCCCCGCGCTGTACACGTTCGCCGGCGACGTGTACCGGGGGATGGACGCCGCATCCTTCGACGCCCGCGATCTCACTGAGGCGCAGAAGACGGTGCGGATCCTGTCGGGACTGTACGGAGTGCTGCGGCCTCTCGACCTCATGCAGCCCTACCGCCTGGAGATGGGCACCCGGCTGCGCACCGACCGCGGCGGCACCCTCTACGCCTGGTGGGGCGACATCCTCACCGGCCTGCTCCGGGCCGACCTGGCCGCGTCGCCGGGCGCCGAGGCGGTCGTCAACCTCGCGAGCGAGGAGTACTTCGCGGCGGTCCGCCCGGAGGCGTTGGGCGGCCGGATCGTGAGCCCCCGCTTCGAGGACACCGACGCCCGCGGACGCCGCGGCATCGTCTCGTTCTACGCCAAGCGGGCGCGGGGTTCGATGGCGGCGTGGCTGGTCCGCAACCGGGTCCGGACGCCGGGGGCGCTCATCCGCTTCGATGCCGACGGCTACCGGTTCGACGCCGCCGCCTCGTCGCCGGACCGGCCTGTCTTCGTGCGCCGTTTCGAGGACCGCCCGCGCTCCTCGCCCCGTTCGTGACCTTGGGTTGCGTCACCCCGGCGACGAATCCCGAGGGCGGGCGGCCGCGGCGTCAGCCGAGCGCCAGCGCCGCGACATCGCCCACGACGACCACGGACGGCGGTCGGACGCCCTCGGCGGCGGCGGCAGCGGTCCGCAGCGTGGCGCGAAGGACGCGCTGATCGGGGGCGAAGGCGTGGGCCACGACGGCGACGGGCGTGACGGCGTCCAGCCCGCCGGCGACGAGCGCCTCGGCGATGGCAGGCAGGTTCTTCACCCCCATGAGGATCACCAGCGTCGTGCCCGAGCGGGCGAGCGCGCCCCAGTCGAGCGTGGACCGCGGGTCGCCGGGGGCGACGTGCCCCGACACGACGGTGAAGCCCTGGGTGAGCGAGCGGTGCGTCACGGGGACGCCCGCCACGGCGGGAACGGCCACCGCCGAGGTCACGCCCGGCACCACGAACACCGGCACGCCCGCCTCGGCGCACGCCAGCCACTCCTCGCCGCCGCGGCCGAAGACGAACGGGTCGCCGCCCTTGAGGCGCACGACGCGTCGTCCGGCCCGGGCGTGCTCGACGAGCAGCCGGTTGATGTCGTCCTGAGCGGTGGCGTCGGTGCTGCGCGGCCGCTTGCCGACGCCGATGATCTCGGCGTCGGGCCGAACGAACGTGGCGCAATCGGGGGCGAGGTGGTCGGTGAGGACGACGTCGGCCTGCCCGAGCAGCCGCACGGCCGCCACGGTCAGCAGGTCGGGATCGCCGGGGCCACCGCCGACGAGGGCGACGTGGCCGGGGGGCAGGTCCGTGCGCATACCGCGCAGCGTACGGGGCCGGGGTATCAGGCTGTCTTGGGGACCGCTTCCATGGACAGCGCCGGCGCCACCACGATGCCACCGCTCGGTAGTTCGACCCAGTCGATGCTGCGATGGTCGCGCCCGCGGAGCGCGGAGAGGGCGATCTGGATCGTGTGCAGGTGCGACACGATCACCACGTCGCCGTCGCCCTCGGGCAACGAGCCGAGGAAGCGTTCGACACGCGCGTGCACCTC
This sequence comes from Propioniciclava sp., assembly GCF_029977985.1. Lineage (GTDB taxonomy): Bacteria > Actinomycetota > Actinomycetes > Propionibacteriales > Propionibacteriaceae > Propioniciclava. Next base: position 9,254 of record NZ_JARKOT010000089.1, on the reverse strand, counting down.
GGCCACCGACTCGCCGCCGCCCCAGTGCACCTCATTGAGGTGACGCCGCTCCGCGGTGCTGAAATCCATGTCGGCACGGCGCATGCCCTCGAGTCGGCCGAAGGACTGCTCGCGCAGATCGGCGTCCACAACGACGTCGAGGCCGAGCAGGCCGGCGATGATGCGCGCCGTCTCGCGCGCAGGCAGCAGGTCGGAGCTGTACACGGCGGTCACGCGCTCCCGCCGCCAGATGAGTTCGGCTGCCTGACGCGCCTGGGCGTACCCCTGCGAGGTCAGCGGGTACTCGCGCTGGCCGACGATGCGATCTTGGGCGTTGCCGAGGCACTGGGCGTGGCGGACGACATAACGACGATGTTGCGGTAGCACGGCGCGGATAGCAGGTGAGAGCGATCCCATTCCAGTCGTCATGACGAATGATGGACCGGCACCTCGGTCACCGTCGTTCCCACCCTGGTCAGGGTCACCTCGCGCTGGAGGAGCCCCGCCACGGACGCCGCCGCCTCCGCCGGGTCGACGACGGCCAGGGTGAGGCGCACGGACGCCGCCCAAGCCGCGTCCACGACCTCGACACCGTGCGCCAGCAGGGAGCCCTGGACGCGACCGGCGTCCTGGGGGCCGACGTCGAAGGCCACCAGGTGCCGTGTGATCGGGCGCACCCGCGGCGTCCCGGCGAGGGCGGCGGCGACCGCGTCGGCGTAGGCGCGGGTGAGGCCGCCGGTGCCGAGCAGGGTCCCGCCGAAGTACCGGGTGACGACGGCGACCACCTGGGTGAGGTGAGCGCCGCGGAGGACTTCCAGCATGGGCGTCCCCGCCGTTGAGGAAGGTTCGCCGTCGTCGGAGGAGCGCTCGACCGGCTGGGCGCCCGGCACTTCGACGATGAAGGACGAGCAATGGTGCCGGGCGTCCGGGTGGGCGCTGCGCGCGGCCGCGACGGCGGCGCGGGCCGCGTCCTCGTCGTCGACGCGGGCGACGTGCGCGAGGAATCGCGACCGCTTGACCTCGATCTGTGCGTCGGCGGCGAAACCGGCGGGCAGGCGGAGGGACATGGGTCCACTCTCCCACGGCGGCACGGGCAGGGCTGAGGGCTGCTCCTGTGGAATGTCGGGGCGTCGGTTTACCATCGTCCATCACCGAAGGGGGTGACCGATGAGGAACGTGGCGGCGGCCTGGCAGGAGATCAGGCTGCACCCGGCGCGCAACGCGGCGACGATGCTCGCCATCGTGCTGTCCGTCGCGTTCCTGGCGGCCACGCAGGTGTTCGCCGCCACCGAGTCGAACGCGATCGCGGCGCGGCAGATGCTGTACGCCTCGAAGGCCGACGTGGTGGTCGAGACCCACCTGTGGCACTGGTGGGGGGCGCGGGAGGACCGTGACGGCGCTCTGCTGCTCGCCGAACGCTTCCTGCGGTCCGAGCCTTCCGTGGAGGCTGTCGAGCGCTTCAGCCAACTCAGCACGCAACTCAGCAGTGGGGAGCGGTTCGCCCGGGTCAAGCTCACCACGTCGCCCCGCGCGGAGGGCCTCCGGTTCTACCACGTGGCCGAGGGGGAGTATCCGGTCGGGGACGATCAGGTCGTCCTCACGCGCGACACCGCGGCAGCGCTCGGGGTCGGGCTGGGCGGTCAGGTCACCGTGAACCTCACCGACGCCCTGCCCCTCGTCGTGGTCGGCCTCACCGATGAGCGTGGGTACGACGATCCGCCGGCCTACGTCGCGGGCGACGTGATGACGCTGGCCGACACGCTCTTCCCGCCTCCCGACTACAGCGTCATCGTCAACCCGGCGACAACCGCCGACGACACCCCCGGCAGTTCCGGCGACGGGATCGGGATCAAGCTGCTGGCGACACTCTCCGACGTGGACGCCGCGGGCGACGTCGCCACCCGTCTCGCCGACGAGCTGTACGGGGAGGGGATCCTGCGGATCACCGCCGAGGCGAAGACGGCGGCCGCGGTGCGGGCGTCGGAGGCGGCGTCCGTGGCGGGGGGCGCCGAGTGGCTCACGCTGCTGCTGAGCGGCTGCGCCCTGGTGGCGTTGCTCGTGGGCACCCTGATCATTGCGAACACCTTCACCATCCTCGTCGCGCAGCGACGCCGCCAGATCGGGTTGCTGCGCGCCGTGGGCGCGACGCAGGGGCAAGTGCGCGCGCGGTTCCTCGCCGAAGCGGCGGTGCTGGGCGGGGTGGGGACCGTGCTGGGCGTGCCCGTGGGGATCGGTCTGGCCGCGCTGGTCTCCTGGCTGGTCACGCGATCGCTGCGCTACGGACTCGTGGTGCCGTGGGGCCTGGTCGCTCTCGTCGCGGCGGTGGGAGTGGTCGTCACGGTGCTGGCCGCTCTGCTGCCCCTTCGGCACGCCGGCCTGGTCGCGCCGATGGAGGCATTGCAGCCGGTGACCAGCCACGACAGCGCGGTCCGGTCGCTGCGGCGCCGAGCGATCGCGTGCGGCGCCCTCGCCCTCGTCGGCGCGGGACTGATCCTGGCAGGCCGTGGTCTGGCACCCGACGTGGGGCCGGGGGTCCGGATCGGGCTCGTCGTCGGCGGTGCGCTGGCCCTCGGCAGCGGCGTCCTCGCGGGCGCGTCGGCGTACGTGCCGGCGCTCGTGCGGTGGCTCGGCGCGCCGTTGGCCCGCTGGCGTCCCGAGGCGAGGCTCGCGGTGGGCAACGCGGTCGGCAATCCCGGGCGGGTTGGGGCGACGGCGACGGCGGTCATGCTGGCGGTCGGATTGATCGTGACCGTGCAGGTGGGCGCGGCGTCCGGGCGCTCGAGTGCCTTCAATCGGCTGGACCAGCTGTATCCCGTCGACCTCGCGCTCCAGTCGGCGGTCGCCGAACCCGATCTCGTCAACCCGAACGGCAGCGGCACCCGCGCGAACCGCGACGAGTCGGGCCGCCTCAAGGGCTTCGCCGAGGGCGCCCTGCAGGTGGTTCTGGACACCCCCGGCGTGGCCGACGCCGACATGGTCGAGGTGAGCGAACCACTCATGGTGTGGGGCGCGTCGGGCGTCGGGCGGTGGATGCCGGCCGGCGTGGTCTCGGCCGAAGCCGAACGCATCCTGAACCACCCGGTCGCGGTGAGCGACGACGGGGTGGGTCTGCCCACCACCGTCATCGCCCTCATGCGCATCAAGCAAGGCTCGCTCGTCACGTTGATGCCCCTGTCCGGAGAACAGGTGCCGCAGCTGAGCACCACGGAGTCCAACCTCGGCTCCACGCTGGCGGTGGTGACCGCGGCCACCATGGACCGGCTCGCTACGCCCCTGCGCCCGGGGCTGATCCTCGTGCGCCTCTCCGATCCCGACGACAGCGCCTCCGTGGTCCAGCGGATCCAGGGGCGGCTCATCGAAGCGAATCCGGGGCTCGAGGTCAGTGGCTCGGCGGACCAGAAGGCTCGGCTCCGCCTGGTGCTCGACTCGGTCACGGCGTTCCTGACGGGCCTGTTGGGCGTCGCCGCGCTCGTGGCCCTGGTGGGCGTCGCCAACACGCTGAGCCTGTCCGTGCTGGAGCGGACCCGCGAGTCGGCGCTCCTGCGCGCCCTCGGTCTGCAGGCGAGCGGCCTGCGGCTGATGCTGCTCATCGAGTCGCTGCTGATCGCCGCCGTCTCCGTGTTGGTCGGGGTCGTCTTCGGGGTGCTGCTCGGCTGGGTGGGTGCCGCCGCGCTCGTGGCCGAGATGGGGCTGCCCGAGCCGCGCCTGGTCGTCGACTGGGGCGTCATCGGTCTCGTCGTCGCAGGGGTGCTGCTGGCCGCGGCGGCGGCGTCCGTCCTGCCCGGGCGCCGGGCAGCCCAGGCCGCCCCCGTCGAGGCGCTGGCGGACGTCGGGTGAGCGAGGAGGCTGAGGTGAGCGTGGAAGGAGCAACCGTGGCGCGGACCGACAAAGTGGCCGAAGCCGTCGGCCTGGTGAAGGTCTACGGCGAGGGCGACAACGCCGTGCGCGCCGTCGACGGCATCGACGTGGCGTTCGGGCGGGGGAGCTTCACAGCGGTCATGGGGCCGTCGGGGTCCGGCAAGTCGACCCTCATGCACTGTCTCGCGGGGCTCGATCGGGTCACGTCGGGACAGGTCCTGATCGACGGCGTGGACCTGGGCGCGCTCGACGACCGCGCTCTCACCCGGACACGGCGCGACAAGGTCGGCTTCGTGTTCCAGGCGTTCAACCTGCTACCGACGCTGACCGCACGCCAGAACATCCTCCTGCCGCTGGAGTTGGCCGGACGCCGCGTCGACGCCCCGGCGTTCGACGCCGTGGTGGGCCCCCTGGGGTTGGGACAACGGCTCGAGCACCGTCCCTCGGAAATGTCGGGCGGCCAGCAGCAGCGGGTGGCGATCGCCCGGGCGCTCATCACCGCACCCGCCGTCCTGTTCGCCGACGAGCCCACCGGAGCCCTCGATTCCCGGACGGGCGAACAGATCCTCGAGCTCCTGCGCCGCTCCGCCGACGATCTGGGGCAGACGATCATCATGGTCACTCACGACGCGCACGCAGCGTCCTACGCGCACCGGATCGTGGAGATGTCCGACGGGCACATCGTCGATGATCGCCCCGCCGGCCAAGCCGCGCCGGAGCACGTTCCACGCCGCCTGGCGTGACGATTCGTCCGCCGGGTGCGAGGGACGCGCCCTTCCTCCCGGGGCGGTCGAGACCCCGGTGCGCTTCGGGACGCGGGTTCGCCCCGGCCGGCCCGGGCGGGTACCTTGCCGCTCGTGGAGCACCGAGCGTTGCAGCATCCGCTGACCGGGCAGCTGTTCGACTCGCCGGTGCCGGCGGGGACGGGATGGCCGGGCGACCCGGCCACGCGCGACACGCCCGCGGCGTCCTCACCGACAGCGGTGGCCCGTCTTGCCGTAGCTGCCGCGACCCTTTGCGAACTCGACGCGTGCACGTCGGTTTGCCGGGCGTGCCCGCGGTTGGTGGAGTGGCGCGAGACGGCCGCGACCACGAAGCGGGCCGCTTTCGCGGGCGAGCCGTACTGGGGGCGTCCGGCTGCGAGCTTCGGCGACCCGGCGGCCGAGGTGCTCGTCGTGGGCCTCGCCCCCGCTGCGCACGGCGCCAATCGGACCGGCCGCATGTTCACCGGCGACCGTTCGGGCGACTGGCTGTACGCGGCGCTGCACCGGGCGGGCTTCGCGAACCAACCCACCTCGGCGCACGCCGGGGACGGGCTCGAACTGCGCGGCGTCCGGATCACGGCGTCGGTCCACTGCGCCCCGCCGGCCAACCGGCCCACCCCCGCCGAACGCGAGGCGTGCGGCGCCTGGCTCGACCGCGAACTGGCGCTGCTGGTGCCCCAGCTGCGGTCCGTGCTCGCGCTGGGATCGCTCGCCTGGGACGCCGCGCTGGCCGCCGCACGCCGCGGCGGCTGGATCGTGCCGCGCCCGAAGCCACGTTTCGGGCACGGGGCGACGGCTGAACTCCTCACCCCGGCCGGTCACCCGGTGACCCTCGTGGGCAGCTACCACGTGAGCCAGCAGAACACGTTCACCGGCAAGCTCACCGAGGCGATGCTCGATGAGGTGGTCGCGCGACTCTGACGGCTTCCCCGCAGCTCGGACGCCGGCGGCGTCCGTCTTGAATCCGAGACGCGCCGGGGTGGGGGTGACGTCGGGAGGGGCGAGGCGGCATCGTGGCGCCATGGAGGTCGTCACCGTCGGCTCCGGGCCGCTGACCGAGGGCGAGGTCGTCGCGGTCGCGCGGCACGACGCGCGCGTCGAACTGGACGCCGCCGCGCTCACCGGGGTCGGCGAGACGCGCGGCTGGATCGAGCGGCTCGCGGCGTCCGAGCGGCCGGTGTACGGCGTGTCGACCGGCTTCGGTGCCCTCGCGACCAGACATATCCCGCGCGAGCAGCGGCGGCAGTTGCAGCAGAGCCTCATCCGGTCCCACGCGGCGGGGGCCGGGCCCGAGGTGGAGCGCGAGGTCGTGCGTGCCATGATGCTGAGCCGGTTGTCGACGCTGCTGACGGGGAGGACGGGCGTCCGGCCGCAGGTGGCGGAGGCCTACGCGGGGCTGCTCAACGCCGGGGTGACGCCGGTCGTGCACGAGTACGGCTCACTGGGGTGCTCGGGCGACCTGGCGCCCCTCGCGCACGTGGCGCTGACGCTCCTCGGGGAGGGCTTCGCCCGGGACGCCGCCGGCGAGCGCCGGCCGAGCGCGGAATGCCTGGCGGCGGCCGGGCTGGCGCCGGTCGTGCTGGAGGAGAAGGAGGGCCTCGCCCTCATCAACGGCACCGACGGGATGCTCGGCCAGCTGGTGCTCGCCTGCCACGACCTCGACCGGCTGCTGGCGACGACGGACGTGGTGGCGTCGCTCTCGGTCGAGGCCCTGCTGGGCACCGACCACGCCTTCGCCGACGACCTGATCGCGCTGCGGCCCCAGCCGGGGCAGCAGGCGTCCGCGGCGATCATGCGGGCGATGCTGGGCGGGTCGCCGGTGATCGCGAGCCACGCGGACCCGAGCTGCCCCATCGTGCAGGACGCCTACTCGCTGCGCTGCGCGCCCCAGGTGACCGGTGCGGCCCGCGACACGCTCGCGCACGCCCGCGCGGTCGCCGGATATGAGTTGGCGGCCGCGATCGACAACCCGGTGGTCGCGCTGGACGGGCGGGTCGAGTCGAACGGCAACTTCCACGGGGCGCCGGTGGGCTATGTGCTGGACTTCCTCGCGATCGCCGTGGCCGATGTGGCGTCCATGGCGGAGCGGCGCACCGATCGCCTGCTCGACGTGGCGCGCAACCACGGGCTGCCGGCCTTCCTGGCGCTCGATCCCGGAGTCGATTCGGGGCACATGATCCTGCAGTACACCCAAGCGGCCATCGTGGCCGAGCTGAAGCGGCTCGCGGTGCCGGCGTCGGTCGACTCGATCCCGTCGTCGGCGATGCAAGAGGACCACGTCAGCCTCGGCTGGCACGCCGCCCGCAAGCTGCGCCGTGCCCTGGACGGGCTGGCGCGCGTCCTGGCCGGTGAGGCGTTGACCGCTGCCCGCGCCCTGGACCTGCGCGGTCTCGGCTCCGCGCCGGGCACGGCGGCTGTCGTGCAGCGCATCCGCGAGGTGGTGCCCGGACCCGGTCCTGACCGGTTCCTGGCCGCCGACCTCGATGCGGTGGTCGCCTTGGTCTCGTCGGGTTCGCTGCTGGACGCCGCCGCCTCCGTCCTCGAGACGGGCGCGCTCCCGGTGGACTGAGGGGGCGCGAGCCCGGCCGGCCGCTCGGCGCGAACCGCCGGGGCTCGCCGCAACTGCCCGGGCTCGCGGCGGATCAACCCGGCCGCGGACGCCCCTGCAACCGGCGGGTGATCTCCGCCGCCCCGGACACGAGGGCAGCGACGACCGCGTCGGCGTCCCGGAGGGGGACGCGTGAGCGCCACGTGCTGCTCAGGGCGGCCAACGCCCGACCGTGCAGGTCGAACACGGCGACGCCCGCCGACCGCAACCCGGCGGTGACGAGCTCGACCTCTTCCGACCAGCCGCGTTCCCGATCGGCCGTCAATTCCGCCAGCAGTTCGCCCACCGAGCGAGGGCCGCGGCCGGTCCGGGAGACGAAGTCCCCGGGCCGCGTGTAGAGCGCCCGCACCGCCGCCTCGTCGAGGTGGGCGAGGATGGCGCGTCCGTTCGCCGTCAGGTGCGCCGGCAACAGGACGCCCACCTCGGTCACCAACGTCGGCTCGAGGTCGGTCGGGGTGGGCGGATGCTCCTTGAGCAGATAGAACGTGTTCGCACCCCGCAGGATGCCGAGGTGCACGACGATTCCCAGCCGCCCGGCGATGCCCGCCATCACCGGCCGGGCCATGCGCTCGAGCGCCTCGTGCGCGGTGTAGGCGCTGCTCAGCCGGTACGCCGCCGCCCCCAGCGCGTACCCGCGCGCCTCGGGCACGTAGACGGCGAACCCGCGCTCGGTCAGCACGGACAAGATGTGATAGGCCGACGAGCGCGGCAACTCCAGGTCGCGCGCGATGGCGGAGGCTTCCACCGTGCCGGCCCTCGCCGCGAGGTAGCTCAGGATGTCCAGCGCCCGACCCACCGCGGGCGATGTGCTCGACGCCATACCTGCAACCTAGCCGGTCTCGGATCCCAGACGCACGACCGGAGCCGGCGGCGTCCGCTGTGCACCGCTGGCACCCTCGGCACATGAGCGAGCCCGTCGTCGAGTGCGTGCCCAACTTCTCCGAGGGCCGGGACCCGGCCGTGATCGAACAGATCGTCGGCGCGATCAGGGCGAGCGGCGGCGTCCGGGTGCTCGACGTCGACCCGGGCGCCGACACCCATCGCACGGTCGTCACGTTCGTCGGCGGCCCCGAGGCGGTCGTCGCCGCCGCGTTCGCCGGCGTCGCCACGGCGGCCGAACTGATCGACATGAACGCCCACACCGGCGCCCATCCGCGCATGGGCGCGACCGACGTGTGCCCGTTCATCCCGGTCGAGGGGATCACGATCGAGGAGTGCGCCGACCTGGCCCGCTCGCTCGGCGAACGGGTGGGCAGCGAGCTCGGCATCCCCGTCTATCTCTACGAGGCCGCCGCGAGTCGGCCGGAGCGGCGCAACCTGGCCGTCGTGCGGAAGGGCGAGTACGAGGGGCTCGCCGACAAGCTCGCCGACCCGGCGTGGGCCCCCGACTACGGCCCCAGCTCACCGCACCCCAGCGCGGGGGCGCTCATCACGGGCGCGCGCGAGTTCCTCATCGCCTACAACATCTCCCTCAACACGCGCGACGCCAAGCTCGCCACCGACATCGCCTTCGACCTGCGTGAGAAGGGCCGCGTCGCCCGCACCCCCAACCCCTCGCCGATCTACATGCGCGGCGAGATTCTCTTCCACGAGGCCGGACGCCTCCGGTGCGGCTCGTGCGACCTCACCACCCCGGACGCCGCCGCCCTCGCCGCGCACACGACGGCCGAGCACGGGTACGACCTCGCCGCGCTGCTCGCCGCCAACGACGTACCCGCAGACGACCTGGTGGGCCGCAAGGTCTACCGCCCCGGACGCTTCGCGCACTGCAAGGCCATCGGCTGGAAGGTCGACGCGTACGACCGCGCCCAGATCTCCATCAACCTCACCGACTACCACGTGACCCCGCCGCACCTCGTGCTCGAGGCGGCCCGCGAGCTGGCCGCCCAGCGCGGCGTCGTGGTGACGGGCCGCGAGATCGTCGGGCTGGTGCCCTGCGAGGCGTTGCGGCAGGCCGGCGAGGACTACTGGCGGCGGCAGGGGCGGACGCCGGGGGGGCCGGTCGGCGACCGGCTGGCGCCGGCGGGGCAGTCGATGGGCCGGGC
>NZ_JARKOT010000082.1 GCF_029977985.1 Propioniciclava sp. | reverse complement strand
ACGCCGCGCTGGCGCGTCTCGACCGTCCGCGCCGCTGAGGCGGCATCGCGCGGGTATGTTGAGCCGGGGCCGCGGGACCAGTAACCTCGCGAGTCCTCGGGGCGACAAGCCCTGATACCCCTAGCCAGTGAGGTCTCATGTACCCGGCAAATCTCACCAGGGCCGAGGCGGCGAGCCGCTCGGGCCAGATCGTCGTGCACGGCTACGAGGTCACCGTCGACCTGTCCGGACGGGTACCCGACGCCGGCGAGTACGACCCCACGGCGACCTTCGTCTCCACCTCGGCCATCACCTTCGCCAGCACCGGTGGCGAGACTTGGGTCGACCTGGTCGCCGACCGCCTGCTCGACGCCACCCTGGACGGGCAGCCGCTGCTCGAGGCGGCCTTCGACGGCTACCGGCTGCGGCTCGCCGCCGAGCCCGGCGAGCACCGGCTCACCGTGTCCGCCCTGTGCCGCTACAGCCACACCGGCGAGGGCCTGCACCGCTTCGTCGATCCGGTCGACGACGCCGTCTACTGCTACACCCAGCTCGAGACCGCCGACGCCCGCCGGCTCTACGCCTGCTTCGAGCAGCCCGACCTGAAGGGCACGTTCGCGCTCACCGTCATCGCCCCCGCCGCGTGGACGGTGCTGTCGAACTCCCCGGAGGTGGAGCCAACCCCCGTCGACGACGGCCACGCCCGCTGGCAGGTCGCGCCGACGCCGCGGATCTCCACCTACATCACCGCCCTGCTCGCCGGGCAGTTCCACACCGTCCGCGATGCCTACCAGGGCACGGCGGCGGAGATCCCACTGACGATCTCGTGCCGGCAGTCGCTGGTCCCCTACCTCGACGCCGAGCGCATCTTCGCCACCACCAAGGCCGGCTTCGAGGTGTTCGAGGAGCACTTCGGCATGCCGTACCCGTTCGCCGACTACGCGCAGGTGTTCGTCCCCGAGTTCAACGCCGGGGCGATGGAGAACGCCGGCTGCGTGACCATCCGCGACGAGTACCTGTACCGCTC
>NZ_JARKOT010000081.1 GCF_029977985.1 Propioniciclava sp. | reverse complement strand
GCGCCCGTGATCCTGTTCCTGTCCGGCGGCCCCGGCGGCACCGAGATCGGGACGCTGCGCAACCAGTGGTCGGCCATCGAGCGCGCGTTCACCGTGGTCGTGTGGGACCAGACCGGTGCGGGCCTGAACGGCCGGTGTTGGCCGCGCGCCAGGCTCACCCTGGAGCGTGTGCTGGCCGACGCCGAGGGCGTCCTGCAGTACGTCGCCGACCGATTCGGCCGCCACCCCACCGTGGTGGGCAACTCGTGGGGCACCTTCCTCGGGGTGCTGCTCGTGCAAGCCCGGCCCGACCTCGTGCAGGCCTATGTGGGCACCGGGCAGATGGCCGATCTGCGGGCCACCGACGTCCTGTTCTACGAAGACACCCTCGCCTGGGCGCACGCCCAGGGCCGCTCGGACGTGGCCGACGAACTCCTCGCGCAGGGCCCGCCGCCGTACGACTCGATGTACCCGTACGAGGAGGCCTTCGCGCACGAGGGCGACTGGAACGCCTGGGACCGCGACCCGGCGGTCGGTGCGGCCGTCAATCCACTGGCCAACGTCGTGGACAAGCCGGAGCTCGACCCGGTCGCCAAGGTGCGCTACCTCGCGAACCTGATCGACACGTTCAGCGTGCTCTACCCGCAGGTGCAGGACTTCGACCTGCGCCGCGACGCCGCATCGCTGGCGGTGCCGGTGTACCTGGCCCAGGGTGTCCACGAGGCGCGGGGACGGGCGGTGTTGGCGCGCGCGTGGTTCGATGGGCTGGACGCCCCGCACAAGGAGTGGATCGACTTCCCGCACTCGGGGCACAAGGCGTTCGGCGAAGAGCCGGAGGCGTTCCTGGCGCTGTTGCGCCGCGTGGCGGCCTGACAGGCCCGGGGGCCGCTCAGGCGCCGCGCGCTGCGAGCCAGGCCAGGGCCTCGCGGCGGGACAGGGGCGACAAGCGGTCGGCGTGCGCGGCGACGTAAGCGCGCACCCAGGCGGCGTCGGTCTTGCTGTACTCGCGCAGTGCCCACCCAATGGCCTTGCGGGCGAAGAAGTCGGGGTCGTCCCAGCTGCCCTCGATGGCGTGGGTGAGCAGGGCGCGGTCGGTGCGGGCCTTGGAACCCAACTGGCAGAGGATCGCGACGCGCCGCACCCACAGGTTCTCCTCGCGCGCCCACCCACGCAGGACCGGGGTCATCGCCGCTGGCGCGGCCCGCAGGAGGTCGCCGACGCAGTGGGAGGCGATCTCGTCGACGACGTCCCACCACGCGCCCGCCGTGACCAGGCGCTTCAGGAGAGCGACCGAGTCGGGGTGGGGGTCGCGCGCCCAGACGCGGTAGCGCCGGTGGCGCCACAGCCCGATCGCCGCATACCACTCCTCGCGATGCGTCGCCTCGTCCCACAGGCGCGCGATCGTGGCGCGCCAAGCGCCTGGGTCGGGCAGCGGATGCGCTTCGACCACCGGCCGCAGCGCCGCCCGCACCTCTGCGTTCGCCAACCCCCAGTAGGGCAGCGCGGACTTCATGTAGCGCTGTTGGTGGACCGCCCGCTCCGGATCCGCCCGCTCGGCGAGCGCCGCCCGGACGGCGGCGACGAGGGTCGGGTCGGCTGTCACGGCGTTCAGCCTAGGGTGGGGCGCGCCGCGTGCGGCCAGATTCACACTCAGCGCCGCCCCACGCTCAGGTGGACGGCCATGCCTGTTTTGAGTGTGAACATAGCCGCACGAACGCCGGCGCACTGCCGCGCGGCGCGGAGGGAGTGAGGGGTCGAACCGGCAGAGGGCGCGCCGCTGGGGTCGTCGCGGGCTCGCGCCACCGGCTGCGACGGGTTGTTCGCCCAGCCCGCTGACAGAGCCCGGCCGGTCTGCTCTACTGGGCGGGTGCCCCCACGCGACGAGGCCGATGCCTTCGACACGATGATCGCCGGCGTCGACCGCCGCTTCCTGGCGGCGAGCCGTGCGTGGGTGTGCGGACGAGCCTCGGGGGAGGTGCTGGAGGTCGCCATCGGCACCGGCCTCAACCTGCCGCTCTACCCCGACGGCGTCCGCCTCACGGGGCTCGACGTCAACCCGGACATGCTCGCCGGCGCGCGCAGGCGAGCGGCCACGCTCGGCCGGACCGTCGATCTCGTCGTCGGCGACGCCATGGACCTGCCCTATGCCGATGACCGCTTCGACACCGTCGTCAGCACCTGGTCGCTGTGCGGAGTGCCGGACGAGCGGCAGGTCGTTGCAGAGATGGTGCGGGTGCTCAGGCCGGGCGGCAGCCTGCTGCTCGCCGACCACGTCGCGTCAACGAACCCGCTTGTCCGGGGCCTGCAACGTCTCGCCGAGGCGTTCACCGTGCCCGGGCAGGGCGAGTACTGGACGCGACGCCCCTTGCTCGCCGTGCGCGACCTCGGGCTCGAGATCGTCGCTACCGACCGCCTTCACGTCGGAGCCGTCGAGCGTGTGCACGCCCGGGTTCGCGACACGCGGACGCCACCGCCCATGGCGTCCGGACCCGCAACCGTAGGGTGAGCGCGACGCCACCGATCCGATAGGGGACCGAACGTGCGACAGGTGCCTTCCTCCACCTGCTCTACCGCGGACGCTCAGAACACCTGGTTCCGACGCGCCCGCCGAGCCATCATCGCGACCACTGTCAGTCTCGCGCTGCTCGCCGGTGCCCCCGCGTTGGCGTTCGGTGAGACGGACCTCGAGGCCCGCCATGCCGAACTGCAGCGGCAGATCGAGGCGGCTCAGGCGAGCGTTAACGAACAGCAGGGGGCCGTCGACCGCGCACAGGCCGCGCTGCAGGCGTCCCAGCAGCAACTGGCCGAGGCTCGGGCCGCCCTCGAGCAGACCCGCGCCGACCTGCAGGCAGCCAGGGACGCCGACGCCGTCCTCGCCGCCCAACTCGCCCACGAGCAGGATCTCCTCCGGCAGGCCCGCGCCGAGACGGCCCGCGCCAAGGCGGCGGTCGAGGCGCAGCGGCAGGTCATCGCCCGCGCGGCGCGGGACGCCTTCCAGCAGCGGACCAACCTGACCGGCATCCAGGTCGTCGTGGGGGCCCAGACGCAGGGGCAACTGCAGCAGCGCCTCCAGTGGGACACCACCATCTTCGACGCCACCGGCGCGCGCATGACCGAACTGCAGCGGCTCGAAGGGCTCGTCCAGGAAGCGGAGGCGAAGCAGGCGGCCGTTGAGGCGTCCGCCGCGGAGGCCAAGCAGGCGTCGGAGGAGAACGTCCAGCGGATCAGCGACCTCGAGGCGCAGGCGGCCCAGCAGGAGGCGGACGTCGCGGCGCTCGTCGCCAGCAACGAGACGTATGCCGCCGAGGCGCAGGCGGCGCTCGACGCCGACCAGCAGAACTACAACGCGCTGCTGGCCGAGGAGAGCCAGGTCGAGCGGGACATCGCCGCCATCGTCGCCGACCAGCTCGCCAACGGAGCCCCCCGCGAGGACATCGCGAAGCTCGTGGCGATGGGCGTCGTGTCGACCGACCCTGCGACGTATCCGCTCGCCAACGAGGGCGCGCAGATGATCCTGAGCCCGCAAGGGTTCATCCGACCGGTGCGGGCCAAGCCGGGGTCGCCGTTCGGGATGCGGTTCCACCCCATCCTCAAGTACTGGCGCATGCACAACGGCTACGACTTCGGCGCCGCCTGCGGTGAGCCGTTGTACGCCGCCCAGTCGGGGAAGGTCGTGAAGGCCGGTGTGCAGGGTGGGTTCGGCAACTACACGATCATCGACCACGGCGTGATCGGCGGTAAGTCGATCATGACGGGCTATGCGCACCAGTCGTCGATCGTCGTGAAGGTCGGCCAGCGCGTCGAGATGGGCCAGCTCATCGGCTACGTGGGCACCACGGGGCTCTCCACCGGCTGCCATCTACACCTTCAGGTGTACGCCAACGGCACGCCGGTGAACCCGCTCACCTACGTTCCCTGAGGCGGCGGCGTCCACCTTCATCGGGTGTGTGCGGGTCTGTGCTGCGAAACGAGTGCTCCAGCACCGGTTCGGCAGCACGGAGGTGCACACGGGGGACCTCCCGCGGGCGGTTGAGCTCTCCCTCAACGCGGCGGGCCGAGAAACTCGAAGCCCGGGACGTTCCGGAGGATCCAGTACCCCGCGATGACCACGGGCAGCACGTTGAGGAGCCGGGCCGGGGGCGTCCAGACCCGCGGGACGCCGAGCCAGGCGCGCCGGACGGCGGTCACCCAGACGACGAAGAACAGGGGCAGGGCCGCGAGCAGCCCAGGGTTGAACGCCCATGCGGTGGCCACATCCCCGCCCAGGAGGGCGTGCAGAGCGCGGAGCGTGCCGCAGCCGGGGCAGTAGAAGCCCGTCGTCAACAGGAAGGGGCAGGTCAGCCAACTGCCGGCGACGTTCGGATCGCGCAACCACGTCGCCACGCAGACGGCCGCCACCCCACCGGCCGCCACCAGGGGGGAACGCAGACGCGACCACCGCCCCGCGACGCTCGAGGGCGGCGCGGAGGGTGGTCGCGTCAACGCAGTCACATCGCTCATCGTAGGCGAGCGATCCTCGTGCCGGACGCCGGCGGCGTCCGGCCCCGGCTCACTGGTTGGCGCCGAGGAGGGCGTTGAAGCCGCCGAGGAAGATGTTCGCGACGATGCCGACGGCCCACAGGATGAGGGACACGATGGCGATGATGCGCGCGGTGTTCACCTTGGAGGTGTCGTAGCCGCCCGGCGCCTGCAGGATGCCGTTGGCCGTGATGAGAACCCAGATGTTGACGGGCGCGCAGCAGATGAGGGCGACGATGCTCGTGATGAGCAGGGTCTGGGCCTTCGGGTGCTCGCCGCCGCCGATGGGCGCGCCGGGGTAGCTACCGGGAGGGGGTGCTTGGTAGGTCATGACGACTCCTTGAAAGTAACCGAGACGTCCCGCGGTGTTGCCGGACTGAGCGTGATCCTTCCACAGCCGCCAGTCCCGGTGCGCCGTGTCCACGCCACGGCACACGATTCAGCATGGGGAGAACTCCCCATCGCCATGCCCGTGACAAGCACCGATCCGGGCGGACGCCGCCGGCTCAGTCCCGCGCGACCTCGCGGACCGGCCGCCGGACGAAGCCGTGCTCCAGAGCCCACAGCACGGCCTGCGAGCGCCGCTGGACACCGATCTTGCGGTAGGCGGTGCGGATGTAGGACTTCACCGAGTTGATGCTCAAGTAGGCCCGTTTGGCGATCTCGTCGTTCGACAGCCCCTGCGCGATGAGGGCGATCACCTCGGATTCCCGACTGGTCAACCCGTACTCGGCGCCAGGGTAGGACGTCGTGTGGTCGTCGACACGGTCGACGGCTTCCGGGAACACCCTGTCGCCGGCGTGAACGCGGACGAGGGTGTCCACGAGTTCCTGCGCGGACGCCGCCTTCGACACGTACCCGTCGACCCCCTGCGCCTTCGCCTTCGCGAGGAGGCCGGCCTGGGCGTTCCAGCTGTAGATGACGACGTGACCCACGTGCGGCTTGGCGACCAGTTCGTCGACGTCCTTCTCGCCCGCCTGCGTGTTGGAGAACGTGTCGTACAACACGATGTCGACGGGTTGGGTGGGCGGCAGGTCGACAGCGATTTCGACAACCCGGATCTGCGGGGCGTCCGCCAGCATCCCGGCGACCCCTCTCACCACCACCTCGTAGTCGTTCACGATCGACACCGTGATCGGCCTTGTCGCTGCAGACATGGAATCCAGCTTAGTCAAACCCCGGTCGGGGCGCGTACCGTGCCCGCATGGAGTCCGTTGCGCTCGCCCGCGTCGTCGCGGTGGTGGACGCCGTCGGCGCCACCTCGTCGCGCCACGGCAAGGTGGCCGCGCTGTCCGAACTGCTGGCCGAGGCGGCGCCCACGGACGTGGTTCCGCTCGTCGGCCTGCTCCGTGCACAGCCCCGGCAGGGACGTCTCGGCGTCGGCTGGCGCACCCTCGCCTGCCGGCCGCTCGGCGAGCCGGGCGCGGCCTCGCTCAGCGTCGCCGACGTGGACGCCGCGTTCGCGGCCCTCGCGGACGTCCCGGCCGGTGCGGGGTCCGGCACGCGGCGCCTGGCGATCCTCGACGACCTGCTGGGGCGGGCGACGGCGTCCGAGCGCGACTTCCTCGGGCGCGTGCTGCTGGGCGAACTGCGCACGGGTGCGCTCGACGGCGTCCTCACGGATGCGATCGCGGCGGCGTCGGGTCGGCCGCCGGCGGTCGTCCGGAGGGCCGCCATGCTCGCGGGCGACCTGGGCGCGACGGCCGAACTCGCCCTGACCGAGCCCGCTGCGCTTGACGCCGTCGGTCTCACCGTGGGCGTCCCGGTGCTGCCGATGCTCGCTTCGAGCGCGGCCTCTGTCGAGGAGGCGCTGGCGACGACGGGCGAGGCGTCCGTGGAGTACAAGCTCGACGGCGCCCGCATTCAGGTGCACCGCGACGGGGACACGGTGCTCGTCGTGACCCGCAGCCTCGCCGACGTGACCGCCCGTGTGCCCGAGGTCGTCGCGGCCGCGCGGGCGCTGCCCGTCGAGCGGGCGATCCTCGACGGCGAGACCCTCCTCCTCGGCGAGGACGGTGCCCCCCGCCCCTTCCAGGAGACCATGGCCCGATTCGGTGCCGAGGCCGAGCGGGAGGCGCTCCTGCGGCCCTGGTTCTTCGACCTCCTCCACGTGGACGGCCGCGACCTCATCGACGCCCCGCTCGCCGAACGGCGCCGCCTGCTGGCCGAGGTGGCGGGCGACCTCGTCGTGCCCGGTGTGGTCACCGCCGATCCGGTGACTGCTGCCCGCCTGGCCGACGAGGCCCTTGCCCGCGGTCACGAGGGCGTCGTCGTGAAGGCCGTCGATTCCCCGTACGCCGCCGGACGCCGCGGCAAGGCCTGGGTGAAGGTCAAGCCGGTGCGCACCGCCGATCTCGTCGTGCTGGCGTGCGAATGGGGGTCCGGACGCCGCCGCGGCTGGCTCTCGAACCTCCATCTCGCCGCCCGCGACCCCGACGGTGCGTTCGGGCCGCCGGGCGGGCTGGTCATGGTGGGGAAGACCTTCAAGGGCATGACCGACGAGCTGCTCGCCTGGCAGACGAGACGCTTGCAGGAGATCGAGACGCACCGGGACTCCTGGGTCGTGCACGTTCGGCCGGAGCTCGTCGTGGAGATCGCGTTCGACGGCGTGCAGGCGTCGTCGCGCTACCCCGGCGGGGTGGCCCTGCGGTTCGCGCGGGTCAAGGGCTACCGCCCCGACAAGGCAGTCGCGGACGCCGACACGATCGGTTCGCTGCGGGCGCTGCTGCCCGGCTAGGACCACGTCATGTGGCAACCGTGGAACACGGTTCAGCACCGCAGGCAAGAAACGGTAGGGTGAGCCGCGTGCCCCGGCTGTCGGCGGGGCCGATCTGGTACGGAGGTCAGTTTCGTGGCGAGTCGTCAAGACGTCGATCGGGAGCCCTTGGCTTCATGGTCGCGCCGCCACATCGACATGATGCGGGCGGGTTCGCAGCGCTGTCGTTGACGGCTCCGCGCTCTCGCCGCTCCCCGGGCCCCGCGCCCGCCCCTTCCGTCCCCACCCGAACCAGAAAGAAACTCCCACCATGCGCTTCATCAAGCCCGTGGCGGCCCTCGTCGCCGCCCTCACCGTCACCCTCGCCGGCTGCGCTGCGCCGTCCGGCAACCCCACCGCCGCCACCTCCGACGACGCCCCGATCACCATCGGCGTCGTGGGCGCCTCCTCCCCCGAGTGGGCCGTCTACCAGGAGAAGGCCAAGGCCCTCGGCATCGACGTCACGATCCGCGACTTCACCGACTACACGACGCCGAACCCGGCCGTCAGCGACGGGTCGCTGACCGCGAACCAGTTCCAGCACCTGCTCTACCTGGCGCGCTACAACCTCGACAACAACGCCGACCTGGTGCCGATCGCCTCCACGGCGATCTACCCGCTGGCCCTCTACAGCAACGCCTACACGGCGGTCGCCGACATCCCGGCCGGCGCCCAGATCGCCGTGCCCAACGACGAGACCAACAAGTCCCGCGCCATCCACCTGCTCGCCGAGAACGGCCTGCTCACCCTCAAGGAGGGCACGGGCATCATCGCCGCGGAGGAGGACATCGACGGGGCCGCGTCCAAGGTCACCGTGGCGCCGATGGACGCGCAGCAGACCGTGACGGCACTGCCGTCGATCGCCGGCGCGGTCGTGAACAACGACTTCGTCAACGACGCCGGCCTCGACCCCGAGAAGGCGCTCGCCGAGGACGACCCCAGTGACGCCTCGGCGCAGCCGTACATCAACGTGTTCGTCGTCCGGGCCGCGGACGCCGACAACGAGCGTCTGCTGCAGCTCGCCGGGATCTTCCACGACGCCGATTTCGAGGCGGCATTGAAGGAGCAGTCGGCCGACTCGGCGGTGATCGTCAACGACACCCCCGAGCAGCTCCAGCAGATCCTCGCCGACGTCACCACGTCGCTCAAGGGCTGACCGGAAGCCGCGATGGCTCGACCCATCATCACGTTCGACGGCGTGCACAAGGTCTTCGGGGAGCTCCCGAAGGCTGTGCACGCCGTCGATGACGTCTCGCTCTCCATCGACGCCGGGGAGATCTTCGGCGTCATCGGCTTCTCGGGGGCCGGCAAGTCGACGCTGGTGCGGCTCATCAACGGCCTCGAGCCGGTCACGTCCGGATCGCTCGTCGTCGACGGGCACCCCGTCTCGGCCATGACGGACAAGCAGCTCCGCGCCGTCCGCCCCGACATCGGCATGATCTTCCAGCAGTTCAACCTGTTCGGCAGCAAGACCATCGCCGAGAACGTGGCCTACCCGCTGCGGCTGGCCAAGTGGGACAAGGTGCGCCGCGCCGAGCGCGTCGCCGAACTGCTCGCCTTCGTCGGCCTCACGGAGAAGGCGGACGCCTACCCGTCGCAGTTGTCCGGTGGCCAGAAGCAGCGGGTCGGCATCGCGAGGGCGCTCGCGACCAACCCGAAGATCCTGCTCGCGGACGAGTGCACCTCGGCCCTCGATCCGCAGACCACCCGCGAGGTGCTCGACGTGCTGCGCCGTGTCAACGACGAGCTCGGAGTCACCATCGTCCTCATCACCCACGAGATGGACGTCGTGCGCTACCTGTGCGACCGCGTCCTCATCATGGAGAACGGCAAGGCGGTCGAGCTCGGCGACGTCTACCAGGTGTTCGCCCGCCCCGAGGCGCCCGTGACCCAGCGGTTCGTCGCGGCCACGATGCGCGACAAGCCGTCACCCGAGGCGCTCGGGCGCCTCGCCGCCTCCCACCCCGGACGCCTCCTGACGGTCCCGATCGTCGACGACGCCCACACCGACGCCGAACGCGCGGCCGTGTTCGTCCGGCACGGGCTGGAGGCCCGCGTCATCTACGGCGGCATCATCGAGATCTCCGAGCGGCCCTACGGGTCGCTCACCTACGCCGTCACCGGCGACGAGGCCGCCGTGGATGCGGCGGTCGCCGAGCTCGCGCGCTCCGGTGGGGTGACCGAGCACGACCGGGCGACGCTCGCGGCGGCGTCCGGAGCCAAGGCCCAGCAGGCGCAGGAGGGGCAGCGATGAAGTTCGACTTCGCCACCAACGGCGGCATCTTCCTCGAGGCGATCGGGACGACGCTCTACATCGTCGCTGTGGCGCTCGGTGTGGGCGGGCTCGTGGGGCTCGGGCTCGGCGTCCTGCTGTTCATCACGCGCGCGGGCGGGCTGCGGCCGAACGCCGTCGTGTTCAACCTGCTCAATCTGCTGATCAACTTCTTCCGGCCGATCCCGTTCATCATCTTCATCGCGGCCATGGGGCCGCTGACGCTGGCGGTGGTCGGGTCGAGCATCGGGACCAACGCGTTCATCTTCCCGGCGGCCCTCATGGTGAGCTTCGCCTCGGCGCGCCTCGTCGAGCAGTCGCTCGTGTCGCTCGACCCGGGGGTCGTGGAGGCGGCGCAGTCGATGGGCGCGTCGACGTGGACGATCATCCGCACGGTGGCGATCCCCGAGGTGCTCGCGCCGCTGATCTTGGCGTACACGTTCCTGTTCGTCGCGGTGGTGGACATGTCGGCCCTGGCCGGCATCGTCGCCGGTGGCGGGTTGGGCGCGTTCGCGCTGAGCTACGGCTACCAGCGCTTCGACTGGGCGATCACGTGGATCACCGTCGCGGTGATCGTGCTCCTCGTCCAGTCGGTGCAGTACCTGGGCAACTGGCTCGCGCGCCGGGCATTGCGCCGCTGACTCACGCGTAGTCCCCCTCGATCCAGCGGTTGACGGCCTCGCGCACCGAGTCGGCCTTGAGCGTGTCGATACCGTGCCCCTGGCTCGTCTCGAGGAGCTTCTTGTCCGGCGTGGGCATGGCCGCCATGGCGGCCGCGACGGCGTCCCGGTCGGCCGCGTCGCTCGCGGAGAAGACGAACAGCGCCGGCACGTCGATGCCGGGGGCGTCCGCGGCGA
>NZ_JARKOT010000078.1 GCF_029977985.1 Propioniciclava sp. | reverse complement strand
CGGCCGGTAGACTGGGAGCCCCAGGAGTGCTCAGACCGCCGAGCAGGACCCCTGCGGCCCCGGTGACACCGTCGCCCGAGCCGCGCAGCGCCGCCCGGCGCGCCCCACGGGTCGAGAGTGCGGACCGGCTCCCGCCACCGGGCGGGCCGCCACGCTCCCTCAGCCGGATCGGTCCACCTATGACTCCCCCCACGCCCGACGCCGCCGCGTCCGCCCCCACCTTCGCCGAGCTCGGCCTGCCGGCCGAGCTCCTCGCCGCGGTCGAGTCGGCGGGCTTCACCCGCCCGACGCCGATCCAGGCCGCGGCCATCCCCCCGCTGCTCGACGGGCGGGACATCACCGGCGTCGCGCAGACGGGCACCGGCAAGACGGCGGCGTTCGCGCTGCCCATCCTGCAGCGGCTCGACCACAAGCAGAAGCGCCCGCAGGCTCTCGTGCTCGCGCCGACGCGCGAACTGGCCTTGCAGGTGTGCGAGGCGTTCGAGCAGTACGCCGCCCACCTCAAGGGCGTCCGGGTGCTGCCGGTCTACGGCGGCCAGGGCTACGGCGTCCAGCTCAGCGCGCTCGCCCGCGGCGTCCACGTGGTCGTCGGCACGCCCGGCCGCATCATCGACCACCTCGAGCGCGGCACCCTCGATCTGTCCGAGCTGAAGTACCTCGTGCTCGACGAGGCTGACGAGATGCTCACCATGGGCTTCGCCGAAGACGTCGAGCAGATCCTCGCCCAGACCCCCGCCGAGAAGCAGGTGGCTCTGTTCTCGGCGACCATGCCGCGGCAGATCCGCGAGCTCGCCGAGAAGTACCTCGCCGAGCCGCTGGAGGTGCAGGTCAAGGGGAGCACCGCCACCGCCCCGAACGTGACCCACCGCTACCTCATCGTCGGCTACCCGCAGAAGGTGGACGCCCTCACGCGCATCCTCGAGGTGGAGAACTTCGACGGCATGATCGTGTTCGTCCGCACCAAGACCGAGACCGAAACGGTCGCGGAGAAGCTGCGCGCCCGCGGCATCTCGGCCATGGCCATCAACGGCGACCTCGCCCAGGCCCAGCGCGAGCGCACCATCAACCAGCTCAAGACGGGCAAGCTCGACGTGCTCGTCGCCACCGACGTGGCCGCCCGCGGCCTCGACGTCGACCGGATCAGCCACGTCGTCAACTTCGACATCCCCACCGACACCGAGTCGTACGTGCACCGCATCGGCCGCACGGGCCGCGCCGGCCGCAGCGGCGACGCGATCTCGTTCGTGACGCCGCGCGAGCGCCACCTGCTGCGCGCCATCGAGCGCGCCACCGGCCAGGAACTCACCGCCATGGCCATGCCGAGCGCAGACGACATCAACGCCACCCGGTTGACGCGCTTCGACGATGCGATCACGGCCGCGCTGGGGGCGTCCGAACGCATCGACTTCTTCCGCGATGTGGTGACCCACTACGTCAACGAGTACGACGTGCCGGAGGGCGACGTGGCCGCCGCGCTCGCGCTCGTGCTGCAGGGCGACGAGCCGATGCTGCTCGATTCCGAGCCGGAGCCGCGCGTCCAGACGTTCGACGAGCGGCCCGGACGCCGCGGGCGCGAGCGGTCGGGGGGCGGGTCGAGCGAGTCGCAGATCCCGCGCCGCGAGGGCGACCCGAAGTTCGCGACCTACCGCATCGCCGTGGGCCGGCGGCACCGGGTGGCACCCCGGATGATCGTGGGCGCGCTGGCGAACGAGGGCGGCCTCGGCCGCGGCGACTTCGGGCGCATCGACATCCGCGCCGACCACTCGCTGGTGGAACTGCCGCCCCACCTGCCCGCCGAGACGTGGGAGAAGCTCGGCCGGACGCGTGTCTCGGGCAAGCTCATCGACCTGCAGCTCGACGACGGGCGCCCCGAGCGGTTCCGCGCCGGCAAGCCGAAGCGCGAGGCGTTCGGCGACCGGCGCGACAAGCGGGACAAGGGCGGGCGGCGCGACCGCTACTGACCGCGCGGGCCGACCAAGAAGTCGACCATGAGGTGCTGGGCGGCCTCCACCATGTGACTGCCGTTGGCGGTCGCGCAGCCGGCCGCCTCGGCGGCGGCGAGGAACGGGGTCAGGCCGTGCCCGGAGATGACGTCGCCGCAGAACATCGCGTCGGTGAGCTGCCCGGGATCGACGGGCAGCGGATCGCCCTCGTTCATGCCGAGCGGAGTGGCGTTGAGCACGAGGTCGAACCCGGTGGGGTCGTTGGGGCCGGCGCTCGCGCGTCCGGCGGCGAGATCGGCGATGCCCGCGAGGAACGAACCGACGCGATCGGCGTCCGTGTCGTGGATGACGAGCCGGCCGACGCCCGCCTGGAGCAGGGCGATCGCGATGGCGCTGCCGGCCCCACCCGCTCCGATGAGCAGCGCCCGGGCACCGGCGACGGTGGCGCCGTGTTCGACCTGGGCCTTGACGAAGGCGATGCCGTCGAGCATGTCGCCGTGCCACGTGCCGTCGGCGTTGCGGCGGATGATGCTGACGACGCCGAGCCGGCGCGCGGCGTCCGAGGCGGTGGCGCAGTGGGCGAAGGCGGTGCCCTTGTGGGGCATCGTGACGAGGAGGCCGTCGACGTTGCGGCTGGCCGTCAGGCCGGCCATGACGGTGTCGAGGTCGGCGGCGGTCACCTCGATCGGCACACAGAGGGCGTCGTGGCCGCGTTCGGTGAGCGTGGTGGTGAGGCGCCGGGGCGACTCCACCCAGCGGACCGGGTCGCCGATGATCGGGAACAGCCGCGAGGCACCGTTGACGTTCGTGCGGGTCATGATGTCCTTTCGACGGGGCCCAGCCTCCCACACCGGCCGGCTGCTACGGTCACCCGGGTGAAGCCGGTCCTGATCGTGTGTGCCCACGGCACCGACGACCCCGAAGGCCGGGCCACCACGCTCGCGATCGCGGCGGCCGCGCGGGACGCCCTGGGCGGGGTCGAGGTGCGGGATGCCTACGTCGACGTGCAGCAGCCCTACGTCGGCGATGTCGCCGATGCAGTCGTGGCCGCCGGTGGATCGGGCGTGATCGTGCCGGTGCTGCTGTCGCCGGGCTACCACCTGGAGGTCGATGTCGACGGCGCCGTGGCGCGGCATCCGGGGCGGATCGCGTCGGCGGGCCCGCTGGGCCCGCACGCCGGGCTCGCCGACGCCTTGGTGGCTCGGGTGATCGAAGCAGGAGCAGGGGAGCATCTTCCGTTGGTCGTCGGGGTGGCCGGGTCGTCCCGGGCGTCGGGCCGCGCCGGGGTGCCGGCGGTGGTCGCCGAGGTGCAACAGCGCTGGCGAGGACCCGTGTTGGTGGGCTTCCTGGCAGCGGCCGAACCACGGGTGAGCGACGCCGTGGATGCCGCGCGGAGGGCGTCCGGCTCGCCGGTGGCCGTCGCGTCCTACCTCGTGGGGCGCGGGTTCTTCCAGCGAAGGCTCGAGGCGTCGGGGGGAGACGTGGTGGCCCAGCCGCTGGGAGCGCACCCACGCCTGGTCGACGTGGTCGTCGAGCG
>NZ_JARKOT010000077.1 GCF_029977985.1 Propioniciclava sp. | reverse complement strand
GCTGCCAGTGCGCCCAGCGCTCGTGCTCGACGGCGGCGAGGCGGTCGAGCACCTCGGGGCTCTCCAGCACCTCGCGGGCGCGGTCTGCTTCGCGCATCAGATCAGCTCCTCGTGCACGAGCCGCCAGTAGTGCTGGCCTAGGACGGTCAGCTCGCACGCCTTCGACTCCATGGCGGCGTGCCACATGTGCTCCGCCCCGACGGGACGCACGAGGTTTACCTTGGCGAGCTTCTGCAGGACGGCGAAGTCGGCGTTCTTGGCAGGGTCAGGCGGCGGGACGGAGGCGTCCTCGTTCCCGGCTCGCTCGGGCTCGTACGAGGGGTCGAGGGCCAGCTCTTTGGCCGGGTGGGAGAACAGGTCGGTGAGGCGCTTGAGGTCGGACAGCTCGACGGGGGCGTCGATGGTCCGGAGCGAGACGAACGTCTTCACGTTGGTCTTGAAGACCGGCCGCTGGGCCCACGCGCCGAGCGACTGGTCGATGTGGGCGTACACGCTGCCCGGCGTGATCTGCCCGACCAAGTTGGTCGCGGCACCGTTGAGCGCGTCGACGAGGAGCGTGGTGAACACCCCCGAGCCGCCACTCTCCATCGAGTACTGCTCGGCGGTGGAGGCCGTCAGGATGGTGACGCCCTCCTTGATCTCGGCGAGCTGGGTGACGTGCTCGCTCGATCCGGCGATGCCACTGTGGCAGCTGTCGAGAATGATGACCTTGTTCTTCGCCGGGGACCTGTTGGCGAAGGACATCACGTCACTGAGGGCCAGGCCGTCGTGCCCCTCCGCGCAGTCGCTGGCGCACAGGAACCCGCCGGTGCTGTCGATGTAGCCGTGGCCCGCGAAGTACAGCAGCGCGATGTCGGAGTCGTCACGGAACAGTTCCTGGACCGCCTGGCGCAGCTCGCTGCGCGAGACGAGCGCGTCCGGGCCGGTGCCGATCAGCATCTTGGGCTGGGGGAAGTTGAGAGTCCCGTCTGCATGGCGCTCCAGGGCCGCCTTGACGCTGTAGGCGTCGTTGACGGCACCGCGCAGCGAGCCGATCTGCTCGTAGTAGTCGATCCCGACGATCAGTGCTTTGTGCATGCCGGACCTCACAAGGAGTCGATGAACCCAGCGATGTTGGCGTCAGTCCACGCGACGGTGCGCACGCCTGCGAGCGTGGTGCGGTCGTCCCGGTAGGCCAAGATACCGAGCAACGGCTTGCCCTCTTCCTTCGCACACTGGATCTCCCACTTCTGACCCGAGGAGGTGAGCGAGTTGTTGCTGACCAGTGCGATCACACCGTGAGAGCGGCGGATGCGGGTCCTGACCCGATCCTTCCACTCGGAGTCGTAGGGGGTCTTCACCGACATGTCGATGAACTCGTAGGGCGCGCGAGCGCTGAGGGACTGTCCCTTGAGGAAGTCACGTTGACGCTCGTCCTCGATGGCGAAGGCGATGAATACGGTCTTCTTGTCAGCCATGGCGGTCTCCAATCCGGTTGACGTCGTGGCCGATCTGACCACTACTTCGAGGCTATTTGGCACCACCGACAAACTGCGGGCGCTCAGGGCAGGCGCTCGACGAGTGGCTGCGCCCTGGACGGGTTGGGCGCGGCGAGCACTACTCGGCAAGGACGGGGATCTCGACCTGGTCGCCGAAGTCGACGTCGACCGAGGCGGGATCGAAGCCCTTGCGTCCGCGGGGTTGCGGCCACAGGCGCACGGTGGCCAGCACCTCGATCGTGTGGCGCTGGGTGTTCAGATCGGCGTCGAGGAAGTGCTGGGCGGGGTTCTCGACGGCGAGCACGGGGATGTGCACAGCGCCGCGCGGCAGTGACCTGATCTCGGCTTCCAGCCGGGCGATGGCCTCGTTCGAGCGGTCACGGTTGCGCTTGAGGTCGGCGGCCTCCAGTAGCCCGTCGTCGTAGTCGCGCTCGGCGCGGGCGATCTTGGCTCGGTGCTCGCCGATCTCGGCCTGGAGGCCAGCCAGCCTCGGCGAGTCCGTGGCAGGCACGTTGCGCAGGGCGTCGGGCTCGCACAGCCGGGCCGCAACTGCCTTGCGAACCAGATCGTCGATGGGCGCGCCCGTCCGGTTGATGTGCCCGTGCTTGCACCGGTAGCCCCGCGAAGCGCCCCGGATCGGTTCATCGCACAGACCGCACAGGTAGAGGCCACTGCCGAGGTGGCGGCGGTGAGTACCGACACGATTCGTGGCCCGGCTGGGGTCGTCGAGGCGTTCCTGGACGCGTTGCCACAGGTCCTCGTCGACCAGGGGCGTCCACTTGCCCTTCACGAGCTGACCGTTCTCGTCACGGGCGATGAAGTCGCGCCAAGCGCGGCGCTTGCCCTTGACCATGAGCACGGGCTCGCCCTTGGCCGACTCCAGCTCGGCCTTCTTCTGCTGGTTGGCCTGGATCGTGGAGCGCCGGTCCTTGACGTCGGTGTAGACGCTGTAGCCCGCGTAGCGCGGGTTGCGGAGGATGCTCAGCACCGTGCTCTCGGCCCACGGGCGGTCGTCGGGGACTTCTCGGGGAGCCAGCCCCTCAGTGGCGCGTTTGGCGTTGCGCTCGATCGTGAGAGTGCGCGAATGGTTGGGGAGCCTCGGTACGCCTTGCACCTGCTCGGCCTTGGCGGCGTCATTCTCCTTGATGCCGCTGAGCGCACGGGCGATCCCCCGCAGCGATGCTCCGCCATCGAACGCGGCATAGATCGCCTTCACGGCTACCGCCTCGCGGCGGATGACCTTGCCGTCGACTGCGTACCCGACGGGCCGAACACCCTTGGGTGGCCTCCCCTGCTCGGCGCGCTGGACGTGGGCGCGGGACTGACGGGCGCTCTTGCGCTCCATCTCGGCCCTGGCCACGGCCGCCTTGATCCGGGCGTACATGCGCCCCCCGTCGGTGGACAGGTCGGCGTCGCCGTTGGCAGTGACGAGTTGCAGACCGCGCTCCTCGGCCCAATCGATCCAGTCTTCGAGCTGGCGCGGCTGGCGGGTGAGACGGTCGAGGTCGTAGCAGACGATCGCGGTGAAGCGTCCGGCGTGGTAATCGGCGACCATCTGGTCGTAGGCGGGGCGCTTCTTCGTCTTGTCAGTCGCTCCCTTGGACTGGTCGACGTAGGTCTCTACCACTTCCCAGCGACGAAACTTGGCCAGGTTCTCGCAGTCCTCGCGCTGACGCTCGATGGCCAGTCCGTCCAGTTCGCGGTCCTGCGAGATGCGCAGATAGATCGCCGCTCGGACGGGCGATGTGGTCTTGCTGGAGGCTGCTGCGGTCATGCCTCCAAGGGTATCAACGTGATGTCACATTGCTGCGGAACTCGACCACGTCGCCGTCGGCCATGACGTAGTCCTTGCCTTCCAGGCGCATCTTGCCCGCGGCCTTCGCGGCCGCTTCGGAGCCGAGCTCGACCAAGTCGTCGTAGGACACCACCTGGGCCTTGATGAACCCCTTCTGGAAGTCGGTGTGAATGACGCCCGCAGCTTCCGGGGCCGTGGCGCCCTTGCGGATCGTCCACGCGCGGGCCTCCTTCGGCCCGGCCGTGAGGTAGCTCTGCAGCCCCAACGTGTCGTAGCCCACCCGCGCCAGCTTGTCGAGGCCCGGCTCGTCGACGCCGGCCTCGGCCAAGAACTCCGCGGCTTCCTCCGGCTCCATCTCCACCAGCTCCGACTCGAACTTGGCGTCCAGGAAGATCGCCTCGGCCGGCGCCACGACCGCAGCCATGCGGGCGAGAAGGGCGGCGTCCGCCAACTGGTCGGCGTCGCAGTTGAACACGTAGATGAACGGCTTCGCCGTCAGCAGGAACAGGTCCCGCAGCGGCTCGGGGTCGAGCCCGGCGGCAAACACGCCGGTGCCCCCGCTCAGCGTCTCGTACGCCTGCTTCCACGCCGCGAGCTTCGGCTGCACCTCCTTCTTGATGCGCGCCTCCTTCTCCAGCCGCGGCAACGCCTTCTCGACCGTCTGCAGGTCGGCCAGCACCAACTCGGTCGTGATCGTGTCGATGTCGGAAGCCGGGTTCACCGCGCCGTCCACGTGCGTCACGTCGTCGTCGGCGAACGCCCGGGTCACCTGGCAGATCGCATCCGCCTCGCGGATGTTCGCCAGGAACGCGTTGCCCATCCCCTCGCCCTGCGAGGCGCCCTTCACGATGCCCGCGATGTCGACGAAGCTCACCGTCGCGGGCACGACCCGCTCCGAGTCGTACATCTTCGCCAGCACGGCCAGCCGCGGCTCCGGCACGCCCACCACGCCCACGTTAGGTTCGATCGTGGCGAACGGGTAGTTCGCCGCGAGGACGCTGTTGCGGGTGAGGGCGTTGAAGAGGGTCGACTTGCCCGCGTTGGGGAGCCCGACGATACCGATGGTGAGTGCCACGAGGGTTCAGTCTACGGGCTCCGGACGCCGCCACTCACCCCGTGCATGCCGCAACCGGCGGCGTCCGGACTTACAGTTGCCGTGTCACACACCGGACGCCGCCGCCACGGGAGGGCACCCATGAACTTCGAGAAGGTCGTCTTCGGCTTCTTCATCACGCTCGCCGCGACCATGAACTTCGGCTTCTGGATCGGCGAGATGGACCGCCCCGAACTGCACAGCGTCTGGGGGCTCGCGGGGGCGCTGGCCGTCAGCGTCATCGCCACCATCTTGAAGTTCGGCGACCGCACCCAGCTGGGCGCCGTGCACCTGGCCACGTCGCTGGTCGCCGACGCCGAACTCCTGATCGCCGCCCTCATCTGGACGTGGGCCGTCTACATCGGTCCGGGCATGGACGGGCACATCATGAGCCAGGTCGTCTCCTTCTCAGGCGGTGCGCTGCTGGCCAACATCATCTCGGTCGTCCTCATGCTGGGCGAGATCCTGACCATGCGCCGCTGACCCATGGCGCCACCTCCCGGGCAGTCACGGCTGCCGATGAAGAACGTCTTCTTCCTCGTCCTGCGCAGGATGAGGGCGCCCCTCATCGCCATCGTGCTGGTCTACACGCTCTGCACCGTCGGCCTCGCCCTCATGCCCGGCGTGGACGCCGCCGGCAACCCCACGCCCGGGATGGGCCTGTTCCACGCCTTCTACGTCATCAGCTACACCGGCACCACCATCGGTTTCGGCGAGATCCCCGTGCCCTACTCCGGCGCCCAGCGCCTCTGGATGACGTTCAGCATCTACGCCACGGTCATCGGCTGGTCGTACACGCTGGTCACGCTCGTGGCCCTCCTCCAGGACGTCGGTTTCCGCAACGCCCTCGCCTCCGCCCGCTTCAACACCCGGATCCGGGCGCTGCGCGAGCCCTTCTACATCGTCGCCGGCTGCGGCGAGACCGGCACGCTCGTCTGTCGCGGCCTCGACCGGCTCGGCCTGCGGTTCGTCATCATCGAGTCGGACCAGACCCGCTTCGACGAACTGCGCCTCGAACAGTTCAGCTTCGACCCACCCATGAGCAGCGCCGACGCCTCCCAGCCGGACGCCCTTATGGCCGCCGGCATGCTCATGCCGAACTGCCGGGGCGTCATGGCCCTCACCGTCGACGACCTGACGAACCTCAACGTGTCGGTCAACGTCGAACTCCTGCGCCCGGGCCTGCCCGTCCTCGCCCGCATCCGCGAACCCGACATGGACACCACCCACGGCGTCTTCAGCCACGACATCGTGATCAACCCCTTCGACCGGTTCGCCGAGCACCTCGTCTCGGCGATCATCGCTCCCGAGCGCTACCTGGCCCGCGAGATCCTCACCGGCCTGCCGGGCATGCCGCTACCCGAGGAGCACCACCCGCCCGCCGGCCACTGGATCATGTGCGGCTACGGCCGGTTCGGCCACGCCATCACCGAACGCCTCCGCAACTTCGGCCTCACCGTCAGCGTCATCGACCACTCCCACTACGACGGCGGCGTCGAGGTCGACGTGAAGGGCCGCGGCACCGAACCCGGCGTCCTCGAAGCGGCCGGGATCGACCACGCCAGCGGCATCGTCGCCGGCCACGCCGACGACCGCCGCAACCTCGCCATCGCCGTCCGGGCCCGCGAGATGAAACCCGACATCTTCGTCGTCACGCGGCAGAACCAGCGCTCGTCGGCCCCCCTCTTCGAGGCCTTCGACGGGGACCTGAGCATGGAACCCGCCAAACTCGTCGCCCGCGAGTTCCTCGCCGTCATCACCACCCCGCTCATGGCCCGCTACCTCGAGAACCTCCGCAACCAGGACGAACCCGTCTGCGCGAAGCTCGTCGACAAGCTGCAGAGCCTGCGCCCGGGGTTCGTTCCCGAGACGTGGTCCATCGTCATGGACGACCACATGGCGCCCGCCGTCACCCGCCAGATCAAGGAGGGCGCCGAGGTCACCGTCGGCCACCTCAAGGCCGACCCGCGCAACCCCCAAGAGCCGTTGTGGCTCATGCCGCTCGTCTACGCACGCGGCGCCAAGACGATCATCAACCCCGGCAAGGGACTCAAGCTCGCCGCCGGCGACGAGGTGCTGTTCGTCGGCTCCGCAGAGGCCCGGCGCCGCCAGGAGTTGGCGCTCATCAACGACACCGTCCTCACCCTCATCCGCACCGGTGAGGACCACTCCACCGGCGGCACCGTCTGGCGTTGGCTCACCCGCAAACGCGACACGTCGAAGGTGGACGGCTAAGGAAACGCGGATCAATGTGTTCCACGCGCCGGGCGGGATGAACTGGCGCTCCCAGATCTTGTGGTCGTACTCGACGCACGGCTCATGATCTGGGGGCGCCTGATCGCCCGAGCCGGTGCGCCCCAGCGGGAGTTCCCGAGGGCCCGCTGAACCGTCGAGACCATCCACGCCGCTTGGGCGCGTCCACGCCGGCTGGGTGCACCTACGCCGGCTCGGTCCGGTCTTACGCCGCCAAGGTTCACGTGCGCCGCGTCTGCGCGGCGTATGTGAACCTACACGGCGTGCGTGCTCCCACGGGGTGCGCGCACACAGCGAGGGCGCCGTCCGATGGTCGGACGCCGCAGGCGCCCGCCTCGATCTGCTCCCCTAAGCCCCGGTCGCTGCCCGGGCGGACGGGTCGGCCGAGCTCGACCGGCGGCGTCCGGATCGGCCCGTCAGGTGCAGGACCAGCGCGACCACGAGGGCGATGCCGAGTGCCACGGCCACCTTGTGCCAGCTGGTGTCCAGCGTCGCGAGGAACAACCTGGACGCCGTGTCGAGCATCGCGCCCCAGTTGCCCAGTTCGTTGCGGGCGCCCAGCGCCGCCTCACACGCGATCAGGACAGGAGGCAGCAGCCACAGGACGCCGAGGCTCCAGAACCAGCTCCACCGGTCGCCGCGGCGGAACCCCGCCCAGCCGAGCGCCCCACCCACGACGACCGCCGGAAGCCAAGCCATGACGACGCCCAGCGGGCCGGGCCCCTGCTCGACGTGGACGAACGGCGTCGCCCAGGCAGCCAACCAAGCGGCGAAGGGCACCGTGGAGAGGGCGAGGCCGAAGGCTACGCGGCCACGGCGGCGCGAAGCGGTGAGGGCATGAACGGTCAGCGCCACCAGCCACGTGAGCAAGGCAGCCGCGAGGAGGGCGCCGACGTAGAGGTGCGCCCGAGGGTCGGCGGTGTCGTCGAGCAGTCCGTGCCCCTCGGCGACGACCCAGAAGCTCTGGCCGATGGCCAGCAGCTGAACCGCGCTGAGCCCCACGGCACCGCCGATGAGGGGACCCCGCGCGCCGTCCATGCCCTTGCGCAGGACGCGGACGGTCAGCCCCCCGAGGGCGGCTCCCGTGAGGAGCAGGGCGACGATCGTGGTCGTCGCGTACTGGCTGATCGGCAGCAGAGCCAGGGGCATGTCGTCCGGGGCCGTGGCCTTCGCCCAGAGGTTCTGGACGGGCAGCCGGGCCCCCGACGCCAGCCACGGCGCGAGCCCGATGAGCGCGGACACCGCGGCCACGGCGGTCGCGACCGGCGTGGCGACGAGCTGGCGGGCGTCCATCAGGCCCCTGCGTAGTAGGCGGTCAGGGCGTCGGCCAGCCACGCGAGGTCCTTCACACCCGCGAGTTCACGCACCGAGTGCATGCTCAGCAGGGGGACGCCGACATCGCACATGACCACCCCGAGCCGCTCGGCCGTCATGGGGCCGATCGTCGAACCACAGGGCACGGCGTTGTTCGAGACGAAATCCTGCGTCGGCACGTCGGCCGCCGCGCATGCGCGCCGCCACAGGGCCGAGGAGGCGGCGTCCGAGGTGTAGCGGAGGTTCGCGTTGTGCTTGAGCAGTGGGCCGGAGTTGAGGAGGGGCCGGTGGTCG
>NZ_JARKOT010000197.1 GCF_029977985.1 Propioniciclava sp. | reverse complement strand
GCCGGCAGCGCGGCCGTGGGCACGCTCACCGCGGTCGAGGGATGGCCCTACGTGCAGTACCGCGCCGCGTCGGCTCAGTCGGTGGCATCCGACCGCAGCCTGACTGCCGCGGGAAGCGGCCACTGGACCTGGACCGCCCCAACCGGCCAGGTCATCCACGTCGTCTCGACCTCCGCCAGCCTGGCCGGCACCATGCTGTCGCTGCCCGCCGGGGGCATGCTCCACGCGTTCGCCGAGCCGAAGGGGGCGACGGCGTCCGACATCGCGGCGCTGGTCTCCGGGGCGGTCCGCGTCACCGGGACACAGGTGACCCACGGAGTGACCGCCACGACGGCCACGACCACCTTCACCCTCACCACCGAGAATTCGGCAGCCACGGTGTTCACGCAGATGCCGCACCAGGAGTACGGGCTGCCGACGCTGACCGGGCGCTGGGAGAATCCGAACGGCTGGGCGGCCGGCGTGCGCGGCACCCGGTTCACGTTCTCCGTGCCCTCGTACACGAGCCAACGCGACGTCGATCTGGCCGGTCTGAGCACCGCCCAGCGCACCGAGCTGGCGGCTCTGGTGAAGGCCGACGTCCCGACCGTCACCACGTTCGTCGCCAAGGACACCTACTTCGGCGGCAAGGAGCTGTTCCGGGCCGTCAACCTCTACCGGCTCGCCGTTCAGCTCGGCCTGACCAGCGAGGCCGCCACGATCAAGGCCGCCGTCACGGGCCAGCTCGACCTCTGGATGGACCCCCAGCGGTGCCTGACCCAGAGCATCAAGTGCTTCAGCTACGACGCGACCCTGAAGACCGTCATCGGCCACCAGGACAGCTTCGGCTCCGGTGAGAACGCCAACGACCACCACTTCCACTACGGCTACTTCCTATACGCCGCCGGCATCCTGGGCCTCGAGGATCCGTCGCTCGTGACCCGCTACGCAGCCGTCGCGAACGCCCTCGTCGCCGACATCGCGAGCCCCACCGACACCGCCACGACGATCAAGCGCCGCTCCTTCGACGACTGGCGCGGCCACTCCTGGGCCAACGGCACGGGCGGCGGGTTCGACGGCAACGACCAGGAGTCGACCTCCGAGGCCGCCAACGCGTGGGCCGGGCTCGACTTCTGGGCCCGCGCCTCGGGTGACGGCGCCATGTCCACCCAGGCCACGTGGATGTTGAGCAACGAGGCCGCCACGGCGGCCGCCTACTGGTGGACGCCCTACCGCACGGGCGCCTTCGACAAGACGATCGTCTCGATGATGTTCGCCGGCAAGACCGACTACGGCACGTGGTGGTCACCCGACGCCAGCGACATCCTCGGCATCCAGGTCATCCCGCTCGGCCCGTCGCAGTTCGGCTACCTCACGGTGCTCGGTGGCAACGTCATCACCCCTGCGTTCGACGCCGTCCTCGCCTACAACCCCCAGGTGACCGGCCGCAGCCACCTCATCGACTGGAACATCATGCTGTTGTCCCTCGTCGACCGATCCCGCGCGCAGTCCCTCGCCGCGCAACTCGCGCCGACCGACATCGACAACGGCAACACGCGGGCCTATCTGTACGCCGTGGTCGCCTCCGGCAAGGCGACGGACGCCGCCGCGCGGCCGGGGCCCGGAGCCGCCTCTCCGACGCCGCTGCCCACCACCAGTCCCACGGCCATCCCGACACCCACGGTGTCCACCTCGCCGACAGCCGTCCCCGTCGGCGACCCCTACGCCGGCTTCGCCGCGGTGACGGGGCCGACGGCCAACGGTGGTTCGATCACCGTCCGGCTCGACTTCGGTGCGGGCGGCTACACCGATGCCGCTCTTACGGTCGCCTCGGGAGCGACAGGGGGCGTGTCCGGGCTGGTCGAGATCCGCGATGGCGGTCCCACGGGCCGCGTGCTCGGCAGTTTGGCGGTGGCCAACACCGGCGGCTGGGATGCGTGGCGCACGATCCCGCTCAACGTCGACCGGAACCTCACCGGAGTGCGTGACATCACCCTCACGTTCACCTCGGGACAGCCCGCGCCGTTCGCGGCGTTGCGGTCGGGCCAGTTCCGCGGCCATGTCGCAACGGCCACGCCTACGGCGTCCGTCCCGCCGACAGCCGCACCGTCACCGACGGCGGCGACACCCGCCTACGCGACCGTGACCGTCCCGGGCGGATCGACCGGGCCGGTGGCGAACGGCGCCTCACTCGTGTTCGACCTCGACTTCGGCGCCCAACCCTCGCGCGACGTGGTGGCGCGGGTGGCGTCCGGGGCGGCCGGTGGCGTGTCGGGTCTCGTCCAGGTGCGGGTGGGCAGCGCGACCGCCGCGCCCGTCGGATCGCTCGCGGTCGGCTCGACGGGCGGCTGGACCGCCTGGTGGGACGTTCCGTTCAACGCGCCCGGCCTGACGGGGGTCCAACGGGTCTACATCACGTTCGAGTCCGGGCAGCCGGGACCGTTCGTCTCGCTCGCCTCGCTCACGTTCCGCCCCTGAACCAGCCCGTGACTCAGCCGTAACACGGGGGCGGTCCGGCTCCGGCCGGGCTGCCCCTAGGCTGTGCGCCGTGACGATCCGCGTGGCCCTCCACCATTCGACCCAGTACACCTTCGATGCGCCGGTGACGATCCACCCACACACGGTGCGGCTGCGGCCAGCGCCGCACAGCCGGACGCCGATCGAGGCGTACTCGCTGACGGTGTCCCCGCCGAACCACTTCATCAACTGGCAGCAGGACCCCTTCGGCAATTACCTCGCGCGCCTCGTCTTCCCCGAGCCGGCCGACCATCTGTCGATCACCGTCGACCTGGTGGCCGACATGACGGTCATCAACCCGTTCGACTTCTTCGTCGAGGAGTACGCGGAGACGTTCCCCTTCGCGTACCCGGGCGGGCTGCGCGAGGACCTCGCCCCCTACCTGCGCCACGTGCCCGAGAGCCCGGACGCCGCCGGTGACGCCCCCGATCTCGTGGACGCCTGGATCGAACGCCGCATCGCGCCCTTGGGCATCACCGGCGGCGACACGCGCATCGTCGACTTCCTCGTGGCCGTCAACACCGCGGTGCACGGCGACGTGGCGTACACCGTCCGGCTGGAGCCCGGCGTGCAGACCCCCAGGCAGACCCTCGACGGCGCGCTCGGCTCCTGCCGCGACTCGGCCTGGCTCCTCGTGTCGATCCTGCGCCGCTTCGGCCTCGCGGCCCGCTTCGTGTCGGGCTACCTCGTGCAGCTCACGGCCGACCTCGAGCCCATCGACGGCCCCGCCGGCCCCGAGCAGGACTTCACCGATCTGCACGCCTGGGCCGAGGTCTACATTCCGGGCGCCGGCTGGATCGGCCTCGACGCCACCAGTGGACTCTTCGCGGGCGAAGGCCACATCCCGCTCTCGGCGACACCCGACCCGGGCAGTTCGGCCCCGATCACCGGCGCGACGGGGGTGGTGGGCGTCCAGTTCGCGTTCGAGAACACCGTCACCCGCATCCACGAGGACGTGCGCGTCACCAAGCCCTACACCGACGACCAGTGGGCGGGCGTCCGCGCGCTCGGCACCGCTATCGACACGGCTCTCGCCGACGCCGACGTCCGCCTGACGATGGGCGGCGAGCCCACGTTCGTGTCGGCCGGCGACACGTCCACCCCCCAGTGGGAGACCGCCGCCGACGGGCCCGAGAAGCGCGAGCTGGCCACCCGGCTGGCCGGGCTGCTGCGCAAGCGGTGGGCTTCGGCCGGGCTCGTCCAGCACGGCCAGGGCAAGTGGTACCCGGGCGAGCCGCTCCCCCGCTGGCAGATGGCGCTCATGTGGCGCGCCGACGGCGTCCCCCTGTGGCAGGACCAGGCGCTGCTCGCCGATCCGTGGGGCAAGGCGACGCTGCCCACGGACGCCGCGGCGTCCGACGCCCAGGTGGACGCCTTCGCCCACTCCCTGGCGGCGCGCCTGGGGGTGCCGGGCGACTTCGTCCTGCCGGCTTTCGAGGATCCGATCGAGAAGGTGTGGTCGGAGGCACGCCAGCCGTGGGGCGACCGGCCGGACGCAGACGACGATCCCGACGTGGACGCGCTCGACGCCACTGCCGAGCGCCCTGCCGGCTGGGTCGTGCCGCTGTTCGTGCATCCCGACGGCGGCTGGGGCACCGCGCGCTGGCGGCCGCGCCGCCGGGCCTTGTTCCTCGCGCCCGGCACGAGCCCGCTCGGCCT
Source organism: Propioniciclava sp. (assembly GCF_029977985.1). Lineage (GTDB taxonomy): Bacteria > Actinomycetota > Actinomycetes > Propionibacteriales > Propionibacteriaceae > Propioniciclava. Next base: position 1,502 of record NZ_JARKOT010000197.1, on the reverse strand, counting down.
GCGCCTGCCGCTCAACTCCCTCGCCTGGGGCGAGCAGCCCGACATCACGCACAACGCCGGCCCCGACGACGACGTCTCGGCGCCGCAGCCCGGCGACATGGCGCCCCCGGCCACGGAACTGCCCATCGAGCGCGCCCCCCGCACCGCCGTGGCCGTGGAGGCCCGCGAGGGCCACCTGCTCGTCTTCCTGCCGCCGCTCGACGCGCTCGACGACGCGGTGAAGTTGGTCGCGGCCGTCGAGGGGGCGGCGGCCGAACTGGGCACGCCTGTCGTCGTCGAGGGCTACCCGCTGCCCGCCGACCACCGCCTGACCACCTTGTCCGTCACCCCCGACCCGGGCGTCATCGAGGTGAACGTGCACCCCACCCGGACGTGGGCCGAGCTCGAGGAGCTCACGACCACGCTCTACGACGACGCCCGCCACTCCGGGCTCGCCACGGAGAAGTTCGACCTCGACGGCACCCACACGGGCACCGGGGGCGGCAACCACATCACGCTCGGGGGCCCGGACCCGTTCAGCTCGCCGCTCCTGCGCCGCCCCGATCTGCTGCAGTCAATGATCACGTTCTGGCAGCATCATCCGGCCTTGTCCTACGTCTTCTCGGGTCGCTTCATCGGCCCGACCAGCCAGGCGCCGCGCGTGGACGAGGGCCGCCACGAATACCTCTACGAACTCGAGATCGCGTTCGCCGAGCTGGAGGCGATGCAGGCCGACCCCGACGTCGAACACGACGTCGAGGCGGCGATTCGCGCCGATTGGGTCTGGAACGAGGACCCCGAGGAGCGGGTCGCCCGCCAGCGCAAGTCCCAGGTGTGGCTCACCGACCGGCTGCTGCGCCACCTCCTCACCGACCTCACGGGCAACACGCACCGCGCCGAGTTCTGCATCGACAAGCTCTACAGCGGCGACCGGCCGGGCGGACGCCTCGGTCTGCTCGAGATGCGCGGCTTCGAGATGCCGCCCCACGAGCGCATGTCGCTCGTCCAGGCGCTCCTCGTCCGCGCGCTGCTGCTGCGGTTCTGGCACGAGCCGTATCGCAAGCCGCTGGTCCGCTGGGGCACACGTCTCCACGACCGCTTCCTCCTGCCCGCGTTCGCCACGGCCGACCTGCGCGCCGTGGTCGACGACCTCAACGCCCACCTCGAGCCCCTCCTCGGGCAGTCGTTCGACGCCGGCTGGTTCGCGCCGTTCCTCGAGTTCCGCTTCCCGCGGCTCGGCGAGACGGACGCCAGCGGCGTCCATCTGGAACTGCGCGGCGCCCTGGAGCCGTGGCACGTGCTCGGTGAGGAGGTCAGCCTGTCGGGTACGTCACGCTACGTGGACAGCTCGGTGGAGCGTGTGCAGGTCACCGCCTCGGGGATGGTCGAGGGGCGGCACGTGCTCACCTGCAACGGCGTCCCGGTGCCCATGTCGAGCGCCGGCGGACCCGACCGTGTGGGCGGCGTCCGATTCCGTGCGTGGGCGCCGCCCTCGGCGCTGCACCCGTCGATCGGCATCCACA
>NZ_JARKOT010000034.1 GCF_029977985.1 Propioniciclava sp. | reverse complement strand
CGTAGATGTGGTGGCGCAGCTCGGTGAAGCGCTGCGTCGAGCGGGTCTCGAGCTGGGAGCGCTCGTCGGGCAGGTCGATGACGACGTCCTCCTGGACGACGGTCGGCGAACTCGACAAGACGATGACGCGTTCGGCCAGATAGACCGACTCGTCGATGTCGTGGGTGACGAACAGGACGGTCACACCGAGGCGGTGCCAGATGTCGCGGACGAGGTCCTCCAGGTCGGCGCGCGTCTGGGCGTCGACAGCGGCGAAGGGCTCGTCCATCAGGAGCACGTCGGGGTTGTACGCCACGGCCCGCGCGATGGCGACGCGCTGCTGCATGCCGCCCGAGAGCTGCCACGGGTAGCGCTTGTGTGCGTGGCCCAGGCCGACGGCGTCCAGGGCCTCGTCAACGCGCCGGGCGCGCGCGGCCGCGGGAACCTTCGCGTTCTTGAGGGGCAGTTCGACGTTGCCGTGCTCGGTGAGCCAGGGGAACAGCGAGCGGCCGTACTCCTGGAAGACGACCGCCATCGTCTTCGGCGGCCCGGTCACCTTCTTGCCATCGAGCACGACCTCGCCCTCGGTGGGTTCAAGGAGGCCGGAGATGATCTTGAGCAGCGTGGTCTTGCCGGCGCCGGACGGGCCGACGATGCAGGCCAGCTCGCCGCGCCGGACGTCGAAGGTGAGGTTGCGGACGGCCTCGACGGGCCCCGCGGCCGACGGGTAGATCTTCCGCACGCCCTTGACGCTCAGGAGGGTCTCCTGGCGCTGCTCGCGGGCCGAGCGGGGGCGTCCGTGCTGGTGCGGGTCGTGTCATTCACTGTGCTCAACCTCTTTCAGGCCGTGGTACCAGCGCAGGACGCGCTTCTCGATGAAGGAGCACAGGGTGGCCATGACGACGCCGATGAGGCCGAGCAGGACGATGCCGCTCCACATCTCGGGGATCGCGAACGACCGCTGGAACTGGACGATGGTGAAGCCGAGACCCGAGCGGGCCGCGAACATCTCGGAGATGACCATGAGGATCAGGCCGATCGACAGCGCCTGGCGGATGCCGGCGATGTAGAACGGCGCGATGGCGGGAAGGGTGAGCATCGTGACGCGGGAGGCACCGTGGATGCCGAACACCTTGGCCGTGTCGGACTGAACCTCGTCGAGGCTGCGCACGCCCTCGATCGTGTTGAGCAGGATGGGCCAGATGCAGCCGAACACGATGACGGCGATCTTCATCGTGTCACCGATGCCGACCATGACCATCAGGATCGGCACGAGGACGGGCGGGGGGATGGCCCGGAACAGTTCGAGGACCGGCTCGGCCAAGCGCCGGTGCACCCGGCTGCTGCCGATGAACAGGCCGAGGCCGATGCCGAGGACGATCGCCACCGCCAGCCCGGCGAGGAGGCGCAGGACGGAGGGGACGACGTCCACCATGAAGCGGGGGCCGATCCAGACCTTGATGAACGTGTTGAGCAGTTGGAGCGGCTTCGGCACCCAGAAGGAGGTGCTGGACGCGGTGAGCGCCCACCAGGCGAGGACGAGCAGTGCCGGCAGGCCGACGGCGTATCCGATGGTCTTGAGCGTCTTCATCACAGGGCCTCCGACCGGACCGACGAGTGCCAGGCCAGCGTCTTGCGCTCGATGAAGCGGAACACGATGTTGACGAGGACGCCGAGGAAGCCGGTCGCCAGGACGAGAGCGTACATGGGGGCGATGGCGCCGCCGGACTGGGCCAGCGCAATCTCCTTGCCTAGGCCAGGGTTGCCGATGACCAGCTCGGCCGTCACCGACAGGATGAGTGCGACGGCGGCGCCGAGGCGCAGGCCGGTCATGAGGTAGGGCAGCACCGTCGGCCAGACGACGTGGCGCATGCGGGCGAAGTAGCCGAGGCCAAAGCTCTTGGCGGTGTTGTTGGCCACGGGGTCGACGTCACCGACGCCGTAGAGCACCTGGATGAGGATCTGCCAGAACGAGGCGTAGACGATGAGCAGCAGCTTCGAGCCGAGTTGGACGCCGAACAGCAGCACCGCCAGCGGGATGAGGGCGACCGACGGGATCGGGCGCAGGAACTCGATGGTCGAGGCGGTGAAGCGCTGCAGGAACGTCGACGAGCCCACGACGAGGCCGATGGCGACCGCCGCCACGGTCGAGATCGTGAGGCCGATCGCCCAGCCCTTCAGGGTCTCGCCCGTGGCGGCCCAGAAGCTGCGGTAGATGAGGTTGCGGGCGAAGAGGGCGAGCACCTCGCTGGCCGGAGGCACGTAGCGCGGCGACACCAGGCCGATGCGGGGCACGATCTCCCAGACGAGCAGGAAGATCAGCGTGCCGATGAGCCCCAGCACGGGCGCTGGCAGCGACGAGAACCGCTGCCAGGCGGTCTTGGGCTTCTTCCCCGGCGAGGCGGCCGTCGGCGGCGTCGCGACGGCGGTGCTCATGCGCGCCCCGGGCGGGCGACGAATCGCAGGTTCATCACAGTCTCCCTTGTCCGTGAGGATGCTGCGACGCACTGGACCGTCAACAAGTTGTCAACAATCTTGTTGACACGGCTTGATCACGCTCAAGAGGGGCGCGCCAGCCCCGACGGCCGGACATTCACCACGTCGAACGCGGCATCGTCGGACGCCTCGAGCGCGGCCGCCACTGCGCGCGCCACGGAGGACGCCGCCAGGTACTCCTCCGCCCGGTACTCCCCGCCCTCGGCCGCCACGAGGTCGCGCTGCATGTCGGTGTCCACGCGACCGGGGTGCACCGAGCTCACCCGCACCCGGCCGCGCTCCTCGGCGCGCAGCGCGTCGGTCCAGGCACGCAGCGCGAACTTGGATGCCGCGTACAGCCCACCGCTGGCCCCCGCCGTGAAGCCCGAGCCCGAGTTGATCGCCACGACCTGCCCCCGGGACGCCCGCAGCAGGGGAAGCAGCAGCGACGTCAGGTGCGCCGGCGCGACCACGTTGAGCTCCAGCACCCGCCGCCACTCCGACCGGTCCACAGCGTCCAGTGGGCCGTACCCGAGCACCCCGGCCGAGTGCACGACCGCGTCGAGCGACCCGAGCCGGGACGAGGCCGCCGCGGTCGCTGCCTCGTCGGCCAGGTCACAGACGAAACCGGCGGCGTCCGGACACGTGGCGACGACCGCCGCGACGGCCGCCGCGTCCCGACCGCCCACGAGCACCCGCCACGTCGGCGCCAGCGCACGCACGACCTCCCGGCCGATGCCCCGGGTGCCGCCGGTCACG
>NZ_JARKOT010000023.1 GCF_029977985.1 Propioniciclava sp. | reverse complement strand
CGGCCCGCCCTGCGGGGTCTGCGACGCCGGGCGCGGTGCCGCTGGGCGCGGGCCCGGCGCCGCGGGACGCGGAGCTTGCCCAGCCGCCGGGGCCGGCGACGGCGCCTGGGGCTGTGCCGGTTGGACGGCGGGCGCCTGGGTCGGGGTCGCCGGGGCATGGCGCTCGGCGGTCGGCGTCGGGGCCGCCGCTGAGGCGGCAGGCGTCGGAGTGGCCGCCTGCACGGGCGGCTCGGGCCGAGGGGCTGGTGACGGGGTCGCCACCGGGCGGGCGCTCGGGGCCGGCTTTGCCACCGGCGCAGCAGGCTGTGCGGGCGCGGCGTCGCCCTTCAGCTTCTCGGTGAGACGCCGGACGACCGGGGGTTCGATCGTCGACGATGCGGACCGGACGTACTCGCCCATGTCCTGGAGTGTCTTGAGGACATCCTTGCTTTCGAGTCCGAACTCCTTGGCGAGTTCATAGACGCGGACCTTGGCCACTACTCTCCTTCAGGCCCGCGGATGCGCAGGCCGGCTAGACGTTGTTGCTCATTTCTGGGTACTCATCGAGTGGTCATGAGCGTTAGCCCACCTTCTGTTGTGTTCGCGCACGGCGCGCGAAGCGCAGCCGCCAGTTTACTCAGAGACTGGTCGCTTTGCCCAAGTCGGCGCGTGCGTCGACCCCGGCGAGGAGCGCGGCGACGGCGTCCGGGGGGCCCGGATCACCGCGCAACGCCCGACCGAGCGCTTTCCTCTTGAGGGCGAGCGCGCCGCACCCGGGGTGGAGCCACACGCCGCGTCCGGCGCCCGTGCGGCTCACGACAAGACCGTCGGGGCCGCGCACAATGCGGACCATGGCCCCTTGGTCATCGGTGCGACGACAGCCCACACAGGTTCGGATCGGCACTCAAGCAGCCTATCCAACGCTCTCCCGCTGGCTGGCATTCCCACTGTGCCCCCACCTCCCGACACCCAACTCCGCCCTCGGCGCACGTCACCGAGGCTCTCAGGTCACCGAGGCTCTCAGCGAATCGACAGGTTCGTCGCAGCGCTGCGACAGTTCCCGACTGCCTACTGGATGGTGCAAGGCCCACCGGGCTTACGAAGAAGAACCGAAAGGACCACACGATGAAGACCATCCAGAAGATCGGCCTGGGCGTGGGCGCTCTCGCGCTGGGTGTCGGCGCGGCGGTCGGGATCACCAACGCCGCCGAACTGACCAACGGCGACACCACGACCACGTCGGCGCAGTCGTCGACCGCACCTGCCTCCGGCACGGACTCCAGCCAGCAGGGCCAACCGCCCCAGGGCGACCCCGGCAGCGACGACGGCGCCGCCCCCGACCGCTCGGCCCAAGGTCCGGGGGACGGGGACGGGGACCATGGCGGCGCCCCGGGCGACATGGCTGCGGAACTGGCCACTGCACTCGGCGTCGAGGAGGCGACCATCCAGGACGCCCTCGACACGGCCTTCAGCAATCAGGCCGCCCCCGCCGACGGTCAGCGGCCCGACCGCGAGGCGATGGACGCCGCCCTCGTGACCGCCATCGTCGACAAGACCGGCCTCGACGAAGCCACGGTACAGTCGGCCCTCGACAGCGTCCGCCCGCAGGGTGGCCCGGGTGGGCGCGGTCACGACGACGGCACGGACACCTCCGGCGACACGACCAACGCCGGAACCTCGAGCGACGACACCAACGACTGATCCGCTCGTCACCGACCTCGGGCCCACCTCTCACAGCCTCCTGACAGGTGGGCCCGAGCCCGCTCCCAAGGTTCGGGACTGTCATCGCATCACGGACCGCACAACGAAAGGACCATCGATGAAGGCCATCCACAAGGTCGGGCTCGGCGTAGCCGCGGGCACGCTCGCCGTCGGCGGAATGGCCGGGGCCACGCTCGCCCAGGCCGATCCCACCGCCAACCCGACGCCCACGGCGTCCGGTACCGCCGCCCCCGACCGGGGCGACCGCGCCGGTCACGGTGGCAGGGGCGACCACGGGCGGGGCGGCATGGACGCCGCAGCCCTCGCCTCGGCGCTCGGCCTGGACGAGGCGACGGTCCGGACCGCCCTCGACGCGGTCCGCCAGAGCCTGCACGACCAACAGAGCGACGACACGACCGAGCCCGACCCCGGCGCCCGCCAGCAGGCCTTCGCGGAAGCCCTCGCCGCCGAACTGGGCGTGGGCGTCGACCAGGTGACCAACGCCCTTGCCGGCCTGCGGGCTGCCGACGACGCGGACCGCGCAGCGGCCCTCGCCGATCGGCTCGCGCAAGCTGTCGCCGACGGAACCCTCACCCAGGCCGAAGCGGACGCCGTGCAGAAAGCCGCCGACGCCGGAGTCATCGGTTACGGCGGGCGTGGGGGCCACCCCGGCCGCTGATCAGCCGTTCGGCGGGTGGGGCCACGACGACCCCGCAGCGCGCGGGCCTACAGCCTTGGCAGTCGACCCCCCACCCGGCGTCCGGCCTCCCGCTCAGGCCTGCGTGTCGGGCCGGATGTCGATGCGCCAGCCCGTGAGGCGAGCGGCGAGCCGCGCGTTCTGGCCCTCGCGGCCGATCGCCAAGCTGAGCTGGTAGTCGGGCACGATCACGCGGGCGGCCTTCGCGAACTGGTCGGTCACGATCACGTTGCTGACCTTCGCCGGGCTGAGCGCCTCGGCGACGAACTTAGCACCGTCTTCGGAGTAGTCGACGATGTCGATCTTCTCGCCGTTCAACTCGTTCATGATCGTGCGCACCCGCTGCCCCATCGGGCCGATGCATGCGCCCTTCGCCGACACGTTCGTGTCGTGGCTGAGCACGGCGATCTTCGTGCGGAACCCTGCCTCGCGAGCGATCGCCTTGATCTCGACCACGCCCGAGGCGATCTCGGGCACCTCCAACCGGAACAGCCGCTGAACGAGGTTGGGGTGGGTGCGGGACACGACCACCTGCGGCCCGCGCGGCTCGCGCCGCACGCTGACCACGTACACCTTGAGGCGCAGCCCGTGACTGTAGGTCTCGTTGGGCACCTGCTCGGCGAGCGGCATGATCGCCTCGAGCGGGCCCAGGTCGACGCGGACGGTCCGGCTGTCCCGGTCCGCCTGGACGACGCCGGTGAGGATGTCGCCCTCCTTCGCTTGGAAGTGGCCGAACTTCTGCTCGTCCTCCGCTTCACGGAGTCGCTGGACGATGACCTGACGTGCGGTGGCGGCGGCCACGCGCCCGAACCCCTCGGGGGTGTCGGCGTACCAGCCGACGACCTCCCCCTCCTCGTCGAGTTCGGGCGCGAGCACCTCCACCTTGCCCGTCTTGGGGTCCAGCGCCACCTTGGCGCCCTTCACCGGGTGCGCCGACTTCTCGTAGGCGTTGAGCAGGGCTTCCTCCATCGCCTTGACCAGCACGGCCAGCGGGATGTCCTTGTCGCGCTCGAGCGCGCGCAGCGCCGTCATGTCGATGTCCACGGCTCACTCCTCGTCGTCGTCGTCGGTGCCGACGTCGCCAAGATCGACGTCCTTGCGGAGTTCGACCTGGACGACCGCCTTGCGGATCTCGGGGTGGGCCACACGCCGTTCGGTGCCGTCCACGTCGAGGGTCACGCCCTCGTCGTCGGCTCCCGTGATACGGCCGGTGACCTTCTCCTCGGCCAAGGTCAACGCGACGAGGCGACCGATGTTGCGCCGGAAGTGCTTGGGGGCGGTGAGCGGCCGGCTCGTGCCGCGGCTCGACACCTCGAGGGTGTAGGGGGCGTTGCCGGTGGCGGGGCTCTCGTCGAGGGCCGCCGAGAGTGCGCGTGTGGCGTCGGCGATCTCGTCGAGGCTAGGACCGCCCCCGTCCGGGCCGTCCCCGTCGAGGAACACCCGGAGGACCGAACGCTTGCCAGCGCTCGTGATCTCGATACGGTCGACCTCCAGCCCGCACTGCTCGACGACGGGGGCCACCACCTCGGCGATGGCTGACTGTTTCATGGGGCCCTCCGTCCTGTTGTGTCGTCCAGTTGTGCGGGCGCGGCCCGGTCCCGTCAGCATACCCGCCCGCCCGGACGCCGCCCCTCGCCTCCCCACGCGGTAGCCTTCACCCGTGCTCGGCCGACGTAGCTTCCTCGCCGCCGCATGCTCCGGGGCGGCCGCGCTGATCCTGCCCGGATGCGCGCTGGCCCCCGCCGGTGACCCCACGATCGCACCCGCCCCCACCCCGACGCCGCTGGCCGGCCAGGCCGGTCTGACCGCGTTGCGCACGGTTCTCGAACGCGCCCGCCGCTCTGCCTGGCCGGCCCCGCAGGCTCAGGTCGTCGCGTGGGCGCTCGGCGTGACCGCCGACCAGCTCGTCACCGTCTCCCTGCCCAGCCCCTCGCCCCTCGCGGCGCCGACGGCGTCCCCCTCCCCCGGCACGACGGCCGAGCCGGACGCCGTGGCCGCCCTCGCCGACGCGTTCGCCACTGCCGGGGACGCGTTCCGCACCCAGGCCCTGGATGCGGACACCGCCCGACCCCACGTGTGGGCGGCCATGGCCGCGTGGGCGGCGGTGGTCGCGGGGCTGTGGGCGGCGCCGGCGGCGTCCCTCGAACCTGCCCGCGCCGTGCTGGACCCACCGCCGCAGTCGGGAAGCGACGCCCTCCAGGGCGCCCTCGACGCCGCCGCCGAGGCTGCCTACGGGCTGCAGGAGGTGGCCGGGACCGTCGGGCTCGGCGCCGAGGAGGTCGCCGCCCTGCAGGCGCGGATCGCCGCCTGGCACGGGCTCCGCGACGCACTGCTGGACGCCGTCGGCCCCACCCCGACGCCCGAGCCGAGCCCGGGGCGTCCCTGGTACGACCTGGACCGGCCGGGCGACCCGGAAGCCGCCCGCACGCTCGCGGCGAAGCTGGAGGCCGCAACCCTGCCGATCCTGGGGCGCTCGATCGCGCACGGGCCGGCCGCGATCCGGGAGGTGGTGGTGGACGCCCTCGCCGCGGCCGCGGCGCAAGGACCGCGCTGGGGGGGCCTCGTCGAACGCTGGCCGGGTCTGCCTCTCTGACTGCCGCGGCCCCTCACGCCACCGCGTCGTCAGGACACCACCATGGAGTCGACCATGTCCCACGTGAGCTTGACGCCCAAGGCGACGATGACCCACCCGAACACGCGCCGGACGAACGCATTGCCGTTCCGCAGCGCCGTGCGAGCACCCGTGAAGCCGCCGAGGAGGTTCGCACACCCCATGGCCAGCGCGATGCCCCACAGGATGTTGCCCGTCCAACCGAGGACGACGATGGCGGCCAGATTGGTCGTCCAGTTGGCGAGCTTCGCGTAGGTCGTGGCGCTCAGGAACTCATACCCCATCACGCCGACGAGCGCGATGAGGAAGAACGAGCCGGTTCCCGGGCCGATGAAGCCGTCCCACAGGCCAACGACAAGCCCGATCGCGCCCAAGAGTGCCCGGCTCCGCCAGCCGGCGTGCTTCGCCCGATGCTGCAGCCCGAGGTGCGGACGCCGCCACGTGTAGACGCCCACGCCCACGATCGCAGCGAGCACGAGGGGCGTGAACGCGGCCCGGTCGAGGAAGTGGGTGAGGCGCGCGCCGAGGGCGCTGCCCGTCGCCGACCCGGCGACCAGGGGGAGGACACCCCACCAGTCGACCGGGATGCGGCGCAGGTAGGTGAGCGCCGCCACCGAGGTGCCCATGAAGCTCGGCACCTTGTTGGTGCCCGAGATGGTGGGGACGGGGGTGTCTGCGGGCAACCCGATGAGCAGGCTGGGTAACTGGACGAGCCCGCCACCGCCCACGATCGAGTCGACCCAGCCCGCCAGGAACGACGCGCACACGAGGAACGCGATCGTCAGGAGCGGCAGTTCGAGTCCGGTCATGGGGACGAGCTCGGTTCCGACACGCTCTCAACCAGCGCTCTCAACCGGCGGGGTGTAGCACCTCGAGCAGGTGTTCGAAGACATCGTCTGCCGCCACCTCGACCTTCTCCCCGCTCGCCCGTTCCCGGACCTCGACGACGCCGTCGGCCAAGCCGCGTCCGACGACGACCGCGGTCGGCATGCCCAGCAGTTCGGCGTCGTTGAACTTCACGCCGGGGCTGGCCTTGCGGTCGTCCAGCAGGACCGCCACACCCGCGGCGTCCAGACGCGCTGACAACTCCTCGGCGAAGGCGAACACGGCGGCGTCCTTGCCGGTGGCGAGGAGGTGGACGTCGTAGGGGGCCACGTTCCGCGGCCAGACAAGGCCCTTCTCGTCGCAGGTGTTCTCGGCGACGGCGGCCACCGCGCGGCTGCAGCCGATGCCGTAGGAGCCCATGGTGACCGTCACCAGCTTGCCGTTCGGGTCGAGCACCTTCAGGCCCAGGGCATCGGCGTACTTGCGCCCCAGCTGGAAGATGTGGCCCATCTCGATGCCGCGGGCCAGCGTGAGGGGACCCGAGCCGTCGGGGGCCGGGTCACCGTCGCGGATCTCGGCCACGTCGAGCACGCCGTCCGACGTGAAGTCGCGGCCGCAGACCAGGTCGTAGACGTGGCGTCCCGGCTCGTTGGCGCCCGTGATCCAGCGCGTGCCCTCGACGACGGCGGGGTCGGTCAGGTACGCAACGCCCTCGCCGTCCTCCCCCAGACCGAGTGCCGCCGGGCCGATGTAGCCCTTGACGAGCTGCGGGTACGCCTCGAACTCGGCATCGCCGAAGGGCTGCACCTCGGCGGGCTCCACGGCCGCCTCCAACCGCTTCATGTCGACCTCACGGTCGCCGGGCAGGCCGATCGCCAGCGGCGTCCGGCTGCCGTCGGGGTGGCTGAGCATGACGATCACGTTCTTGAGGGTGTCGGCCGCCGTCCATGGGCGGTCGTCGCGGGGGAAGCGAGCGTTCGACAGGGCCACGAGCGACTCGATCGTGGGCGAGTCGGGCGTGTCCTCCCGATGCGCCGGGCCGACGCCAGCGGCGTCCTGCTTCTCGGCGAGCGGTCGGCGGACCGCCTCGACGTTGGCCGCATAGCCACCTGGGCTGCGGACGAACGTGTCCTCGCCGATATCGGCCAGGGCGAGGAACTCCTCGGACGCCGACCCGCCCATCGCCCCCGACGTGGCCGACACGATGACGTACTCGAGGCCGAGCCGGTCGAAGATGCGCTGGTAGGTCACCCGGTGGCGCTGGTAGGAGGCCTCGAGTCCGGCGTCGTCGAGGTCGAAGGAGTACGAGTCCTTCATGACGAACTCACGGCCGCGGAGCAGGCCCGCGCGAGGCCGGGCCTCGTCGCGGTACTTGGTCTGGATCTGGTAGAGCGCCAGGGGCAGGTCCTTGTAGGAGCTGTAGAGGTCCTTCACCATGAGGGTGAACATCTCCTCATGGGTCGGGCCGAGCAGCAGGTCTGCGCGCTTGCGGTCCTGGAGCCGGAAGAGGTTGGGGCCGTACTCGGTCCAACGGTTCGTCTGCTCGTAGGGCTCGCGCGGCAACAGGGCCGGGAACCGCACCTCTTGAGCGCCCATGGCGTCCATCTCCTCGCGCACGATCGCCTCGATCTTGTGCAGCACGCGCAGGCCGAGCGGCAGCCACGAGTAGATGCCGGGGGCGACGCGCCGGATGTACCCGGCGCGCACGAGCCAGCGGTGGCTCGGCACCTCGGCGTCGGCGGGGTCGTCGCGGAGCGTGCGGACGAAGAGCTCGGTCATGCGGGTGATCACGGGGCAAGGTTACGGGATCACCCACCCCAGGTTGCGCACGCCCAGCGCCATGGTGGGGGTGCCCGCAGGCGCTCAGGGGTCAGCGGCATCGTGTGCGGCCAACTTCACACTCAGCGAGGCAGCCGCCAGCCGTTTGAGCGTGCACCGCCCGACGGGCCGTCGGTGAGTGTGAACTTGGCCGCTCAGGCGTCGTCCTCCTCGATGGTGCCGCGGAGGGTGACGTGCTCGTCATCCTGGTCGCCCTGGCGGCGGGTGGCGACGAGGCTCGTGATCACCACGGTGACCAGGATGCCGATGATGACGGCCAGAGAGGCGATCGTGGGGACGACCGGCACCCACTCCCAAATGCCGTGGGCCCAGTGGAGCACCAGCTTGACGCCGATGAAGCCGAGGATCGCGGCGAGGCCGTAGCCGAGGTGAATCAGCTTGCCCAGAGCGCCTTCGAGCACGAAGTAGAGGGCGCGCAGGCCGAGAAGGGCGAACGCGTTCGTGGCGAAGACGAGGTAGGGGTCCGAAGTGATGCCGTAGACGGCGGGCACCGAGTCGACGGCGAAGATGACGTCGGTGGACAGGATCGCCAGCACGACGAGGGCCAGCGGGGTGAGGGCCTTCTTGCCGTTCGCGACGACGGTCATCTTCGTGCCGTGGTAGGCGTCGGTGACGGGCCAGAACCGGCGGACGAATCGGACGATGCCGATCTCGGAGACCTCGATGTGCTCCTCGTCGGCGCTCATGGCGTCCTTGAGGGTCTTGATGGCCGTGAGCAGCAGGATCGCGCCGAAGATGAGGAAGGCGAACGAGAGGTTCTCGACCATCTGGGCGCCGATGGCGATCAGGACGCCGCGCAGGACCAGCGCGCCCACGACGCCGAAGAGCAGCACCCGCTGACGCAGTTCGTTGGGCACCGCGAAAGCGGTGAGCAGCAGCATGAAGACGAACAGGTTGTCGACCGACAGCGACTTCTCGACGAGGAAGCCCGTCAGGAAATCGAGGCCCGGGGAGGCGCCGTAGGCGTACCAGATCCAGGCGCCGAACAGCAGGGGCAGCGTGAGATAGAAGATCGTCCAGCCGACGGCCTCCTTCATCTTCACCTCATGGGGCCGGTGGGTGAGGATGAAGTCGAGCGTCACGAGGACGAGGACGGCGGCAATGGTGACGCCCCACAGGACGGGGCTGCCGACGATGACATCGGGCATGGATCACTCCTCGGGTCAAACAGTGGGCCGAGGTCTCCTTCACCCACTGCCGTGGGTGTCACGCCGGGGCTGCCATGGGGCGCCGCATTGACCGGTCGCGAGCTTGGGAAGTACTCCCCTCTGCGACAAGGGTAGATGATCCCTCGACGTCGAGACAACCCAAGTTGCCGCCGTGTCGGGCCGACCTAGCTTTTCTGACATAGGGAATCGCGGCACGTGCCACGATTTGCTATGTCAGAAACGTGACACCCCGCGGCGGCCCCACTGCCCGGCCCCACTGCCCGGCCCGACTGCCCGGCCCCACTGCCCCGCCGCGCTGCACGCGTCAGTACAGGATCGACGCCAACGCGCCGACCTCGGCGTAGCCGCAGCGACGGTAGCTGGCCACGGCGGGGGCGTTGAAGTCGTTGACGTAGAGCGACGCCGTGCGCCCGGAGGCCACGATCGCGTTCGTCACGCCCGCCATGCCGCCGACGCTCAACCCGCGACCGCGGAACGCGGGCTTCACCCACACGCCCTGCACCTGCGCCACCTGCGCGCTCACCGCGCCCAGGTCGGCCTTGAAGACGACCTCGCCCTCGTCCGCGATCGCGAAGGCCCGCCCCTGCTCGATGAGGCTCCGCACATAGTTGCGGTAGCCGACGGGGTTGGTCTGCAGCGGATCCTCCTCGAGCTCCTCCAGGTACATCGCGGCCGCAGCCGCGAAGTAGGAGTCGAACATGGCGGGCGTCGCCGGGGCGAGTCGCGGGTCCGCAGCCACGCTGCTCGCCTCGGACCGCGCCATCAACAACTGCCGCGGCCGCATCACCCGCACGGCCTCGTAGCTCTCCCCCCACCGGGCACAGAGGTCCTGCCACAGGGCCAGCAGCTCGGCCGCCGGCCCCACCATCGCGATGAAGTTGCGCCAGCGGCCGAGATCCTCGACGAAAGCGGCGCGCGCCTCGGCGTCCATGTTGACCGGCACCAGGTTGGCGCCGAGATGCAGCAGCGCGTACGGCCGCTCCTTGGGATAGCCCCACAGCTCACCCACGCCGCCGGGGCGCAGGACGCCGGCGTCCACCCTCGAAGCCACGAAGCACGAGCCCACCGGGTCCGCCGCGACGAGCCGCGACACCCACGCGAGGTCGCGCTCGTCGAGGACCCGGCAGTGCCTCACAACACCGCCACCTCGGGCTTCTCGCCGGTGTGCTCCATGTCGGCGGCCAGCTTGTTGGCCTCCTCGATGAGCGTGGCGACGATCTCGGATTCGGGCACCGTCTTGATGACCTCGCCCCGGATGAAGATCTGGCCCTTGCCATTGCCGGCGGCCACGCCCAGGTCGGCCTCGCGTGCCTCACCGGGCCCGTTGACCACGCACCCCATCACGGCGATGCGCAGCGGAGCCGTCAGCCCCTCGAGACCGTCGGTCACTTCGTTCGCGAGCCCCCAGATGTCGACCTGCGCGCGCCCACACCCCGGACACGAGACGATCTCCATCTGCCGCTGGCGCAGGTTGAGGGCCTCGAGGATCTTGAGCCCGACCTTGACCTCCTCCACGGGCGGCGCCGACAGCGACACCCTGATGGTGTCCCCGATGCCTTCGGCGAGCAGGATCCCGAACGCCACCGAGCTCTTGATCGTGCCCTGGAAGGCAGGACCGGCCTCGGTGACGCCGAGGTGCAGCGGGTACTCGCACTGCTCCGACAGCTGCCGGTACGCGTTCACCATGACGACGGGATCGTGGTGTTTGACCGAGATCTTGAAGTCCCGGAAGTCGTGCTCCTCGAACAGCGACGCCTCCCACAGCGCCGACTCGACCAGCGCCTCCGCGGTCGGCCCGCCATGTTTGGCGAGCAGCCGGGGGTCGAGCGAACCGGCGTTGACGCCGATCCGCAAGCTCACACCGGCGTCCGTGGCCGCCTTGGCGATCTCGCCCACCTTGTCGTCGAACGCCTTGATGTTGCCCGGGTTCACGCGGACGGCCGCGCAGCCGGCGTCGATCGCGGCGAAGACGTACTTCGGCTGGAAGTGGATGTCGGCGATCACCGGAATCTGGCTCTTCTTCGCGATGATGTGCAGCACGTCGGCGTCGTCCTGGCTGGGCACGGCCACGCGCACGATGTCGCACCCGGACGCCGTCAGCTCGGCGATCTGCTGCAGTGTCGCGTTGATGTCGGTGGTCTTCGTCGTCGTCATCGACTGCACCGAGACCTGCGCCCCGCCGCCGACGGCGACCTTGCCCACGTTGATGCGCCGGGTGGGCTTGCGCGGCGCGAGCACCGGAGGCGGCGTGGCGGGCATACCGAGGTTGACGGTCATGAGTCTCCTTGTCAGAACAGCTGCAACGGCTTCACGATATCGGCCACGATCACGACGAGGCCGCAGAGCAGCAGGAAGCCGCCCACGACGTAGGTCACCGGCAGCATCTTGGCCGTGTCGATGTAGCCCGGGTCGGGACGCCGCGCCAGCCGCGCGATCCCCCGCTTCAGACCCTCCCAGAGCGCACCGGCCATGTGACCGCCGTCGAGGGGCGGCAGGGGCACGAGGTTGAACAGGGCGAGGAACAGGTTGACGGCGGCCAGCAGGTTGGCGAACAGGGCGGCCTTGTCGGCCACGGTCGCCTGGTCGGACGCCGCCGCCTGGCCGGCCAGCGCGCTCGCCCCGACGATGCTGACCGGGCTGTAGAGGTCGCGCGGCTTGCCGGTGACGAGGTCGACGGCCAGGTTCCACACCTTCACCGGGAACTGCGCCAGGGCCACCACCGACTGCTTCGTCATCAACCAGAGGTCACCGATCGCCTCGACCGGACCGCCGGTGGCGTGGACGTAGGTGGGCACCACGCCGAGCCAGCCGCCGTCGACCGCCCGGCTGGGGTCGAGGGTCGCCGGCACCTGACGGATCAGCGTGTTCACGGTCGGCAGCGTCACGCGCTGGCCGTCGCGTTCGACCACGAGCGTCGCCGGCCCACCCATGTTGTCCCGGATCAGGGCCGTGAGTTGGTCGTAGCCGGCGATCGGAGTCCCGTTGAAGGTGACGATCCGGTCGCCCGCCAGGAGGCCCGCCGCGGCGGCCGGGCTCACCGGATCGGACGGCTGACACGTCGGGTCCTCGCGCTGCTCGGTGATGACGCACGGGGCCACCGACTGCACCACGGGCTGGGCACGCCACGCCCCGTAGGTGCCGAGGACGCCCCACATGAGCACGAACGCGATGAGCAGGTTCATGGCCGGGCCGCCGAACATGATGATGAGCTTCTGCCACGTCTTGCGCTCGTGGAACAGGTGGCCACGGTCGGCGGGCGTGATCTCGTCCCATTCGGCGGCGCGCGCCTCATCGGCGAAGTTCTGCCAGCGGGTCGGTTTCGCGTCCGGGCGCCGCGGCGGGTACATCCCCAGCAACTGCACGAACCCCCCCAGCGGGATCCACTTCAGCCCGTACTCGGTCGCCCCGCGCCGGGTCGACCACAGCGTCGGGCCGAAACCGACGAAGTAGCGCGGCACCT
>NZ_JARKOT010000005.1 GCF_029977985.1 Propioniciclava sp. | reverse complement strand
ACATCATCGTCGACTGCCTCACGTTCCCCATCGCAACCGGCCAGGAGGAGACCCGCCGCGACGCCATCGAGACGATCGAGGCGATCCGCGAGATCCGCCGCCGCTACCCCGACGTCCAGACCACGCTGGGCGTCTCCAACGTGAGCTTCGGGCTCAACCCGGCCGCCCGCGTGGTGCTCAACTCGGTGTTCCTGCACGAGTGCGTCGAAGCCGGCCTCACCTCGGCCATCGTGCACCCGTCCCGCATCGTGCCCATGGCCCGCATCCCCGAGGAGCAGCGCCGCGTGGCGCTCGACATGGTGTACGACCGGCGCGCAGAGGGCTACGACCCGCTCGCCCGGTTCCTGGAACTGTTCGAGGGAGTCACGACGAGCGGCGCCAAGGAGGCGCGTGCGGCCGAGCTGGCCGCCCTTCCGCTCGCCGAGCGTCTGCAGCGCCGCATCGTGGACGCCGACGACAAGGGCCTCGGTGACGACCTGGACGAGGCGCTGGCCACCAAGCCCGCGCTCGCGATCGTCAACGACGACCTGCTGGCCGGCATGAAGACCGTCGGGGAACTGTTCGGCTCGGGCCAGATGCAACTGCCGTTCGTGCTCGCCTCCGCCGAGGTGATGAAGAAGTCGGTCGCCCACCTCGAGCCCCACATGGAGAAGACGGACGCCGCCGGCAAGGGCACCATCGTGCTCGCCACCGTGAAGGGCGATGTCCACGACATCGGGAAGAACCTCGTCGACATCATCCTCACCAACAACGGCTACACGGTGGTGAACCTCGGCATCAAGCAGCCGGTGGGGACCATCATCGAGGCCGCGCTGGCGCACAACGCCGACGCGATCGGCATGTCGGGGCTCCTGGTGAAATCGACGGTTGTGATGCGCGACAACCTGGCCGAACTCCAGGCGCGGGGACTCGTCCAGACGCCGGTGCTGTTGGGCGGCGCGGCGCTCACGCGTGCCTACGTCGAGCAGGATCTGAACCAGAGGTTCTCCGGTGAGGTCCGCTACGCGCGCGACGCGTTCGAAGGACTGTCCCTCATGGACGCCGTCATGGCCGTCAAGCGCGGCGACGCCACCGCCCTGCCCGCTCCCCGGGAGCGGCGCGTCCGCACACGCCCGCAGGGGGGCGAACCTGTCGGCACCCGCCCAGCGGCCGCCGACGGCGCACCCGATGTCTCCGTCCGCTCCGACGTCGCCCGGGGCATCGACGTGCCGGCGCCGCCGTTCTGGGGCAGCCGGGTCGTGAAGGGCATCAAGTTGGCGGAGGTGGCGGAATGGCTCGACCACCGGGCCACCTTCATGGGCCAGTGGGGTTTGCGCGGCAGCCGGGAGGGGGCGTCCTACGACGAGCTGGTCGAGGCGGAGGGCATCCCTCGCCTGCGCCGCTGGCTCGACCGCATCCAGACCGACCGGCTCGGCGAGTTCGCCGTGGTGTACGGCTACTGGCCCTGCCACAGCGAGGGCAACGATCTCGTGATCCACGACCCCGCGGGCGGTGGCGCCGAGCTCACCCGGTTCACGTTCCCGCGGCAGAACCGCGATCGCCGGCTCTGCCTGGCCGATTTCTTCCGCGACGCCGGTGAGGCGGCCGAAGCGGGCCCCGACGTGATCGCGTTCCAGCTCGTCACGATGGGCAGCCGGGTGGCGGAGGAGACGGCGCGGCTCTTCGCCGAGAACTCCTACCGCGACTACCTCGAACTGCACGGGCTGAGCGTCCAGCTGACCGAGGCTCTCGCCGAGCGGTGGCACGCGCGCGTGCGGGCCGACCTCGGGCTGGGGGCGTCCGACACCGACGTGGAGGCCATGATCCGCGACCAGGCCTACCGGGGGTCCCGCTACAGCTTCGGTTACCCTGCGTGCCCCGACCTCGGGGATCGTGCCAAGCTGGTGGCCTTGCTCGAACCCGAGCGGATCGGCGTCGAACTGTCCGAGGAACTGCAGTTGCACCCCGAGCAGTCCACCGACGCGCTGGTCGTCCACCACCCGGAGGCGAAGTACTTCAATGCCCGCTGACCGCACCCGCCCCGCGGCGTTCCTGTGGGACTTCGACGGTACGCTCGCCGATTCCGAGCCGAACTGGCACAACGCCGAGCGACGCCTCATGGCCGAGTTGGGCAGCGCGATCACGCCGGAGCAGAACCGGCAGCTCGTCGGTTCGGCGCTCGTCGACTCGGCCGCGCAGTTGCTGGCGTGGGCCGGTCGTGAGGACCTGGACGCCGCCGAGTACGCCCATATTCTCGCTGACCACGCCCTGGCCGACATGCTCGCCACGGGGGTCGGTTTCCGCCCAGGCGCCACCGAGCTCCTCGCCGAGGTGCGCGCGGCGGGCATCGCCTGCGCGCTGGTGAGCGCGTCGTACACCTCGATCCTCGAGGCGATCACCGCCCAGCTGCCCGCGCACAGCTTCGACCTGGTCATCGGCGGCGACCAGGTGAAGAACGGCAAGCCGCACCCGGAGCCCTACCTGACCGCGGCGTCCCGCCTCGGCGTCGCCCCGATCGACTGCCTCGTGCTCGAGGATTCGGTTCCCGGCACCCTGTCGGCCGAGAACGCGGGCATGCCCACGCTCGGCGTCCCGTTCGAGCAGCCGCTCACCGACGGCCCGCGCCGGCGGGTGATCCCGACGCTCTCCGGGTTGACGCTCGCGGCGGCGTCCGAGCTCTGGCGGGAGCTGGCCCATGCGTAGCCTGGCCGCTGTGCTCGTCGCGGTCCTCACCCTCACCGGCTGCGTGCAGACGCCGGCCCCGGCGCCCACCCCGACCACGGACTTGCCGACTCCCGACACCACCTTCCGGATCGTGACGACCGAGAAGCCCGCGACGTTCGACCCGGCCGCGGCCACCACCAGCGCGGACGCCATCGTCGCGCTCAACGTGTTCAGCAGGCTCATGCTGGTCCACCCCGACGACCCGACACCCAAGCCCGACCTCGCCACCGACTGCCTCTACACCTCGCCCACCATCTATCGGTGCGAGCTGCCCGCCGGTCTCGTGTTCCACAACGGACACGCCCTGACGAGCTCCGACGTGAAGTTCAGCATCGAGCGCGCCTACCGCCTCAGCGTGCCGCACAGCTCGATCCGCCTGTTCGACGCGCTGGAGCGGGTCGACGTGGTCGACGACAGGACCGTCGACTTCGTGCTCAAGTGGGAGGACAGCCAGTTCGGCTACGCGCTGGCGACGCCCGCGGCGGGCATCGTCGACGAGGAGCTCTACGACCCCGACGCGGTGCGGCCGAACGAGGGTCAGGCGATCGGATCGGGTCCCTACCAGCTCGTCACCACCGCCGACGATCACCTGGTCTTCGACCGGTTCACCGACTACAAGGGCGGCCTGACCGGCGAGATCGACGCGATCGAACTCAGCTTCGTCGCCGATTCGGCGGCGGCCGAGGCGGCGATGGCCGACGGGTCGGCGTCCGCGGTGTGGCGCAGCCTGACGACGGCCGCCCGCCAGCGTGTGGCCGCAGAGGCGCGAGCCACCCCGGCGCCGGAGGTCGTCTACACGCCCGTCGAGCTGGCCGACAGCCGGGTCCAGCGACTCGTCTTCAACCCTGCCTCAGCGTGGCGCGGTGACCCGACCATCCGCTCGGCGGTGGCCCTCGCTCTCCAGCCCGACCGCAGCCTCGCCTCGCTCGTCCCGCCCGCCGTGACCGACGCGTCGGCGTCCTTCGCGGTCGGCGGCAACCCCGAGGTGCCGCAGATCCCCGGCCAACGGCTGCGCCTCACGCTCAGCTACGACAGCGCCGTGCCCGACCAGCGCGACGTGGCCGGCATGGTGCGCGACCGGCTCGAGTCCTACGCGGGCATGTCCGTGCAGTTGACCCCCGACACACCGGAGGCCGACCTGTTGCTCAGCGAGCGGTCGGCCTGGGTGAACACGGCCTTCGGCTGGCTGCAGCCCTACGTCGACGATCCGCTACCGGGCAGCGCCGCCAAGGTGCAAGAGCTCGTCGAGGCGGCTCGCTCGACGACGGACGCCGCCCAGCGGACCGCGCTGCTCGCCGAGGTCCAGGCGCAGGCGGCCGCGGACCTCACCGTCCTGCCACTCTCCCTGGCGAGCCAGACGCTCTATCTACGCGACGGCGTCACCCTGCAGGGCTACCCGTTCGGTCCGGGCTGGCAGCTCGGGCTGTGGAGCTTCCGCGCATGAACGAATCCACCGCCGGAGGTCTGTCCGGCGTCGTCGTCGGCCCCTTCGCCGAGGGGGAGCGCATCACGCTGTCCGACGCCAAGGGACGCCGCCACTCGGTCCGGCTGCGGGCCGAGGGCACCTTCCACACGACCAAGGGCGGCATCCCGCACGCCGCGATCATCGGCCAGCCGGAGGGATCGGTCGTGACATCGGTCGGCGGAGCGCAGTTCCTCGCCTTCCGGCCCCTCATGCACGACTTCATGGTGTCGATGCCCCGCGAGGCGGCCGTCATCTACCCCAAGGACGCCGCCCACATCCTCATGCAGGCCGACATCTTCCCGGGCGCTCGCGTGATGGAAGCCGGTGTGGGCTCCGGGGCGCTCACCATCGCGCTGCTGCGCATGATCGGGGCCGAGGGGCACCTCTACAGCTACGAGCGCCGTGAGGAGTTCGCCCACGTCGCCCGGACGAACGTCGAGAACTTCTACGGACGCCCCCACCCGGCCTGGGAGCTGCGTCTCGGCGACCTCGCCGTGGACATTGGCCCCGAAGATCTCGACCGGGCCATCCTCGACATGCTCGCCCCCTGGGAGTGCGTCGACGCCGTCGCCGAGCGGCTGGTGCCGGGGGGCGTCCTCACCTGCTACATCGCCACCGCGACCCAGCTGGGCCGCACCGTCGAGACGCTGCGCACCCACGGCGGGTTCACCGAGCCGGTCCTCCGCGAGTATTCGGCGCGCGACTGGCACGCCGAGGGGCTCGCCATCCGGCCCGGCCACTCGACGAGCGGCCACACCGGCTTCCTCATCTTCGCCCGCCGACTGGCGCCCGGGGTGACCGCACCCCGCAAGCGGCGGCGTCCGGCTCCCGGCGCGTACGGCGCCGACTACGTCGGCCCGCGGCCGCCCTGGGTCGACGAGGCGACGCCATGAGCCCCGACGACGCTCTCGAACGCACCGAGCGCCGCCTCGCGGAGGCGCGCTCGGACGCCCGGGCGCTCGCCTCGGCGAACGACCGGCTCAACGTGACGCTGCGCGAGGCGCGGTCGACGATCGTGGCGCTGCGCGAGCAGCTGGCCGCCCTGGCGACGCCGCCGCAGCAGTTCGCGGTGGTCGTGGGGCTGCCCGGCGACGGATTGGTCGACATCGGGCTGGGTGGGCGCCGCCTCCGGGTGCCGGTCGCGGGCGAACTCGTCGACCCGGAGTCCCTCTGGGTGGGGGACACACTGCTCGTCAACGAGGCCATGACCGTGGTGGGCGTGGCCGAGCGGGGGGCGTCCGGGGAGGTCATGACGCTGCGGGAGCTGCTCGGCGACGGCCGGGCGCTCGTCAGCGGTCCGCACGACGAGGAACTCGTCGTGGCGCTCGGCGGGGCGCTGGCGGCGTCCGGCCCGGGGGTGGGCGACACGCTGCTCGTGGACCGGCGGGCGCTCGTCGCGCTCGAGGCGGTCGAACGGACGCAGGTGACCGAGCTGAGCCTCGAGGAGGTGCCCGACGTCACCTGGGACGACATCGGCGGGCTGGCGGAGCAGATCGACCAGATCCGGGACGCCGTGGAGTTGCCCGTCCTCCATCGCGACGTGTTCGAGGCGTACGGGCTGACCGCACCGCGGGGCGTCCTGCTGTACGGCCCGCCCGGCTGCGGCAAGACGATGATCGCGAAGGCCGTTGCGGCAGCCGCCGGGTCGGCGTTCCTCAACGTGAAGGGCCCAGAACTGCTCAACAAGTACGTGGGCGAGACCGAGCGGCTCATCCGGCTGACGTTCGAGCGGGCGCGGGCGATCGCCGACGCGGGGCGCCCCGTGATCGTGTTCTTCGACGAGATGGACTCGCTGTTCCGCACGCGCGGGTCGGGGGTGAGCTCGGACGTCGAGTCGACGATCGTGCCGCAGTTGCTCGCCGAGATCGACGGCGTCGAAGCGCTCCGCAACGTGATCGTGATCGGTGCGACCAACCGGGAGGACCTCATCGATCCGGCGATCCTGCGGCCCGGGCGACTCGACGTGAAGATCCGGCTCGACCGGCCGAGCCAGACGGGCGCTGAGGAGATCTTGGGGCGGCACCTCGGAGTGGACACGCTGTGGAACGAGGCCGAGGCGTCCGCGGCGGGCGGGCCGGCGGCACTGCGAGCCCAGCTTGTGTCGGCGGCCGTCGCCGCGCTCTACGAGCGATCGGAGCGGAACGCGTTCGTCGAGGTCACGTACGCCTCGGGCGACCGGGAGGTGCTGTACGCCGGGGACTTCGCCTCGGGGGCCGTGCTCGCCAACATCAGCCGGCGCGCCCGGCTGGCAGCGGTCAAGGGCGAGATCGCCGGCGAGGCCCGCGGCGTCCGGCGGGAGCACGTGCTCGCGGCGGTGCGCGCGGAGATCGTGGCCGCCGAGGACCTCCCCAACACGACCAACCCCGACGACTGGGCACGGCTGTCCGGACGCCGCGGCGAACGGATCGTGTTCATGAGGACGCTCGCAGGGGGCTCCGACAAGGGCGGACGGACGATACCTGTGGGAGCCTGACGAAGCGCGCACGCGGTGCGGGTACGCCCACTAACCTTTTCCGCATGACCACAGAACAGGCACCGAAGTCCGTTTCCAAGCTGTCCGTGATCGGTGCGGGCGCGGTGGGGTCCTCCCTCGCGTATGCCGCCCTGACCCGCGGATCCGCCCGCGAGATCGCCCTGTACGACATTGCCGAGAAGAAGGTCGAGGCCGAGGCCGCCGACCTGCTGCACGGCACCCAGTTCACCCCCACCAACAGCGTCGTCGGCGGCGCCGACATCGCCGTGACCAAGGACAGCTCCGTCGTGATCATCACGGCCGGCGCCGCCCAGAAGCCGGGCCAGACCAGGCTCGAACTGGCGGGCGTGAACGCCAACATCCTCAAGGGCCTCATGCCGCAGCTGCTGGAGCAGTCGCCGAACGCCATCTACGTCCTCGTCACCAATCCGTGCGACGTGCTCACGGTCGTCGCGCATAAGATCTCGGGCCTGCCCACGGGCCGCGTCTTCTCGACGGGCACCATGCTCGACACGTCCCGCCTCCGCTGGGGCATCGCCCGCACGTGCGGCATCCACCAGTCGAACGTGCACGCCAACATCCTCGGCGAGCACGGCGACAGCGAGTTCCCGGTGTGGTCGACGGCCCGCATCGGCCAGATCCCGATCCGCGAGTGGACCGACGCCGACGGCAAGCTGCTCTTCAGCCAGGACGTGCTCGACGACCTGGCCGACGAGGCCATGCACGCCGCCTACAAGGTGATCGAGGGCAAGGGCGCGACGAACTATGCCATCGGCCTCACCGGCGCTCGCCTCACCGAGGTGCTGCACAGCCCCATCCAGCGGCTCCTGCCGCTGTCGAGCGTGCTGACCGACTACAAGGGCATCTCCGACGTGGCCCTCTCGGTGACCTCGATCGTGTCCAACCGGGGCATCGAGCGCGTCCTCGACATCCCGATGAACGACGAGGAGTACGCGAAGTTCAAGAACTCCGCCGAGACCCTGCGGGCCTCGCTCAAGGAGCTCGGTTTCTGAGTCTGTGCGGTTCCAGCCGTCCCCACACCACCGCGGCGCGGTGTCCCTTCCCGGGACGCCGCGCCGCGGTCGTCCGTCCGGGCTCGTGTGACCCCCGCGGGGGACTGACGGGGAAGCGGGCGCCGTCTAGTTTGCTGGGCATGCCCTCAACTCCGTCCGCGCCGCCGCCCGCGGTGGTCGCATCGACGGTGCGCCGGCTGGTGGAGAGCCCCTGGGCGGAGGACGACCGCGAACGGCAACGCCAGTTCGAGGCGTGGGGGGTGGTGCCGCACGCCGAGGTTCCCGACCATCCGCGCTGGGGAGTCGGCATTCCCGGCTGGGGCGATGCCCTGATGTGCTGGTCGTGGGACGACCGGGTTGGCCTCGTCGGGGTGGGCTGGTTCCTGTGGGGTTCGCTGGACGCCGCCGCGCGCGAGGCCGCCGCCACGGCCCTCATGGGGTCGCTGTCCGCGGAGTTCGGCCGCCCGTCGATCCGGGACGGCCAGCGGTGCGAGTGGCGCATCTGGGAGCTACCGGGCGTGACGGTGGAGTTCTGCCCGTGCGGTGAGCGCGTCCAGGTGCACGTGCTGGCGTCGTCGCTGGCGGTGGACGAGTCGGAGGCGCGGGGCATCCACGTCGCCTGAGGGATCTCACGCTTCGGGCCCAGGACACGTGCCACGCATGTCTCCGTCTGAAAAGGTAGGCCAGGAACGCCGCCCCGCCATCAGCGCCCCCGGCGAGCGACGAGAGCGGCGCCCCCACGCCAGCCGATGAGGAACAGCGCCAACACGGACGCCGCCACGACCACGAACGCCACGGCCGTCCCGTCCCCAAGGAGTCGGCGCACCAGCATCCCGCCAACCAGGGCCGCCAGCCACAGCACCACGCCGTCCAGCACGCTGTCGCCCTGACGCCGCATCAGGACGAGCGCCAGCCAGCCGCTACCCAACCCCACGAGGAACGGCCCGGCGGTCCGCAGGAGGCCGGCGGCGTCCACCATCTCGGCGTGTGAGGAACGTCCCAGCGCGGCAAAGACGACCACCAACACGACGTCCAGCACCCCCATCGCCCAGCGCGGCACAGCGGCTCCTTCCCCCTCGCTTCGGCGCCCACAGCGTAGCGGCCTGCCAGAATCCCCCCATGGACGACTGGCCCCTCCTGCTCGGCTCGGAGATGGAGTACGGCGTCACCGGACAGCTCGCCGAGCTCGTCGTCGACCACGTGCGGGTGCCCGCGACCACACCCGACCCCGACACCCACCACCGCATGCTCGGCAACGGGGGCCGGTTCTACGTCGACCACGGCCACCCCGAGTACGCCACCCCCGAGGTCCGATCGGCGTCCGAGCTCGTCCTCTACGAGCACGCCGGCGATCTGCTCGCCGCGGAGGCGGCAGCGGCGGCGTCCGCGGCCCACGGCAGCCCGATCACGCTGTTCCGCAACAACACCGACGGCAAGGGCCACAGCTACGGCTACCACGAGAACCTGCTGCTGCGCCGCTCGACCCCGTGGGACGCCATCGAGGCGGCTCTGCCTGCCGTCCTCGTCACGCGCACCGTCATCGGCGGCGCCGGACGCGTCGGCCTCGGCCCCTGCAACGAAAACCCCGGCTTTCAGCTCAGCCAGCGCGTTGACTTCTTCGAACGCACCGCCGGGCTGGACACCACCCGCCGGCGCGGCATCGTCAACACCCGCGACGAGCCGCACGCCCGACCGTCGGTGTGGCGCCGGCTGCACGTCATCGCCGGTGACGCCAACCGCAGCCCGTTCGC
>NZ_JARKOT010000004.1 GCF_029977985.1 Propioniciclava sp. | reverse complement strand
CCGACCGGGGCTCGACCTACACGGCGACCTCGTTCATCCGGCTCTGCGCTGACCTGGGGATCCGCCAGTCGATGGGCCGGGTCGGGTCGTGCTTCGACAACGCCGCCGCCGAGGCGTTCTTCTCCTCCCTGGAGTGGGAGGTCCTGTCCCGGCAGGAGTTCGACACCCGGGCTCAGGCCCGGGCCGTGGTCATCGACTGGGCCTACGGGTTCTACAACCACCAACGCCGGCACAGCGCGGCTGGCATGATGTCACCGGTCAACTACGAGCAGTCCACCGCAGCGCCCGTCCCGGACGCCGCGTAGCCGCAAGCCCTCCACGATCTGGGGGAACCACAGTTACCGATGGCGCCGGCTTCGCGATGGCCGACGAACACGGATTGCTGCTCAACCAGCAGGTGAGCTTCGACACGATGGGGAGCATGCTGGGCGCACTCGAGACTGGCCGCACCGGCGCGCTCGCCCCCACCCTGCGCATGGCCGACGACGCCTTCGCCGGAGGTGCCTGCTTGGTCGTCTCCGGGCCGAGCAGCCAGTCCAAGGCGCAGGTCGCCGAGGCCATGCGTCGCCACGCCTGCACCCCGTCTGGGAGGCCCTCGCCCTCGACCTGGCCACCCTCGGCGTCGACGTCGCGGACCTGCCCTCCCCCATCCACCTGATGCAGCTCGGCGACCCCGCCTGGCAGGCCACGCCGCGCGCGGACGCCACGCTCAAGGAGCTCCGCATGACCGACACCTACGAGGTGCTCGTCACGCTGCTCAAGGAGCCGAGCGGCACCGTCCGCCGCCTCGTCGCCGCCGACGGGGTCACTCCCCAGGACCTGGTCCCCGAGCTGAAGGAGGGGGCCGACGACCCGTACTCGACCGAGCGCGTCCCGCTCGACACCACCCTGCTGCCCGCCCAGGGCCGGGCGCAGCGCGTCCGCCGCTACGTGTCGGCGCCGGTCGACCTGGTCGCCGAGTCCCTGGCCGACCCCGGGCTGCCCCCGGTGTGGGCGTACGACCCCACGAAGGCGACGGCGTCCGACGGTGGCCTGCGCGTCCGGCACGACAAGGGCGGGCGCGTGCTCACCGTCCAGCTCGCCGTGGACACCGAGACCGTGGGCGACACCCGCATCGTCACGTGGACGCACACCGCCCTCGACACCCAGTACGCCGGTCAACGCCTCACCTACGACCGGTTCGAGGTCACCCCCGCGCCCGGCGGGGCCGACATCGTCCGGACGAGCGGGCGCCGCACCTACGGCGTCCTCGGGCGGCTGGCCGCGCCGTTCACCGACCGGTTCGTCGGCTGGGGCATGCTGCACACGATGCAGACCATCACGTTCGGCATCGCCGACCGCCAGCCCACCCTGAGTCAGCGGGCCAGCTCCTCGGTGACGGCGTCGGCGATCGACCCGTCGAGGTTGCGCGGCGTCCAGCCCTCGCTGCGCACCCATTCGGAGGTGCAGCCCGCGCAGGCGAACACGAGGTCGCCGTCGCGGACGTCCCCGGTGGGCCGCCAGTCGCAGAGGTCCCGGCACGGTTCTTGTCTCAGGGAACGCGGCATGGCCCCATCATGGCGCACGGCGTGGCCGCGGGCCGCTGACGTTGTGCCGAACCGGCTCGATCGGTCCGGACGCCCCGGCCACGGCCAGGGCGGCGTCGATCGAGCCCAGCCGGTGGAGCTCGTCGACCAGGGTGCGGGTGGGCGGCACCATCGCGACGTGGCCGGCCTCGGTGCGGGCGACGAGGTCGTCGAGCGTGAGCCACTCGGACGCCGACGCTCCAAGGTCAGCGCTTGAGAGGCGGCAGGTCCCATTCGTCGTCGCTCGTGCGCAGCACGGCCCAGGCGACGAGCGCGTACCCGAGTGTGGTCGCTCCCCAGCCGAAGGCGACGTCGAGCATCTGGTTGGGCACGATGACGGCCGAGACCACGTGGATCGGCTGCGCCACGGCGATGAGGGCACCCACCCACCAGGCGACGACGCGGGCTCGGACCACCGCGATGGCGACGAGCACCATGCCGATGAGGTGGCCCACGACGAAGGTGAGGGCACCGGTCAGCATGGCGGGGGCGTCCATCAGCAGCGCGGCGTCTGCCGCTATGGCTGCCGGGTCGTCGCCCCTCGCCACGAACGCCTCGACGAGGATGTCGGGCGCACTGACGGCGCTGCCGAGGGCGTAGGCGCCGAAGAGCACGCCCGCTCCCCACGTCGCGATGACCGGGGCCCGGCGGCGGGCGACGAATCCCATCGCCAGGGCGCTCAGCAGGAGGAACGGGGTGGTGGCGAGACCGAGCCAGGTCATGGCGGCCGCGCGGCCCGGTGCCGCCGCCATGCCGGCGACCATCTCGGCCGTCGAATCGTTCGTCCAGTACGGCATGACGGCCCGGATCAGGGTCACGCCGAGGGGGCCAAGGATCAGGGATGCCGCGGCGAGGCGTCGCCAGGTTCGGCGCAGGTCGCGGGGTGCGGCATCCGGGGTGGTCGGCACGGCTGGCGACGTCGCGCCGTCGATGGGTTGGGTGGGGTGCTCGATGGCGCTCATGGCTGATGTCCTCCTGAGGTGGGGTGTGATGTCGTCCCACTGTCGCGCCGAGAGCATTCCCGCGTCGTCCGAGGAGCCACTGCACCTCATCTGTGTGGTGGTGGGTGCGTGGTGGCACGGATGGCGTGGCACTCCTTCGCGGTTTAGCCTGAATCATGACCTGGCCCCGGCGCGCGACGTACGGACTCTGGGCCGCCTCCGCGGCGCTGCTCGTGCTGGCGTTCCTCGCCGTTCGTGACAAGGGCCACCCGGCCGACGCGTGGGTCGTCGGCGGGTCGATCCTCTGCTCGGCCATTCCGTTCACCGCCGGACACCTCGTGACACGTCACGATCCGTCGAACTGGGTGGGGCCCTGGCTGACCGCAGCAGGGGCCAACATCATCCTGCAGATGGCCCACGGCACCTGGGCCGAGGCGCTGGCCGACGCGCCGAGCGGCCTCGCGGCCAGCGCGGAGCTCCTGAACCTCACCCAGGGCATCTGGATGGGGTGGTTCCTCCCCTTCGCGATGGTGCTGCTCCTGTTCCCCGACGGCCGTCCAGCCGACACCTGGGGGCGGCGCACCGCCATCGCCCTGCCCGCCCTCGTCGTCGCGTTCAACCTTCTGCTCGCGATCGCCCCCGGGCCCCTGACACCTCCCCTGCCCGACTGGCCCCGACCGTTCGGCACCCACTGGATCGGCTACGCCAGCATTCCCGTGCTCATCGCGTTCTACGCCGCTCTGGTCGCCGCGGCCCTGTCGACCCGGCGGCGGTACCGGGCGGCGGGCACCGACCTCCAGCGATCGCGACTGCGCTGGATGTTCCTCTCCTGCCTGAGCGTCCCGGCCACGATCCTGCTCTGTTGGGCCGGCTACCTGCTCACCGGCACCCCGATCTTCGCCCTCGGTGGCCTCGTCGCGATGAACGTCGCCATCCCGACGGCCACGCTCATCGCCATGCTGCGCCACGACCTCTACGACGTCGACAGGGCCCTCGTGGCCACGGCAGCGTACTCGACCCTCGCCTTCGGGGTGGTGGCGTCGTATGGCGTGCTGTCGGCGGTGATCGGGCGCGCGCTGGGCGGCGACTCGGCAACCGCCGCGGTGATCTCGACGGTCATCGTCATGATTGCGCTGCTTCCGGCCCGGTCCATCCTGTTGCGGGTGCTCGGCCGCCGCCTGCACCCGCGGCGCGAATGCGGGGTCGCGGCGGTCCGGTCGCTCGTGGCGGCCGTTCACGCGGGCGCGGACCAACCCGAGCGGCTCGAGGAGGTGCTGCGCCAGGTGCTGCGCGATCCCGGCCTGCGGGTCGGTTACCAGCGCCCTGGCAGCACGGATTTCGTCGACGTCGACCAACGGTCCGTGCCCGCCGAGGGCAGCATTCCGATCACGCTGGCCCGCAACGTCGTCGGGGTGATCCGAGCCGGGGACGGGGCCGCCGGTATCCCGGAAGAGGTCGCCCGTGAGGCCGGCCTCCTCGCCGAGTCGGTGCGCCTTCGTGGCGAGCTGTCCGAGGCGCTGTCGGCGGTCGAGGCCAGTCGTCGGCGCCTGCTCAGCGCCGGGTACGAGGAGCGGCGCCGTCTCGAGATGGACTTGCACGACGGCGCCCAGCAGAGGCTCGTCTCCCTCGGCATGCGTCTGCGGGTGGCCCAGCACCGGGCAGACGGTGGTGACGCCCCGAACCTCGACGCACTGGTCGACGGGGCGGTGGGCGAGCTGGCACTGGCCGTGGCCGAACTGCGCCAGATCGCCCACGGGTTGCGTCCGAGCTGTCTGGACGACGGGTTGGCTCCGGCCCTGGAGAGTCTGACCCGCTCCTGCGCCCTGCCCCTTGACATCACGTGCTCGGCCGACGAATTGCCCGACCACGTGAGCCTCACCGCCTACTACGTCGCGAGCGAAGGCGTCGCCAACGCCGTCAAGCACGCCACCGCGTCCCGCGTAGCCGTCCACGTGCGGCAGGAGGAATCGATCGTCCACGTCGCCGTGCGCGACGACGGGCGCGGGGGGGCACGCCTCACACCCGGCTCAGGGCTGGCGATGCTCAGCGATCGGGTCAACGCCGTGGGTGGCCGGCTGACCGTGTCCTCCGAGCCGCGTGGCGGCACCTCGCTCGAGGCGGTCATCCCGTGCGCATCGTGATCGGCGAGGACTCGGCGCTGTTTCGTGCCGGGCTGAGGTCTCTGCTCACCGAGGTGGGCCACGACGTCGTCGCGGACGCCCACGACGCCCCGAGTGCGTTGGCCGCGGTGCTCGAGTACGGCCCCGATGTCGCGATCCTCGACGTCCGGATGCCGCCCGACCACGCCGACGACGGCGCCCGGGTCGCGGCGCGGGTTCGGTGGGAGCGACCGGAGATCGGGGTGCTGCTGCTGTCGCAACACGTGGAGTCGCGGCTGTCGGTCGACCTGGTGGCCGGCGGCCACTTCGGCTACTTGCTCAAGGACCGCGTCCTCGACGTCACCCAGTTCCTCGACGCCCTCGACCGGGTCGCCCACGGTGGGTCGGCGCTCGACCCCGAGGTGGTGGCACGGCTCATGGTCGGCGGCGGCCCGGGTCTGGCCTCGCTCACCCCGCGCGAACACGAAGTGCTGGCCCTGATGGCCGAAGGGTTGACGAACACGGGGATCGCCGCCCGCGTGGTCATTGCCGAGCGCACGGTCGAGACCCATATCGCTCGAATCCTCGGCAAGCTGGGCCTGACCACGGCGACGACGCACGACCATCGGCGGGTGCTCGCGGTGCTGCGCTACCTCGAGGGTCACCGGCCTGGCTGAGTGATGAAACGCGTTCTGTAGCGAGAAGGCAGCGGACTGTTCCCAGAACGGCTCGTGTGTCCAGCGCGTCCCCAGCTGCGCTTCGGGCTGCTAGGGCTTACCCTCGGCGTGCTGCAGCGCCCAGTGGTACATCGCGATCGCAGCAGCGGCGCCGGCGTTCATGGAGCGGGTCGAGCCGTACTGGGTGATGGCGACCACGCTCTCGCAGGCAGCGACGACCTCGTCGGTGAGGCCCGGCCCCTCGGAGCCGAACACGACGCAGCAGTCACGCGGGAGCGTGGCAGTCTCGAGCGGGACCGACCCCGGCAGGTTGTCCACGCCGACGGGCGTGATCCCCCGCTCGGCCAGCCACGAGACGAAGCCCGCGACGGTCTCGTGGTGGTGGACGTGCAGGTACCGGTCGGTGACCATCGCCCCGCGGCGGTTCCAGCGCCGGCGTCCGAGGATGTGCACCCCGGCCACGTTGAAGGCGTTCGCCGTCCGCACGACCGAGCCGATGTTGAAGTCGTGCTCCCAGTTCTGGATCGCCACGTGCAGGGGCGCGCGCCGGGTGTCGAGGTCGGCCACGATCGCCTCGAGGCGCCAGTAGCGGTACTCGTCGAGCACGTTGCGGCGGTCGCCGGCGGCGAGCAGTTCGGGGTCGAGCCGCGGATCCTCCGGCCAGGGCTGTGGGTGGGGCCCCACCCCCACCGACGGGGCGGTGGGATCGTCCGGGGCGTCGCCCGCGGCAACCGGTTCGGAGGCATCCACCCGCCCACGGTAGCCTGAACGGCGGACCACTCCCCCCACCGGGAGAGAAGCATGACGACCGACGACACCCCGATCCGCCCCGACGCCCCCGACGCGACCGATCTCTACGCCCCCGACAGCGAGGCCGCGTGGCTGGTCCGGCTGCTCAAGGGCATCGCCGTGGGCATCGGCTTCATCCTCCCCGGCCTGTCCGGCGGCGTGCTGGCCGTGATCTTCAAGATCTACGACCCGCTGATCAAGTTCTTGGCCAACCCCCTCAAGAACTTCGTGCGCCAGGTGAAGTACTTTCTGCCCGTCGGTATCGGCGGCATCATCGGCGTCGTCCTGTTCTCGATCGTGGTCGCCGCCGCGTTCGGACGCTACGAGGCGGCGTTCGTCTGCCTGTTCATCGGCTTCGTCATCGGCACGTTCCCCAGCCTTTGGCGCCAGGCCGGCAAGAAGGGTCGCGCCGCCAAACACTGGGTCATCCTCGCCGTCTCGGTCGCGGTCATCTTCGCGATCATGCTGGCCGGCGGCGGCCTGAACCTTCAGGTGCCGCCCAGCATCCCGGTGTGGCTCGGCTCCGGCGCCCTGATCGGCCTCGGCGTGATCGTGCCCGGCATGAGCCCGTCCAACTTCCTCATCTACTTCGGCCTCTACGACAAGATGGCCGAGGGCATCAAGGACTTCGACCCGTCCGTCTTCATCCCGCGTGGGGCGCTGCGGCGCTCGCCCCGCTGATTCTCCTCGCGTGGCCCTCTGTGCCGGGCGTCCTCGCAATGGCCGTGATCAGCGGGATCGTGGGGCCCATGGGCAACGTGGTGACGCAGTCGCTGCGCCCGCGCATGGTGCCCGCTCGGCGCCTCGGGATGGTGACGGGCGCTGGCCGGGTCTCTCGTTCGGGGCGATGCCGCTCGGGGCGCTCCTCGGCGGCGCGATCGGCGAGGCGTTCGGCATCCCGTGGGCCTTCGCCTTCATCACCGCCGCGCAAGTCGGCTCCACGGTTCTCGTGGGGGCGACCGTCTCGCAGGCCACCGTCGACGCCCACGTCTCCGCACCCACGGCCGCTCCGCCGCCCGCCACCGTGCCGTAGGTCCGCGGGTGACGCTCGGGTGCACGCCGGCGAGACGAGTGGTGGCCGACCGGGCGACGGAACGTCTCGGGTCTTCCCGCCGGTGGAGAGCTTCGCAGGAGCAGCGACGAAGTGCGTAACCAAGCCTGTTCGTGCCCACTCGTGCACGGGGGCAGTGAGCAAAACCCCTTGTAGACATGCAAATGGCCAAGCGGCGAAGGACTTGGCCATCGTGCGCGAGAGAGGACCTGAAGCTCGCAGTCGGGGCGCGGAACATGCCGTTGGCAAGGGGAAATGTCGGCTCGTGGCGCCCGCTCCGCGATGCGTCCAGGCTGCGGACGTACCGGCGCTCGCGCTCCGGGTCGTCCGAGCTGTTGCACACCATCACGGCCAACCCACGCTCGTACGCCGCATCTTCGACGGCTTCGCAAACGGTGGATCTCGGGGTCCGGGCCAGTTGCGGCTGCTGACCAAGCATCAGGCGCACCGCAACAATTCCTTCTTCACCTCTTATCCGCATGGACTCATCATTCGGGAACTCGATCGGTAGACGCTCTGCGATCTGTTCCGGCGACCACTCCCTATCCGCCCGGTGAGGCTTGTTCCGGCCCTGCCACGTGGCCGTGACGGGCCCGTCGATCACAGTACTGTCAGGGAACGTAATATGGCGTCCTCCAACAGATGCATGAACGGCCGAGCATCAGCTGGTGATGATGGGCTCGTAGGCCGTTCCGATCCATCAGCCCTTCTGTCAGGCAGCGAAGGCGCTTCCGGACCGCGTCGGCAGCTCAGCGTCTCTCCGGCATCCACACTTCCGCGACGGTGTCGTAGTGACCGTTCGGGATCGTCTGCAGCTCGACGAGCATGCCCCAGGGTGCCTTGACGTAGATCGAGTCATTGCCGGGGGAATCCTCGTGGCGAGAGTTGTCGTGCACCTCGTCGAGCTTGGTGCCCCCGGCCGCGACCAGACGCCTGATCGCGCCGTCCAGGTCGTCGCAGTAGAAGCTGATGTGGTTCAGGCCGAAGTCGGCCAGGCCGGACGCGGGGCGCTGCTCACCGGAGATCTCAAAGACCTCCAGTCCTGGTCCCCCTCCAATGACGAAGAACCGCTGTTTGTGGATCGCGGCACCCCGGGGAAGTCCGAGCTGTCGTTCGACCTGATCACCGCTCCGGGGCTCGTCGGCGTCGCTCAACCCGTCATAGGCGACCTCGGCGCCCAATCCTTCGGTGAAGAAGTGAGTGGCCACCTCCAGATCCGGGACCGTGATGCCGGTGTGCTGAATCGCGCGGGGCAGCGGTCCGAACCCGTCAGGCTTCGCAGCATTCGGGGGGACATCCCTGCGGAGACGCTGCGACGCACCGCGCAGGTGCTAGCTGAAACGCTAACTGGCTAGCGCAAAATGGAGTGCGCTCATCATTTCGTGGGAAGTATGTGGGGAATGAGGGCGTATCCAAGCCCATGGTCTGCCAACTCGTGCACTTGCGGCAGTGAGGTAAAACCCCTTGTGAAGATGCAAATGGCCAAGTCCCAAAGGACTTGGCCATCGTGCGCGAGAGAGGACTTGAACCTCCACGCCCTTAATCGGGCACTAGCACCTCAAGCTAGCGCGTCTACCAATTCCGCCACCCGCGCAGGTGTCGATCGGGTTCCCCCGACAGCCCCAGCACTATAACGCGCCCA
>NZ_JARKOT010000296.1 GCF_029977985.1 Propioniciclava sp. | reverse complement strand
GCCTCCCCCAGATCGGTCGACTCGGTCTCGCGGGCGCGGGGGGCGTTGTCGCGCGCCGCGTTACACGATCCGGTGATGGAACTCAGGTTCTCGGCGTCGAAGACGAGCCGTTCGCGCAGGCGCACGTAGCTCACGTGTTCGGCCGGCGGTTCCCCGCCGAGCACGCTGAGCACGTGCCCGACGGACTGGTCGGCGCTGCCGTAGGTGCCCTCCAGCTGCTCCAGCCGGACGACGTCGACCAGCCGCGCGGTGCCGTCGACGCGCTCGATGTAGCGGCCGATCCAGAACAGCGACTCGGCGATGCGGCTCAGCACGACGCCACCCCTTCCGTCGGGACGCCGTGGGCGCCGGCCTGCTGCTGCTGCTTCGTCTGCTCCTTCACGGAGCGGACCGGGCCCTCGGTGTAGACCTCCGGCGGCGTCATCAAGATGACCTCCTTCGTGCCCACCGCACCCTCTTCGGCGGCGGCGTCGCCCGGCATCGGGCCCTCCAGCACCCACGTGTCCTTCGACCCGCCACCCTGGGAGCTGTTCACCACAAGCTGGCCCTCGGGCAGGGCCACGCGCGTCAGCCCGCCCGGCAGGACGGTGACCGTCTCGCCGTCATTCACCGCGAACGGCCGCAGGTCGACGTGGCGCGGGCGCAGGTCGTCGTCGATGAGCGTGGGCACGGTCGAGAGCTGCACGATCGGCTGCGCGATCCAGCCGCGCGGGTCGTGCCGGAGACGGGCGCACAGCTCGTCGAGCGTGGCCCGGTCGGCGTACTCGCCGATGACGAGCCCCTTGCCGCCCGACCCATCGACCGGCTTCACGACCATCTTCTCCACGTTCGCCAGCACATGGCTGAGGTGCGCCGGCTCGGTGCACCGGAAGGTGTCCACGTTGGGCAGGATCGGGTCCTCATCGAGGTAGAACCGGATGAAGTCCGGCACGTAGCTGTAGACCAGCTTGTCGTCGGCCACCCCGTTGCCCACCGCGTTCGCGATCGTGACGCGGCCGGCGCGCACTGCATTGATGAGGCCGGGGCAGCCGAGCAGCGAGTCGGGCCGGAAGTGCACCGGGTCGAGGAAGTCGTCGTCGACGCGGCGGTAGATGACGTCCACCTGCTGGTCGCCGCGCGTCGTCCGCATGCGGACGGTGCCGCCCGTGCAGATGAGGTCGCGGCCCTCGACGAGCTCGACGCCCATCATGCGCGCCAGCAGCGAGTGCTCGAAGTAGGCCGAGTTGTACACACCCGGGGTCATCACGACGACCGTCGGGTTCGGGTTGCCGTCCGGCGCCGACGCCCGCAGGGCCCGCAGCAGCATCCGCGGGTAGTCGTGCACCTGGCGGATCCGAAGCTGGCTGAACGCCTCCGGGAACGTGTTCGTCAACGCGCGCCGGTTGCTGATGACGTAGCTGACGCCCGACGGCACGCGCACGTTGTCCTCCAGGACGCGGAAGGTTCCCTCCTCGTCCCGGATCAGGTCGATGCCCGACACGTGCACCCGGACGCCGTTGTGCGGCCGGATGCCCGCCACCGCCCGGTGGAAATGGTGGCTCGACACGATGACCTCATAAGGCAGGACGCCGTCGCTCACCACCCGCGGCAGGGCCGACTCCCGCATGTAGACGTCGTCGAGGAAGGCCTCCAGGGCGCGCACGCGCTGCTGGACGCCGCGGTCGATCACGTCCCACTCCTCCGCCGGGATGATCCGCGGCACCAGGTCGAGCGGGAACGCGCGTTCCTCACCCGCGTAGTCGAACGTGACCCCCTGGTCCACATAGCTGCGCGCCAACTGCTCCGCGCGTTGGGCCAGATGCTCCGGGCCGAGCCGGCTCAACGTCTCGTACATGACCGCGTAGGGAGAGCGCGGGCCGCCGTCGCGGTCGATCATCTCGTCCCATGCGCGCCCCTGCGGGTAGGTGTCGAACAGCGCCATGGGGTCACTTTAGGGATGGGCGCATTACGGGGGCGTTACTTTTCGGTCTTGGGCCGGGCGCCGACCCGTCAGCCTGCGTGCAGCCGGGCGCCGGGCGCCGGGCCGGACGCCCTCCGCACGCTTCTGCACAACCCGAGCCCGCTGAGGGCCACCGACAGCCGCACGGCGGCGTCCTCGTTCGCGGAGAGGAACGCGCACGTCGGCCCGGACCCCGAGACGATGCCGGCCAGCGCACCCAGGTCGCGGCCGGCGTGGAGGAGGTCGGCCAACTGCGGCGCCAGCGCCAGCGCGGGGGCCTGCAGATCGTTCACGAGGTGGGCCGCCACCATCCGGACGTCGCCGCAGGCCAGACCTTCGAGGAGTTCCTCGGGGACGGCCGGGGGCACGGCGGGGGCGTCCGGGAACAGGGCGTCGAAGCGGCGGAAGACGGCCGGTGTCGACAGTTCGATCTCCGGCAGGGCGAGCACCCAGTGGTAACTGCCGCGGCTCAACACCGGGACCAGTTCGTCGCCGCGTCCGGTGCCGAGCGCCGTCATGCCGTGCAGCGAGAAGGGCACGTCGGCGCC
>NZ_JARKOT010000028.1 GCF_029977985.1 Propioniciclava sp. | reverse complement strand
CCCGGCGCTCACCCGGTCACCGACGTGGACGAGGATGCCCGTCTGCCACATATGCGCGTAGGCGGTGGCGACGGTTTGGCCGTCGATGGTGTGCTCGATGACGATCAGGCCGCCGTACCCGCCGCTGAACTCGGCGACGGTCACGGTGCCGTCCGCCGCAGCGAGGATCGGGGTGCCGTCCGCGGCACCGAGGTCGAGGCCGGTGTGGAACGATTCTCGGCCGGTGATCGGGTGGATACGCGGACCGAAGTCGTCGGTCTTGACCCAGGTTCCTTCCGGGAGCGGGAACACCACCCGCGACGACTCCGCCACCCCTGCGACGGGGCCGCCGCGCCCGCCGGTGCGGGTGAGGGCGTCGAGGATCGCGTCAGCGACGGGCGCGTAGTTGCGGTACCTGGCGGGAAACGCACTGACCTCGACCGACTGGGCGGCCTCGCCGGGGTCCATCCGTTCCCAGCCCGGAATGTCCAAGAGGCCGCGCGGGCTCGGATAGTTCGGGCCATCCGGGCCGCCGAAGAACGCCCCCGCTTGGTAGTTCGGGTCCATCAACTCGGCGACGGTGCCCCACCCCGATTGCGGGCGCATCTGGAACAACCCGAGGCTGTCGTGGTCGCCGCCGTTGCCGTCGTTGGGGTAGTTCGCGGACTCCGGGTAGGTGCCGGTGTTGCTGAGCATCCGCAGCGTGGACTCGGTGAGCGCCGCCATGAGCGCGACCTTCACCCCTGGCCGGCCTACCCCGTCTATCCGGCCGCCGACCGTGATGATCGTTGCGGCGTGGGTGAGCTGTCGCTTGTTGAGGGTGAAGGTGTAGCCGTCCGCGGTGGTCACTTGGAGGCTGTCGGGGACGTTGCCGACCGAGAGCGCCCCTGTGGTGGTGCAGGCGGCGATGGCGGCGGGGTTCATCAGCACCCCGATCGCCACCAGCAGCATCGCCGGGCCGAAGAACAGCGCGGCGAGCGCGAGGACAGCGAACTTTTTGAACACGAGACGCCCGTCCTCATCGCAGCGGGTTGTCGAGCTGGGACAGCCGCAACAGGTGACAGGTCGGATAGGCCGGCGTGCAGACGATGAACACGGTGAACGACACCGCGTGCTCGCTCGTCACGGCCTCGCCGTTCCACAGGCCGTCGCGGTGCCGGGTGCCCTCAATCGTGTACGCGGCCGTGCCAGGTGCGATCTGCCCGGGTTGTGCCTGCGCCACGGCATCGGCCCACGCCTCGGGGATGACGGCCTGGTCGATGGTGAGGTGTTGGCGGGTCTCGTGCTTGCGCAGCTCGATCCACGCATCCCGCGTCGGCAGATAGGTCGCCAGGTCGGAGGCGAGGCCGGCTTGTTCGGTGCCGGACGGGTCGCCGATGTCGAGGATCGCGGCCGTGTAGTCCACCGGCATCAGGGCACTGGTGGTGTCCCAGGCGAAGATTGCCTCGGCGACGTTGCGGGCGAACGTCTCCGGGTCGACCGACCGGGGCACGACCGGCAGCCGTGACGAGGACGGTCCGGGCGTCGTCGGTGTGTGAGAGGTCGACGGCGCGGGTTCGGGTGCCGGGGTGCTGGTCGTGCGGGGGCCGAGGATGAGGCCATAGATGCCGACCCCGGCCAGGATCAGCAGCGCGAGGCCGGCGGCGATGAGGGCGATCAGGCGGCCACGCGGAAACGATGAGGAGGAGGTCTTCATGCCCGCCAGGTGCACCCCGCCCGCCAGCCGGCCACAGCCGAGGATCGTGAGTCAGAGTGCGCGCAGGCGCGGAGCTTCTGACTCTTGCTCGCGTGCGGCTTGGAGGTCGGTGGCGAACTGGCGGGTGCCTTCGGCGGTGGCGTAGAACGCTTCGGCCTGCTCGTCGGTGAGCTGGGCGGCGAGCTCGTCTAGGTCGTGTTACGTAAGTCGTTTGAGCCAGTCGTTGATTACTCCGATGTGGAGGGTGGCGGTGTAGCGGACAGCGAGTTTGTCGTAGCGGGTGGCGAAGGCTCGTTGGTGTTTGAGCTTGTTGATGCCACATTCGA
>NZ_JARKOT010000295.1 GCF_029977985.1 Propioniciclava sp. | reverse complement strand
ACCCGGTGACGACGCGTCCATCTTGGCCGCCGGGTGAGCAGCAGATGCCAGTTGAGGGTCCGCTCGGGGTGCCGCCGCCCCAGCTGTAGCGGGTGCCGATCCAGCGGAGGGCGGCGTTGACGGCGTCCGTCGCCGGGCCGGTGCCGATCAAGGGCGTGCCGGTGGTGTCCGTGTCGTCGGTGACGCACGGGTTCTCTGCGACGTCCCCTCCGCTGTAGGCGGCGGCGTAGTAGAGAACGTCGTTGACGTACCAGAGCGCGTGGTTGTAGGCGAACAGGGCCTTCCGGACGCCGTCGGGACCCGACAGCGCACCCGAGGCGACCAGGTAGTTGGCGGCGGAGTGGACGCTGTCGGCGTGGTCGGTGATGACCGCCCGCCCGTCACCGTTGCCGTCGACCCCGTAGGCGGCGAACGTCGCCGGCATGAACTGCATCAGGCCGCGGGCGCCGGCGCTGGAGGTGGCGTTGTTGCGGCCGTGGCTGGTCTCTTCCATGCCGACCCCGGCGAGCAGTGTCCAGGGCAGCCCGTAGCGGGTCGCGGCCGCTTCGTAGAGCGCCTGCACCGCGGCCGGGATCTCGGTCGGCGGGTTGTGCAGGCTCGCCTGACGCGGGCTGCCGGGCTGCGGCAAACCGACCGCGGACGCCGGCGGTGTGCAGGTGTTCGCTGCGACGGCCGGGGTGGCGAACGTCGTGACGAACAACACCAACGCCAACGGGAGGGTGAGCAGGGCGCCGAGGGAGAGTGCGAGGATCCATACAAGAACCGTCATCGTGAGCTCGTTTCGGTCATTCTTCCGGCGAACTTCTAGCGAGCCCCGTCGATGGCCTGGTTGGTGTAGGTGAACGCGGCGGCGGCGGGGTGCAGAACGGTCTGCACCTTGTAGATCTGCGTGCCGACGCACCACAGGGCGCGGCCTTTGCGTTGGGTGGCCCAGTCGGCCATCAGGTGTTCGGCGATGGGGCCGAGTTCGAGGAGGTCGGCGAGTTCGCGGGCGACGCTGGGGTCCTGGCCGTGGAGGATCTTCAGGTCGGCCAGGTTCAGCAGTTCCTTGGCGATCGCGGTGGCGGCGGAGGTCGACTCCCCCACGGTGAGCATGTCGCCGGGCTTGTGGCCGACGACGAACTGGATCTCGCCGTCGCGGCGGGAGAA
>NZ_JARKOT010000293.1 GCF_029977985.1 Propioniciclava sp. | reverse complement strand
CGGCAAGCTGTCCGACTGCAGCTCGCGCAACCCGGCGGACTGTGAGGTGTTCATCGTCGAGGGCGATTCGGCCGGCGGCTCCGCCAAGGGCGGCCGGGACCCGCGCACCCAGGCGATCCTGCCCATCCGCGGCAAGATCCTGAACGTCGAGAAGGCCCGCCTGGACAAGATCCTCGCCAACAAGGAGGTCGAGGCGATCTTCAACGCCCTCGGCACCGGGTTCAGCGACGATTTCGATCTCGACCGGTTGCGCTACCACAAGATCGTCCTCATGGCGGACGCCGACGTCGACGGTGCCCACATCCGGACCCTGCTGCTCACGCTGCTGTTCCGGTTCCTGCGGCCGCTCATCTCCGCGGGCCACGTCTACCTCGCGCAGCCGCCGCTGTTCCGCCTGCGCTGGACGAACGCCCCGCACGAGCTCGCCTACTCCGACGAAGAGCGGGACGCCCTGCGGGACGCCGGTCTCGCGGCCGGGAAGAAGCTGCCGCAGGTGAACCCGATCCAGCGCTACAAGGGCCTCGGCGAGATGGACGCCGAGGACCTGTGGAACACGACCATGGATCCCGACCAGCGCACCCTCGCCCAGGTGACGCTCGAGGACGCGGCGGCGGCGTCCGACATGTTCGGAATCCTCATGGGCGAGGACGTGGAGCAGCGCCGCAGCTTCATCCAGCGCAACGCGCGCGACGTCCGCTTCCTCGACATCTGACCAGGAGAGAACCGACCCATGAGCGACACTCCCAACGAGCCCCCGATCGACGGCCCGGACGCCGCCGGTGCGCCCACCGCGGGCGAGGTGGCCGAGGCGGCGACGGAGGCGGCGGCGTCCGAGCAGGGCACGGTGACCCTGACGGGCAAGGTCGAGGAAGTCGACCTGAACGAGGAGATCCAGAAGAGCTACCTCGACTACGCGATGAGCGTGATCGTGGGTCGCGCGCTGCCCGACGTGCGCGACGGGCTCAAGCCGGTGCACCGGCGCGTGCTCTACACGATGTACGACGGCGGCTACCGGCCCGACCGGGGCTGGAACAAGTGTTCGCGCGTGGTGGGCGACGTGATGGGCAAATACCACCCCCACGGCGATTCGGCGATCTACGACACCCTCGTGCGGCTCGCGCAGCCGTGGGTGATGCGCCACAAGCTCGTCGACGGGCAGGGCAACTTCGGCTCCCCGGGCAACGACGGCGCCGCCGCCATGCGGTACACCGAGTGCAAGATGAACCCGCTCGCCATGGAGATGGTGCGCGACATCGACCAGGACACGGTCGACTTCCAGCCGAACTACGACAACAAGGACACCGAGCCGGTCGTGCTGCCGGCGCGGTTCCCGAACCTGCTCGTCAACGGCTCGACGGGCATCGCGGTCGGCATGGCCACCAACATTCCGCCGCACAACCTGCGCGAGGTCAACGACGCGGTGCAGTGGATGCTGGCGCACCCCGAGGCGTCCAAGGAGGAGATCCTCGAGGCGTGCATCGCGCGCGTGCACGGGCCTGACTTCCCCAACGGCGCGCTCATCGTGGGCCGCAAGGGCATCGAGGACGCCTACCGCACCGGCCGCGGGCTGGTGACGATGCGGGCGGTCATCGACGTGGAGGAGGACGCCCGCGGGCGCACCTCGCTCGTCGTGACGCAGCTGCCGTACATGTGCAACCCCGACAACCTGGCGCTCAAGATCGCCGAGCTGGTCAACTCCGGGCGGCTGTCGGGCATCGCCGACATCCGCGACGACACGTCGGCGCGCACCGGCCAGCGGCTCGTCATCGTGCTCAAACGGGACGCCCAGCCGCGCGTCGTCATGAACAACCTCTACAAGCACACCCCGCTGCAGGACACGTTCGGCTGCAACATGCTCGCCCTCGTGGACGCCGTGCCGCGGACCCTGCGGCTCGACCAGTTCCTCGGCTACTGGATCCGCCACCAGGTTCAGGTCATCCAGCGCCGGACGGCCTACCGGCTGGCGGACGCCGAGGCGCGCGCCCACCTCGACCGCGGCCTCGTGAAGGCGCTCGACCGGCTCGACGAGGTCATCGCGCTCATCCGCGCGAGCCGGACGGCCGATGAGGCCAACCGGGGCCTGCAGGACCTGCTCGGTGTCGACGAGGAGCAGGCGCGGTGGATCCTCGACCAGCAGCTGCGGCGGCTGGCGTCCATGGAGATCCAGCAGATCATGGAGCGCCTGGCCGAGCGCGAGCGCCAGATCGCCGACCTCAAGGACATCTTGGCCAAACCCGACAGGCAGCGCGAGATCATCGGCACCGAGCTCGGGGAGATCGTCGAGAAGTGGGGCGACGAGCG
>NZ_JARKOT010000194.1 GCF_029977985.1 Propioniciclava sp. | reverse complement strand
CCTTTCGGCTGGTGGGCGGTACCAGACTTGAACTGATGACCTCTTCCGTGTCAGGGAAGCGCGCTACCAACTGCGCCAACCGCCCGAGGTGGAGACGGGATTTGAACCCGTGTACACGGATTTGCAGTCCGTTGCCTCGCCTCTCGGCCACTCCACCGGTGAAGAACCGGCCTCGCCATGGCAGGTACGAGACCCTCTCCGAGCGGACGACGGGATTCGAACCCGCGACCCTCACCTTGGCAAGGTGATGCTCTACCAGCTGAGCCACGTCCGCATTGCCCCTGCGTTTTGGGGCGTGGAACACCTTAGCGAGGACGAGGCCCAAACGCCAAAACGGCGCCGAGCCCGGCCGCCGGCACCGCGCGGCCGGCTCGGCGGACCCCCACGCCCCTTCCCAACGCGCGGCGGTCGGATTGTGCGAAGCCGCTGGGGATCCGATAGTGTGGGCAGCCGCGGGCGATTGGCGCAGTTGGTAGCGCGCTTCGTTCACACCGAAGAGGTCATCAGTTCAAGTCTGGTATCGCCCACCACCGCCCTCGGCGTCCTTCGCCGGGGGCGCTTTGCTTCCCGCGACACGCCAAGTCCCCCACGCAGGGGCAGATTGATGCGGAAGTTGCCGCACCGTTGCCCCTAGTCACTGAGTCGCGGCTCACATTGTGGACGTCGTTTCCACGATGTGGACCAGACTGCTTGGCACCGGCTCAACTTTTCAGTCAGGATGACTATGTCAACGGCAAGGGCGCCGACCGTCACAGGACAACGGAAGGGGCACGCCATGACAGCACCCTCACTGGTTCTCGTGGCGCCTGCGAGCCAGGAGCCACGGGTGGCCGAAGTCGCCGCTGCGCTGCGGAGCGAACTCGCGCAGATACGGCCGGAGATCCCCTGCGAGATCGCGTTCCTCGGTGGAGCCGTCCCCACGGTCGCGACCGCCGTCGAGCGCGCCGCCGCCCGCGGTGCTGATGAGGTCGTCCTCGTCCCGCTCGACCTGGCCAACGCGATCGAGCCCATCGACGCCGTGACCGCGGTCGCGGACGAGGTCCGCATGACACAGCGCTCCGTCGCCCTGGCCGTCGCCCGCCCCATCGGCCCGGAGGCGACCCTGCTCTCTGTGCTCGACGCCCGGCTGCGCAGCGCGCTGGCCGCTGCCCGCATCCTCGAGCTCGACGGCCTGGTGCTCAGCGCGCCGACCACCGGCGACGTCCGCGGTGCCGCGTTGCTGGCCCGCCGCGCGCGTCAGTGGTCCACACACCACCGGCTGCCCTGTCTGGTCGCCGTCGCCGACGGCACCGGGCCGTCCGTTGCGCACGCCATCCAGGGCCTTCGATCGCAGGGTCGCCGGCACATCGCCGTCGGCGCTCTCTTCTGGGCGCCCGACGAGGCCTACGCTTCGCAGGCCGACCTCGCGCACCGCGCAGGCTGCGTCGCCGTCTCCGAGCCCCTCGGCGCCACCCGCGAACTCACCGAGCTCATCCTCGGCCGCTACGCGTTCGCCGCCATGGACCTCTTGGACGCCCCCATCCACCAGGGCGTCACGCTGGAGAGTGGCGACCTGGCGGCGTCGGCCTGAGCATCAGCCCTCTGCGGCCAGGCGGGCCTTCTGCTCGTCCACGTCGAAGTCGGCCACCGGCCAGGTGAGGTTCAGGCCGGCCAGCTTCTCGCGCAACAGTGCGGCCGCCGCCCAGTTGCGG
The DNA here is from genome assembly GCF_029977985.1 of Propioniciclava sp. Classification (GTDB taxonomy): domain Bacteria; phylum Actinomycetota; class Actinomycetes; order Propionibacteriales; family Propionibacteriaceae; genus Propioniciclava. The sequence goes on along the minus strand of NZ_JARKOT010000194.1, from coordinate 8,001 downwards.
TACCACTTCCGGTCAGCCGGCAGCACGTACCAGGGCGCATAGTCGGTGTTGGTCCTCTCGAGCACCGCCGTGTACGCCTCCATGTAGGCGTCCCACTTGGCGCGCGCGTCGATGTCGCCCGGGGTGAACTTCCAGTGCTTGTGGGGGTCGTCGAGGCGTGCCTGCAACCGGGCTGCCTGCTCCTCCTTGCTCATGTGCAGATAGCACTTGATCAGCGTGTAGCCCTGCTCGACGAGCTTCAGCTCGAAGGCGTTGATCTCGTCGTAGCGCTTCTCCCACTCGGCCTTGGGCACGAGCGACTCCACCCGCACGACGAGCACGTCCTCGTACTGCGAGCGGTCGAAGATGCCGATCATTCCGGGCTCGGGCAGCGCCTTCTCGATGCGCCACAGGTAGTGGTGGCGGCGCTCCTCGGCCGTCGGCGCCTTGAATGCCTTGATGTGGACGCCTTGGGGGTCGACGAGGCCGATCGCGTGCCGCATGATGCCGCCCTTGCCGGAAGTGTCCATCCCCTGGAGGATCATCAGCACGCGCTTGGCGCCCTCGGGGTTGGCCCGGCCGTCGGCGAAGAGCAGTTCCTGCAGGTCGGCGAGTTGGGGCGCCAGCGCCTCGCGGTGGGCGTCGGCGTCCGCCTTGCCTTCCCCGGGGTAGCCGGGCGTCGCACGGGTGTCCAGGGCGGCGAGGTTCACCGCACCTGCGGGGGCGCGCAGCAGCGTGGAGAGCGGGTCGGGCAGCACGTCAGCGGTCATGGGCCGAGTCTGGCCCACCCGAGCCCTCAAGCCAAGGGCGGCCTCAGCCGAGCTGCAGGGTCGTGAGGCAGGTGGGGCTGTCGTCGTCGGTGCGGATGTCCACCGTGCCGGTGTCGCTGCCCGCCGTCACCGTGACCGTCGCCCCGATGCCGCGGGGCAGCCAGAAGCCGACGAAGCCGTTGGTGTACGTCGTGGCATCGGTGTCGACCAGGACCGTGCCGTCGTCGCCGGAGATCGTGACGTGCACCTGCTCGCCCACGAGCTCGCCCTGACAGGTGGCCAGCGAGTGGTTGAAGCACTCGTGGGTCCGCGTCCGGTACGGGGCGACGGACAGGTAGAACCGGTCCTCGGACACGGCCATGGTGACGGGTTCGGCGTCGGCGGCCTGGAGCACGAGCTCCGTGCCGGTCACCGAGGCCCGGAACGGCAGCGGCCGCGCGTCGGTCGAGGCGTCGAGGTGCTCGATCGCCTCGGTCGCGGACAGGCCCGCCACCCCCGCGTCCGCGAGGACGTCGCCGGTTGTGGCGGTGGTGCTGTCGGGAGCCGCGGCGTCCGGGGTGGTCGGGGCAGGGGCCGCGGTGCAGCTGGCCAGCAGCACGGCGGACGCGGCGAGGACAAGGGAGATTCGACGGAGGTCCATGGCCCCACCATACCCCAGCTGGGTATCACGAAAGCCGGGCCGACTAGCATGGCTCCACATCGCAGAAGGAGAGGACGCTCATGGGCGAGGAGCCGCGCGTCATGAAGACCCCGCAGCAGTGGCGCGAGGTGCTCACGCCGTTCGAGTTCGCCGTGCTGCGCGAAGGGGCCACCGAGCGCCCGTACACGGGGGAATACGACCGTACCTTCGAGCCCGGCACCTATGCGTGCCGCGCCTGCGGAACCGAACTGTTCACCAGCGAGACGAAGTTCGCCTCCCACTGCGGGTGGCCGAGCTTCTTCGCCCCGGCCGCCGAAGACCGCGTCCGGTACCTCACCGACGAGTCGCTGCCCGGGCGTCCGCGCGTCGAGGTGCGCTGCGCAGCGTGCGACAGCCACCTCGGGCACGTCTTCGAGGGCGAGGGGTACGAGACCCCCACCGACCTGCGGTACTGCATCAACTCGGTGTGTCTGGTCCATCAGCCGGGGAGTTGACACCTAGCCTGAACGTCGTGGGCATGGGCAGACCGGAATCCGGGCTCTTCGACGAGGCCGTGAACGCGCTCCTCAGCCTGCCGTGGCGCCCCGAGCTGGCGGTGGAGGAGATCCCTGCCCCCCAGCGCATCGCCCCCTACGCGGTGGCCATCGCCGCCGACGTCGAGGTGGGCGACGACGAGCTCGGCAACGGGCGGCTCGTGCTGCTGCACGACCCCGACGGCAACCCGGCATGGGACGGCACGTTCCGCTGCGTCACGTTCGCCCGCTCGGTCGTCGACCCCGAGATGGCCATCGATCCCCTGCTCGGCGAGGTGGGCTGGTCGTGGCTCACCGACGCCCTCCAGGCGCGGGATGCCGCCTACACGGCCCCCAGCGGCACCGTGACGGCCGTCTCGTCGAAGTCTTTCGGCTCGATGGAGGGCGACCCCGACAAGGCCGAGGTCGAGATCCGCGCCTCCTGGACGCCGCTGCTCGCCACCGGTGCCGGGATCGTCCCCCACGTGCTCGCCTGGCAGGACCTGCTGTGCATGGTCGCCGGGCTGCCACTGTTGCCCGACGGCGTCGTCGCGCTCGATCCGCACCGTCCTGGCCGCCGCCGCCGCCGATGACGCTTGCCGCTGAACCCCCCGTCCCGGTCACCCGGCCCGCGGACGGCATCCCCGAGGTCGTCAGGACGCCCGCCGCGCTCACCGCCGCCATCGACGCTCTCGCAGCCGGCTCGGGGCCGCTCGGTGTCGACACTGAGCGCGCCCACGGGTTCCGCTACTGGCCGAAGGCCTATCTGATCCAGCTCCGCCGCGCGGGGGCAGGGACCGTGCTGATCGACCCGGTCGCGTTCGAGGGGGATGCCGACCGCGCCGACTTCTCCGCGGCAGCCGCCCGTCTGGGCGACGTCGAGTGGATCCTGCACGCCGCCAGCCAGGACCTGCCGTGCCTCGCCGAGGTGCAACTCCTCCCCCATCGCCTCTTCGACACCGAACTGGCCGGTCGGCTGCTGGGCTTGCCACGGGTGTCCCTCGGGGCGCTGGTCGAGCAGGGACTCGGCAAGTCACTCGCCAAGGAGCATTCCGCGGCCGATTGGTCCCGCCGCCCGCTGCCGGAAGCCTGGCTCTCCTACGCCGCCCTCGACGTGGAGCTGCTCGCCGACCTCCGCGACTGGATCGCAGGCGAGGTGGACGCCGCCGGCAAGACCGAGTGGGCCAAACAGGAGTTCGCACACCTGGTCGAGCACGCCGCCGATCAGCCCGTGCCCCGCGCCGAGCCTTGGCGGCGCGTCTCGGGCCTGCACGGCGTCCGGACGTCGCGGGGACTGGCCGTCGTGCGCGAGGTGTGGCGGACCCGCGACGAGATCGCCCAGCGACTCGACAAGGCGCCGGGGCGGATCTTGAACGACCGGGCCATCGCAGGGCTGGGCGCCGCGGTGGACGCCGCGAAGACCGCCGACATCGATCGGCCCGCTCTCCGCCGCATCGACGGCTTCAACTGGCGGCAGGCCGCCCGGTTCGAGTCGAGTTGGATCGCCGCCCTGCAGCGCGTCTCGGCCATGTCGGCGAGCGACTACCCCGCGCGACGGGCGGCGTCCGAGGACATCCCGCACCCGAAGGGCTGGGCGCGGAACCGTCCGGAGGCCGCCGCGCGGTGGGAACGCGTGCGGCCGGCCGTGAACGCGCTGGCCGAGGAGCACACCGTGCCGCCGGAAAACCTGCTGAGCCCCGATGCCCTGCGCCGACTGGCCTGGCAGCCGCCCGAACCACTGACAGAGGAGTCGGTCGACGCGGCGCTCGCGGCGGCCGATGTCAGACCGTGGCAGCGGGAACTGGTGGTGCCCGTGGTCACTCCGCTGCTGTCGGACTGACCCCCTCGACCTCGCCGCGCACAGTCCCGTCGCAGCTCACCGCCAGTTCGACCGCCGTGCGGGCCAGCGCTTGGGCCGTGAGCCCGATCCGCTCCAGGACCTCGGCGCGCGTGCCCTGGGCGTGGAAGGCCTGCGGGACGCCGAGGTTGCGCACCGGCGTCCAGACGCCCGCATCCGCGACCTCCTGGGCGAGGCGCGCCCCGAGACCACCGCTGACGCCGGCGTCCTCGAGGGTGAGGACCAAGCGGTGGTCGCGGCACAGGTCAACGAGGTCGCGGCTGACCGGCAACGCCCAGACGGGGTCGACGACGGTGGCGGGGATGCCCTGGGCGCCCATGCGGCGGCCCACCTCGACGCCCAGTGCGGCGAAGGCGCCGTGAGCGACGACGAGAACCTGCGGGTCGGCCGTCCGGGTGAGGATGTCGACAGCACCACGGCGCTCGACGGCCTCCAGGACGGGCGGGAGGGCCTCTTTGGAGTACCGGATGACGCTGGGGGCGTCCTCGATCGCCACGGCAGCACGGAGCGCTTCGACGAGCCGCGGCTCGTCACGCGGGGCCGCCAGGTGGACACCGGGCACGATCGTGAGGAGCGAGGTGTCCCACACACCGTGGTGGCTGGCCCCGTCGGGTCCGGTGATGCCGGCGCGGTCGAGGACGAAGGTGACGCCCTGGCGATGGAGGGCGACATCCATGAGCAGCTGATCGAACGCCCGGTTGAGGAACGTCGAGTAGAGGGCGACCACGGGGTGCAGGCCGCCCAACGAGAGGCCGGCGGCGGAGGTGACGGCGTGCTGCTCGGCGATGCCCACGTCGAAGACGCGGTCGGGGTAGGCGCGGGCGAAGGCGTCCAATCCGGTGGGGTGCAGCATGGCGGCGGTGATGCCGACGACGGAGGGGTTGTCGCGGGCGATGGCGACGATCTCGTCGCGGAACGCGTCGGTCCAGGTGCGCTTGGGGTTGGCGGTGAGGGGCTCGCCGGTCTCCTCGTCGATGGTCCCGACGGCGTGGAAGCGGTCGGCCTCGTCCTCCTCAGCGGCGCGGAAGCCCTTGCCCTTGATGGTCATGGCGTGGATGATCACGGGCCCGCCGTAGTTGCGGGCCGACTCGAAGGCGCGTTCGAGCATCCAGATGTCGTGGCCGTCGATGGGACCCACGTACTTCAGTCCGAGATCGGAGAAGAGTCCCTGGGGAGCGAGGATGTCCTTCACGCCGGTCTTGAAGCCGTGCATGAGGTCGTAGAGGGGGCCGCCCACGACAGGTGCCGAGCGGACGCGCTGTTTGATGACCTTGAGCGTCTCCTCGTAGCGGCGGTCGGTGCGCAGGCTGGACAGGTGGGTGGCGATGCCGCCGACGGTGGGGGTGTAGCTGCGGCCGTTGTCGTTGACCACGATCACGAGCTTGAGGCCCGCCTGCACGGCGATGTTATTCATGGCCTCCCACGCCATGCCCCCGGTGAGGGCGCCGTCGCCGATGACGGCCACCACCGTCCGATCCTCGCCGCGCAACTGGAAGGCATGGGCGAGCCCTTCGGCCCACGAGAGCGAGGTGGTGGCGTGGCTGTTCTCGACCCAGTCGTGGCCCGACTCGGCCCGGCACGGGTAGCCCGAGAGTCCGTCGGCCTGGCGCAGCGTCGGGAAGGCGCCCTGGCGCCCCGTGAGGATCTTGTGCACGTAGCTGATGTGCCCCGTGTCGAAGATGATCGGGTCGTGCGGGGAGTCGAACACGCGGTGCAGCGCGATGGTCAACTCGACCACGCCGAGGTTCGGGCCGAGGTGGCCGCCGGTACGGCTGACGTTGCGGATCAGGAACGACCGGACCTCCCCCGCGAGTGTGGCCAGCTCCGCCCCGCTCAGTTCGCGGAGATCGCGCGGGCCACGGATCGCGTCCAGTAGCGACATGGGGCGAGTGTAGTTCACAGCCTCCGGATGAAGACCTTGCCGCGCAGCGCTTCCTCCACGAGGGCGATCTCGCGCCGGCGCCGCTTCAGGGACGCTTCCTGCTCCTGCCAGGCGAGCGACGCGGCGTCCACCACCTCGGGCGAGACGTACTCCCCCAGGCTCGCGCGGACCCCGGCGAGGCCCTCACGGCAGCTCACGAGCTGGCTCTCGACGTGTTCGGCCGCGAAGCGGGCCAGGACGACCGCGTGGCGGCGTAGGACCGGGTAGCCGCGGTACTCCGGCGGCGAGCAGTCGAGCAGCCACGCCGTGGCGGTCGCCTCCCAGTCAGGCGCGTGGGGAGGGCGGACGGCCGCCGGCCACCCGGGCGGGGTGTACAGCGCCGTCTGCTGAGGGAACCGGACGCGACCCACCGGCCTGTCCTCTCCGACGTGCCTGGTGAACCCGTGTGGACGCGCCGGCGTCCAGGTGGCTGCGCTCATTCGACCCTCCTCTTTGCGAACATGTGTTCGATAGTAGGTGGCGCCGAGCTGGCGGTCAAGAGGCTCAGGCGAGGACCTGCACCAGGAGCACGGCCAGCGCAACCGACGCGGCGGCGGCGATGGCCCACGGGCGCCACCGCGGCCGGTCAGGTCCCGACCACGTGGCCGCACCGGCGAGGGCCGGGACGAGGACGCCGAACACGGCCAGCAGCCAGATCGGCGCCGTGCTGGCCAGGGCGAGAAGGAGAACGAGCGCCACGAGGGCCAGCCACCACTCCCAGCCGAGGCGGAACACGAAGGCTGTCAGTGCGGTGCCGGCCAGGACGCCGAGGAGGACGCCCGCATAGATCCAGCCGAGCCCGCAGGACAGGTCGTCCCCCCTGCCGCAGACGGAGTCGGCGAACGGCGTCCAGACCGCCGCGACGAGCCCGGCCACGACGAGCCCGAGGACGACCGCGAGGTAGGAGAACGCGAGCCGGGAGCCCCCGATCGGGGACTCCCGGACGCGCAGCGCGATCTGATCACTCACGAGGCCTTCAGCAGGCTCCGGAGCACGTACTGCATGATGCCGCCGTGGCGGTAGTAGTCGGCCTCGCCGGGGGTGTCGATGCGGACGACCGCCTCGAACGCCACCTCGGACCCGTCGGCCTTGGTCGCCACGACCCGGACGGTCTTCGGCGTCGTGCCCGCGTTGAGCTCCGTGACGCCGCTGATCGCGAACGTCTCGCTCCCGTCGAGACCGAGGCTCTCGGCCGTCTCACCCTCGGCGTACTGGAGGGGAAGGACCCCCATGCCGATGAGGTTCGAGCGGTGGATACGCTCGTAGCTCTCCGCTATCACGGCCGTGACGCCCAACAGGGCCGTGCCCTTGGCCGCCCAGTCGCGCGAGCTGCCCGAGCCGTACTCCTTGCCCGCCAGCACGACGAGCGGGACGCCGGCCGCCTGGTAGTTCTGCGACGCGTCGTACACGAACGTCACCGGCCCGTCCGGCTCGGTGAAGTCGCGCGTGTAGCCGCCCTCGGTGCCCGGCGCGATCTGGTTGCGCAGCCGGATGTTGGCGAAGGTGCCGCGGATCATGACCTCGTGGTTGCCGCGGCGTGAGCCGTAGCTGTTGAAGTCCTTGCGCTCGACGCCGTTGGCCAGCAGGTACTGGCCGGCCGGGGTGTCCGCCTTGATGCTGCCGGCCGGGCTGATGTGGTCGGTGGTGACCGAGTCGCCCAGCTTGAGCAGGACGCGGGCGCCCGCGATGTCCGCGACGGGTTCCGGCGTCTCGGGCATCCCGTCGAAGTACGGGGGCTTGCGCACGTAGGTGGACTCGGCGTCCCAGGCGAACACGTCGCCGTCCGGGGTGGGCAGCGAGCGCCACTTGTCGTCGCCGGCGAACACGTCGGCGTAGCGCGCCGTGAACATCTCCGCGGAGATGGACGAGCCGACGACGGCCTCGATCTCATCGGTGGTCGGCCAGATGTCGGTCATGAAGACGTCGTTGCCCTCGGCGTCCTGGCCGATCGGCTCGCTGGCGAGGTCGATGTCCATCGTGCCGGCGAGCGCGTAGACGATGACCAGCGGCGGCGAGGCCAGGTAGTTCATCTTCACGTCGGGGCTGATGCGGCCCTCGAAGTTGCGGTTCCCCGACAGGACGGCCGTGACGGCGAGGTCGTGGTCGTTGACGGCCTTGCTCACCTCGGGGATCAGCGGGCCGGTGTTGCCGATGCACGTCGTGCAGCCATAACCGACGGTGTTGAAGCCGAGCTCGTCCAGGTACTGCTGCAGGCCGGACTTGGCGTAGTAGTCGCTGACCACCTTCGACCCGGGCGCCACCGTCGTCTTCACCCACGGCTTCGGGCGCAGGCCCTTCTCGGCCGCCTTCTTGGCCACCAG
>NZ_JARKOT010000287.1 GCF_029977985.1 Propioniciclava sp. | reverse complement strand
GCTGCCGCTCGCCGAGATGCGCTGGTCGGCTGCGTAGGTGATGGGGGTGCCGGCCAGCCGGGACACTTCCTCGTAGGTGAGCCTCCCCGTGCCGACGAGCGTGGCCGCGCGAAGGGCGTCCGCGGCGGGTCGGACGTCGGTGAGCGTGGCGTCGACCGTGTGCAGGGACACCTCGCCGACCTCGAGGTCGAGGGGCATCGCGTCGGCGGTCACGCGCACGCTCGGGAACCGGTTCGTCAAGAGGTGCCAGGCGATGGGCGTCCCGCCGATGCTGACGTGAGGGTTCTCGAGCGGCACCGACGTGGCCAGGCTCGCCGCCGTCTGCTGCTCGGCCCGCGCGCGCAGTTCGCCGTCGAACAGGAACGCCGCGCCGACCGCAGCCCCGGCGAGGAGAAGCAGGACGCCGAGGATCCAACCGAGCACGCGCATGGTCAGCCGATCCCGAGGAGTTTCTCGATGCCCACGGTGAGCCCGGGGAGACGCGGGACGGCGCGCACGGCCGCCAGCACGCCGGGCATGTACGACGCCCGCGTATAGCTGTTGTGCGTGATCGTGAGCCCCTCGCCCTCGTTGCCGAAGATCACCTGCTGGTTAGCGAAGAGCCCGCGCAGCCGGACGCCGTGCACGTGGATGCCGTCGATGACCGCCCCACGGGCGCCCTCGTCCTGCGTCGTGGCGTCGGGCACCGGGCCCAGCCCGGCCTCGGCGCGGGCGGCGGCGATCTCGCGCGCCGTGGTGGCTGCCGTCCCCGATGGCGCGTCGACCTTGTTCGGGTGGTGCAGCTCGATGACCTCGACGGACTCGTAGTGGCGCGCAGCCTGCCGCGCCCAGTGCATCATCAGCAGCGCGCCGATGGAGTAGTTGGCGGCCACGATCACATTGGCCCCCGAACCGGCGAACAACTGCCGCACGTGCTCAAGCCGCTCGGGCGTGAACCCCGTTGTGCCCACCACCGCGTGGGCGCCGTGCTCGGCGCACCAGGCGAGGTTGTCCAGCACCACGTCGGGCACTGTGAAGTCGACCACGACATCGGCCGCCGCTGCGGGCGTCCGGTCCTCCCCCGCATCGACCGCCGCGACCAACTCGAGGTCGGACGCCTCCTCGACCGCGCGGCACACCTCGGCGCCCATGCGGCCCTTCGCTCCGAACACCGCCACCTTCATGGGCCCCATCCTAGGGTTCGCCGTGAGCGGCGGTTCTCCCGCTGGCGCCCCCCCCCGCGCGCAGGGCCACCTCCCGCGCGCACGGCCACCTCCCGCGCGCAGGGCCACTTCCCGCGCGTTGCAACGGTAGGTAAGTGGGTCCCCGCGAGGAAGGTGGACGCCGCCGCGGTCAGTTCCGCTTCGCCCGCAGCCGCTGGCCGATGGCGAAGGCCGCACGGAGCTTCGCCGCCAGAGCAGCCGGCCGGTCGAGGTCGGCCCAGTCCCACCGGACCACCCACCACAGCTGCTCGTGCAGCCGTTGCTCGCGGCGCTTCTCGGCCATGAGCACCTGCTGCGGCGTCAGCCCCTCCGGCACGAGCGGACCGTACTTCACGGCCCCGTCGAACTCTCCGAGCGTGTTGAACTCCTCCCACGCGAAGTCGACCCGGGCGAGGACGCGACCGGAGGCGTCCCGGATCTCACGCTGGAGTTCGGGCGCGGGGATGCCGGCGAGGTCGAAGACGCCCCGCGAGCGCCCCTCGCCCACCGACTCGGAGCGGGGGTCGCCGAGCGCCCACGCCCGGCGCGCCCGTCGAATCCCCGGGGCGTGGTGCGCCCGCTCGAGGGCCGCGGCCACGCTGGCGGCGTCCACCCCTTGTTTGAGGGCCGTGTCGGCGGCCACGATGCCCCAGTCGAGCGGTCTGGTCCGTCCGAGGTCGACCACGGTCCGGGCCAACGAGGTGGCGCGGCGGCCGTCCACCTCGATCACGTCCTCGGGCGCCAGACGGGCCTGCGAGGCCACGAACACCTGGGAAGCGTTGCCGGTCGAGCGTGCCCGCGTGCCCCAAACGCGCGCGAGCAACGCCGTCTCCACCGGGATGCCGTGCAGGACGGCGGCCGACGCGTGGCTCACCACGGTGTCGGGCGCGAGCAGGGACGCCGTCGCCTCGATCAGCAGCCGGTGGCGCGCGGCGGCATCGGTGGGCGCGGCTTCACCGGGTTCGAGCAGCAGGTAGTGCCCCCGGCGCACCGGCACCAGCCGCTTCTCCCTCACCCAGCGCCGGACGCCCGCCGGCCCCAACGCGTGGAGGGAGCTGAGTTCGGCGGGGGTGACGAGGCGGGCCATGCGTCGATCCGACCACCCCGCGCGGCCGCGCAGAAGGGGTCCGGTGTTGGCACGGTGTTGGCGGTTTCCGCGCCGGTCACTTCCCGCACGCCCGGCCACCTCCCGCGTCCGTCGCCACTTCCCGCACGCCCGGCCACTTCCCGAGCGTTGCAACGGAAGGTGAGTGGGTCTCCGCCAGGTCAGTGGGGCCCGGCGAGGTGAGTGGGTCTCCGCCAGGTCAGTGGGTCTCCGCCAGGTCAGTGGGTCTCCGCCAGGTCAGTGGGTCTCCGCCAGGTCAGTGGGTCTCCGCCAGGTCAGTGGGTCTCCGCCAGGTCAGTGGGTCCCGGCGAGGTCATTGGGACTCCACACAGCACGAGGCCCCGGACGCCGCAGCGTCCGGGGCCTCGCAGGGCCGGGATCAGGCCTCGGCCGGAGCCTCGGCGTCCTTCGCCTCGACCACCGGGATCAGCGACAGCTTGCCGCGGTCGTCGATCTCGGAGATCTCCACCTGGAGCTTCTGGCCGACGGACACGACGTCCTCGACGTTCTCGACGCGCTGGCCGTTGTTGAGCTCGCGGAGCTTGCTGATGTGCAGCAGGCCGTCCTTGCCGGGCAGCAGGGACACGAACGCGCCGAACGGCATGGTCTTGACGACCGTGCCCAGGTAGCGCTCGCCCTTCTCGGGCATCGTCGGGTTGGCGATCGCGTTGACCGCCGACCGGGCCGCCTCGGCCGCCTCACCGTTGGTGGCACCGATGTAGATGGTGCCGTCCTCCTCGATGGAGATGTTGGCCCCGGTGTCGTCCTGGATCTGGTTGATGACCTTGCCCTTGGGCCCGATCACCTCGCCGATCTTGTCGACCGGGATCTTCACCGTGATGATGCGCGGCGCGAACAGGCTCATCTCGTCGGGGCCGTCGATGGCCTCGTTCATCACGTCGAGCAGCGTGTGACGCGCCTCGCGGGCCTGCAGCAGGGCGGCACCGAGCACGTCGGCGGGGATGCCGTCGAGCTTGGTGTCGAGCTGCAGGGCGGTGACGAACTCGCGCGTGCCGGCGACCTTGAAGTCCATGTCGCCGAGCGCGTCCTCCGCGCCGAGGATGTCGGTGAGCGCGACGTAGCGCATCTCACCGTCGATCTCCTCGCTCATGAGGCCCATCGCGATGCCCGCGACCGGCGCCTTGAGCGGCACGCCGGCGTTGAGCAGCGACAGGGTGGAGGCGCACACCGAACCCATCGAGGTCGAGCCGTTCGAACCGAGCGCCTCGGACACCTGGCGGATCGCGTACGGGAACTCCTCGCGCGACGGCAGCACCGGCACGAGCGCCCGCTCGGCGCGCGCGCCGTGGCCGCTCTCGCGGCGCTTCGGCGAACCGCGTCTCGCCGTTCACCGTGTCCGAGACCAGGCCCATCGCGATGCCCGCGACCGAGGCGCGCAGCGGGACGCCGGCGTTCAGCAGGGACAGCGTGGAGGCGCAGACCGAGCCCATCGACGTCGAGCCGTTGG
>NZ_JARKOT010000193.1 GCF_029977985.1 Propioniciclava sp. | reverse complement strand
TGAGCGCCGACTGGGGCGTGGGCGACTTCGTGCTCGAGAACGCCGGCCCCGCAGAGTTCGACGCCCGCCTGCGGCTGCTGCTCGCCACACGGGGCGACGGCATCACCAGTTCGGGTGGCATCACCATCGACGAGTCCGCCTCCCACGCCTCCCTCCACGGCCGGTCCCTCGACCTGACCTACACCGAGTTCGAGTTGCTCAAGTACCTCGTGCAGCACCCGGGCCGCGTGTTCACCCGAGAAACCCTGCTGTCGGACGTGTGGGGCTACGACTACTACGGCGGCACCCGCACGGTCGACGTGCACGTGCGGCGGTTGCGGGCCAAACTCGGCGTCGAGCACGAGAACCTCATCGGCACGGTGCGCAACGTCGGCTACCGGTTCAGCCCCGAGGGCATCGCCCGGCCCCGTTAGGGTGGCGCCGTGGAACCACTCACCGAACTGTCGCCCGCGCAGCGCGCCCGCGTGTTGTCCCTCGTCAGCGCGGCAACGGACGCCGACGGCGCCTCGCCGCTCAACGAGGAGGCGCAATTGCTGCTGGCGCGGCCGGGGGCGTGGCACTGGCTGGCCACCGACGGCGCCGCTCTCGCGGGGTACGCCCAGTGGCAGCCCGACAACGCCACCGCGCAGCTCGTCGTTCACCCGGCCGCGCGCCGTCGCGGCGTCGGCACGCGGCTCCTCGCCGCGCTGGCTGCCCGGACGTCCGCCCCGGCCGTCTGGGCGTTCCGCGATCTGCCTGCCGCGCACGGCTTCGCCGCCGCGGCGGGGCTCGTGCCCGTGCGCGGTTTGCTCGTGCTCGCCAAGCCTCTCCACACCGTCGTCGCGCCCGTCGCCCCCGCCGGTGTCACCCTGCGCCCGTTCATGGACGCCGACGCCGACGCCTTTCTCGCCACGAACGCCGCCGCGTTCGCCCACCACCCCGAACAGGGCCACTTCTCCGCCGCCGACCTGACCGCCCGGCAGTCCGAGGAGTGGTGGGACCCGGCCGGGCTCGTCCTCGCCGAGGATGCCGACGGCGTCGCCGGCTTCCACTGGACCAAGCGCCACGACGCCGACACGGGTGAGGTGTACGTGCTCGGCGTCCACCCGCGGGCGGCCGGGCGAGGGTTGGGGGGCGTCCTGTTGCAGGCCGGTCTGGCGCACCTGGCGCGCGGCGACGTCCGGCGTGTCATCTTGTATGTGGACGCCGACAACACCGCGGCCGTCCGTCTCTACGAGCGCGGCGGGTTCACCCGCGACCACGCCGACGTCCTCTACGGCCAGCCCGTCCCGGCGGAAGGAGGGATCGCGTGAGCGACACCCTCGTCGACCAGCAGCCACGGACCCGCTTCGCCGACCGCGAGCTCAGTTGGCTGGCGTTCAACCAACGGGTCCTCGACCTGGCACGCGACGCGTCGGTGCCGCTGCTCGAACGCGCCCGCTACCTGGCGATCTTCAGCTCGAATCTCGACGAGTACTTCCAGGTGCGCGTCGCCGGCCTCAAACGGCGCATCGAAGCGGGCGTGGCCCTGCCGGGGGCCTCCGGCGTCCTGCCGCGTGACCTGCACGAACTGGTGTTGCGGCGCGTCCGCGGGCTGGTGGCGACCCAGTCGGAGACGCTCACCGAGGATGTGCTGCCCGGTCTGGCCACCGAAGGCGTTCACGTGGTCGCGTGGGGTGAGCTGACGGTCACCGAGCGAGACCGGCTGGCCACGCTGTTCACCGAGCGCATCTACCCCATCCTGACGCCGCTGGCCGTGGATCCGGCGCACCCGTTCCCGTACGTGTCGGGGCTGTCGGTCAACCTCGCCGTGCTGCTGCGCAACCCGGCCACCGGCGGGCGGCAGTTCGCCCGGATCAAGGTTCCGACCAATCTCGACCGGTTCGTCGACCTCGGCGGCGGCCGGTTCATCGCGCTCGAGGAGATCGTCGGCAACCAGCTCTCGGAGTTGTTCTCCGGGATGGAGCTGCTCTCCTGGAGCACCTTCCGGGTGACGCGGAACTCCGACGTTGAGGTGGAGGAGGACGACGCCGAGAACTTGCTCCACGCCCTCGAGAAGCAGCTGATGCGGGCACGCACCGGGCGTCCACCCGTGCGGCTCGAGGTGGCGCGCGGCATCCCCGCCGAACTGCTCGACGTGCTCACCCAGCGGCTCGACATCTCTGCCCGCGAGGTGTTCGAGGTGCCCGCACCGCTCGACCTGACCGCGCTCACCTCACTCGTCGCCCGCGTCGACCGCGAGGACCTGTCCTTCAGCTCCTTCCTGCCCCAGACGCATCCCGATCTGGCCTCCGTCGAGACCGCCCAGCCGGCCGACCTGTTCGCCGCGCTCCACGATCACGACGTGCTCCTCCACCACCCGTACGACTCGTTCGCCACCTCGGTGCAACGGTTCGTCGAGCAGGCGGCCGCCGACCCGGCCGTGCTCGCCATCAAGCAGACCCTCTACCGCACCTCCGGAGACTCGCCGCTGGTGGACGCCCTCGTCGACGCCGCCGAGGCCGGCAAGCAGGTGTTGGTCGTCGTCGAGATCAAGGCCCGCTTCGACGAGCACGCCAACATCGCATGGGCGCGCAAGCTGGAGCGCGCCGGCTGTCACGTCGTCTACGGCCTCGTCGGCCTGAAGACGCACGCGAAGCTGTGCCTCGTCGTCCGCGACGAGCCGGACGGCCTGCGCCGCTACGTCCACATCGGCACCGGCAACTACAACCCCACCACCGCCCGGACCTACGAGGATGTTGGGCTGCTCACCGCCGACCCCGTCGTCACCGAGGACATCGCGCGCGTCTTCAACCACCTGTCCGGCATCACCCAGGAGGTCAACTACCGACGCATCCTCGTGGCGCCGCACGGCGTCCGCCGGGGGCTGGCCGAGCGCATCGAGACAGAGATCGAGCACCACCGGGCGGGCCGTCCGGCGGGCATCCGGATGAAGGTGAACGCGATCGTCGACGAGACGGTGATCGACGCCCTCTACCGGGCTTCGCAAGCGGGGGTCCCGGTGGATCTCTGGGTGCGGGGCATGTGCGCCCTGCGCCCCGGCGTGCCCGGCTTGAGCGAGACGATCCGCGTGCGCAGCATCCTCGGGCGCTTCCTCGAGCACAGCCGGCTGTTTTGGTTCGCGAACGACGGGGAGCCGTTCGTCGCCCTGGGCAGCAGCGATCTGATGCATCGCAACCTGGACCGGCGCGTCGAGGTGGTGGTGTCGCTCACCAACCGCCGCCACAGTGCCCAGATCGAGCGGCTCTTCGATCTCGCCTTCGCCGAGGACACCGCCTGCTGGGAGCTCGACGACACGCGCTGGACCCGCCGCACCTCCGACGCCGAGGGCGTCCGGCTGCGTGACCTGCAGGAGCACTTGATCGCCACGTTCGCCGGACGACGAGGAGAGACGCGATGAGCCCGAGCAAGGTCCAGGTGGCGGCCGGGACGGTGACCCTGCGGCAGCGGCCCGGCAAGCAACCGCAGGTGCTGCTCGTGCACCGGCCGACCTACGACGACTGGACGTTGCCGAAGGGCAAGCTGGAGCCCGACGAGTACGAGGCGGTCGCCGCGGCCCGCGAGACTCTGGAGGAGACCGGCGTTCAGGTGCGGTTGCACCAACCTCTGGAGATGATCAGGTACCCCATCAGCACCGGCATGAAGGCGGTGCACTACTGGTTGGCGAGCCCGCGGGCGATCACGAAGCGCAAGCCCGACCGTGAGGTCGACAAGGTCGTCTGGCTGTCGCCGAAGGCGGCGTTCGCGCGCATGACGTACGCCCACGAGCGGGATGTCGTGCAGCAGGGGCTCGACGCCACCCCGACGACCGCTCTGCTCGTCGTGCGACACGCGAAGGCGATGGACCGCAAGAACTGGTCCGGGCGCGACCAGGCGCGGCCGATCACCGCGCGCGGCCGGAAGCAGGCGAAGTTGCTCATCCCGCTGCTGGACGCCTTCGGTGTCGAGCGGCTCACGTCGTCGAGTTCGACGCGGTGCATGCAGACCTTGGCGCCCTTCGGCAAGGCGAGTGGCCGCGACGTGGAGGGGTGGACGGTCCTGAGCGAGGAGATCGGCGAGGACAATCCCAAAGGCGTCGCGAAGCACATGCTGCGCTTGGCCGAGCAGGCGGCGTCCACGGGCGTTGCCACGGCCGTCTGCGGCCACAGGCCCGTGCTGCCGACGATGCTCGCAGGCATCGGGGTCCCGAACCGGATGATGCAGACCGCCGCCACCGTCATCGTCCACCTGGACGCCGACGCCCGCGTCGTAGCCCATGAGTTCCATCGGCCGCGCGCCTAGTCGGGACGTCAAAGCCGAGGCACGTGGGGTGCCGTGTCCGGATCGAGACGGCTCGTTCACGATCCGTTCATCTTGGGGGTCGAATCTCTTCACGGAGGGTCCGTAGCGTCGGAGACGACCGAAGGATCACTCCAGTCCGCGGGGCAGGGAGTCCCGTGAACCACGTTCGAAGGAAGAGCCTTGAACATCCGTACGATCGGCGCTCCGTTCGCAGTCCTCACCGTTGCCGCCCTGTCGCTCACCGCGTGCGCCGCGAACGAAGGAACGCCCACCGCCCCGAGCACGGGCGGCTCGACCGCCGCCGCCAGCAACCTCTCCGGCACGCTCACGGGCAAGGGCGCGTCGTCCATGCAGGTCGCCCAGCAGGCGTGGGTCGCCGGCTTCCAGGAGGCCAACCCGAGCGTCACCGTCAACTACGCGCCCGACGGCTCGGGCGCCGGCCGCGACGCCTTCATCGCCGGTGCCGCCGACTTCGCCGGCTCCGACCGCGCCCTGAAGGACGAGGAGATGGGGGCCGGCAAGTTCGCCGGCTGCGCCGACACCTCGAACGCACTCAACCTGCCGGTGTACATCTCCCCGATCGCGGTCGTCTACAACGTCCAGGGCGTGACGGACCTCAAGCTGGACGCCGCCACGATCGCCGGCATCTTCGCCGGTCAGATCACCAACTGGAACGACGCGAAGATCGCCGCCCTCAACGAGGGTGCCACGCTGCCCGACCAGACCATCACGCCGGTGCACCGCTCCGACGACTCTGGCACCACCGAGAACTTCACCGACTACCTCCACCAGGCGGCGCCGGACGTGTGGACCGAGAAGGCGTCGGGCACGTGGCCGACCGCGTTCCCCGGTGAGGCCGCCAAGGGCACTTCCGGCGTCGTCGACGCCGTCACCAACGGCAACGGCACGATCGGGTATGCCGACGAGTCCCAGGCAGGTTCGCTCGGCAAGGCCGAGGTGAAGGTGGGCAGCGACTTCTTCGGCCCGACCGCCGAGGCCGCCGCCGCACTCGTGGACAACGCCGCCAAGGCCGACGGCCGCGCCGAACACGACTGGGCACTGAAGCTCGACCGGACGGCGGAGGGCCAGTACCCGATCGCGCTCATCTCCTACGCCATCGTGTGCGAGGAGTACGCCGACAGCGCCAAGGCAGAGCTCGTGAAGGCCTACCTCGGCTACATGGTCTCCGCCGACGGCCAGGCGGCCGCGCAGGCGCAGGCCGGCAACGCACCCCTGTCGTCCACGATGACCAGCAACATCGAGGCCGCGGTCGCGTCCGTCAAGTGACCCGACGTCCCACCTCCAGGTCCACCGAAGGGCCCCCGCGGTTGAGCCGCGGCGGGCCCTTTCGGGGGCCCGGAGGGCTCCCTCGCTCCAGCAGCTGAACCGCCCGGACGGCCGGGCCATCAACCTTCGGAAGGCATCGTGAGTCTCTCCACAGCACCACGGTCGGCCGAGACCGACTCGGGACTCGTCCCGACGCGCCCGCGCCTCGG
Source organism: Propioniciclava sp. (assembly GCF_029977985.1). Lineage (GTDB taxonomy): Bacteria > Actinomycetota > Actinomycetes > Propionibacteriales > Propionibacteriaceae > Propioniciclava. Next base: position 3,664 of record NZ_JARKOT010000193.1, on the reverse strand, counting down.
CGACAAGGTCTTCAAGGGCCTGTCCACCGGATCCGGCCTGCTCATCTTCCTCATTCTCGCCGCCGTCGCCACGTTCCTCGTGGCCCAGGCCGTGCCCGCGCTCACGTCCAGCCCCGAGACCCTCCAGTCGCAGGGCTACGGGGAGTTCTGGTCGTGGGTCATCCCGATCGCGTTCGGCACCGTCTGGTCGGCCCTCTGGGCGCTCGTGTTCGCCGTGCCCGTCGCCCTCGGCATCGCCCTCTTCATCACCCACTATGCGCCCCGCCGCCTCGCGGCCGGCCTCGGCTACGTCATCGACCTGTTGGCCGCCGTCCCCTCGGTCGTGTACGGCCTGTGGGGCGGCCTCACGTTCGCCGGGGCGCTCCAGCCGTTCCACACGTGGCTCGCCACCTACCTCGGCTGGATCCCACTGTTCGCACCGCCGGCGTCCGGAACCGGTCGCACCCTGCTCACCACCTCGCTGGTGCTGGCCGTCATGATCCTGCCGATCATCACGTCCCTGTGCCGCGAGGTGTTCCTGCAGACGCCGAAACTGCACGAGGAAGCCGCCCTCGCCCTCGGTGCCACCCGCTGGGAGATGATCCGGATGGCCGTCTTCCCGTTCGCCCGCGCCGGCATCGTGTCCGCCGTCATGCTCGGCCTCGGCCGCGCCCTCGGCGAGACCATGGCCGTCGCGATGGTGCTGTCCGGCGCCGGCGTCATCAAGTGGGAGCTCATCGGCCAGCAGAACCCCAACACCATCGCCGCAACCATCGCGCTCAACTTCCCCGAGGCGTCCGGCCTGCGGATCAACCAGCTCATCGCCGGCGGCCTCGTGCTGTTCGTGATCACCTTGGGCGTCAACATGGTCGCCCGGTGGATCGTCGCCCGCCGTGCCGCCTACTCGGGAGCCAACTGATGAGCACCACCACCCTCGCCCCTCGGGCCGCGTCCGGCTCGCTCACCGCCGGCCAACTCCCCCGCTGGTCGCCGGCCGCCACCGGCGTCGGCGCGCTCGTCCTTGCCGCCCTCGTCACGGTTCCCCTGATCGGGGTCAACATCGCGGTCATCGCGATCGCCGGCTTCCTCGCCCACCAGCTCGCCCTGTTCGCCTGGTCGGCGTCCGTCGAAGGGACGCGGCGGGCGACGGACCGCATCATGCAGGGCTTCGTCGTGGCGGCCTTCGTCCTCGCCCTCGTGCCGCTCGTGTGGCTCGCGTTCACCACCCTCGCCAGCGGCCTGGCCCGCTTCGATGGGACGTTCTTCACGTGGTCGATGCGCAACGTGCTCGGCGAAGGCGGCGGCGCCATCCACGCCGTGTACGGCACCCTGATGATCACCGGTGTCGCCACCCTCATCTCCGTGCCCATCGGTCTCCTGACGGCCGTCTATCTGGCCGAGTACGGCCAGGGCAAGGCGCTCGCCCGCGGCATCACGTTCTTCGTCGACGTCATGACGGGTATCCCGTCGATCGTCGCCGGGCTCTTCGTGTACGCCTTGATGACCCTGCTCATCGGGCCCGGCACGGTGAGCGGGTTCGCCGGCTCCCTGGCGCTGTCGGTCCTGATGATCCCGGTCGTCGTGCGCTCCTGCGAGGAGCTGCTGCGGATCGTGCCGAACGAGTTGCGCGAGGCGTCCTACGCCCTCGGCGTCCCCAAGTGGAAGACCATCCTGCGCATCGTCATCCCCACCGCCCTCTCGGGCATCGTGTCCGGCATCATCCTCGCCATCGCCCGAGTCATCGGCGAGACCGCCCCGCTGATGATCACCGCCGGCTTCACGGCCAGCATCAATCCCAACTTCTTCTCGGGCGCCATGATGACGCTGCCCACGTTCGTCTACGGCCAGTACGCCTACCGGGGCGTCCCGGTCGAGGCGTTCCTGCAGCGCTCGTGGGCGGGCGCCCTCACCCTGATCCTCATCGTCATGGCACTGAACCTGATCGGCCGCATCATCGCCGCCAAGTTCGCGCCCAAGACCGGCCGGTAACCAAGGAGAGCCGAACCTCATGTCCAAACGAATCGAAGCCAAGAACCTCGACATCTACTACGGCAAGTTCAAGGCCGTCGAGGACGTCTCGATGGTCATCGAACCCCGCGCGGTGACGGCGTTCATCGGCCCCTCCGGCTGCGGCAAGTCGACCTTCCTGCGCTCCATCAACCGCATGCACGAGGTCATCCCGAACGCCTACGTCGAGGGCGAACTGCTACTCGACGACGAGAACCTGTACGGGACGGCCGTCGACCCGGTGAACGTGCGCCGGCAGATCGGCATGGTGTTCCAGCGGCCCAACCCGTTCCCCACCATGTCCATCAAGGAGAACGTGCTCGCGGGCCTGCGGCTCAACAACCAGCGCATGGGCGGCAAGGAACAAGACGAGGTGTGCGAGCGCGCCCTCCGTGGCGCCAACCTCTGGGAAGAGGTCAAGAACAGGCTCGATCTGCCCGGTTCGGGTCTCTCCGGCGGCCAGCAACAGCGTCTGTGCATCGCCCGTGCCATCGCCATGCAGCCCGACGTGCTGCTCATGGACGAACCCTGCTCGGCGCTCGATCCGATCTCGACCCTCGCCATCGAGGATCTCATCGGCGAGCTGAAGGCCAATTACACGATCGTCATCGTGACCCACAACATGCAGCAGGCCGCCCGCGTCTCCGAGGCCACCGCGTTCTTCAACATCGCCGGCACCGGCGCTCCCGGCAAGCTCATCGAGATGGGCCCCACCGAGAAGATCTTCTCCACCCCCGACAAGGAGGAGACGGAGAACTACATCACCGGCCGCTTCGGGTGAGCCGGCGTCCGTGCGGGCCCGTCGAGCATGGCTCGGCGGGCCTGTTCGCGTCCATCGTCGCAGCCAGCCGGACGCCGCCTAGAATCGGCGCATGAGCGCTCCCGGTTGGTACCCGGATCCCGGTGGACAACGAGGCATGTTCCGCTGGTGGGACGGTTCGGCCTGGACGCCGAGCATCACCGCGAACCGCTTCGACCCACCGCCCCTGCCCGCCGGGGGGCAACTGCCCATGTACGCAGCCGGCCAGCAGGCGAGCTACGACTACGGGCAGATCCGGCAGCAGTCGCCCTCGCGGCGTCCGCTGCTCGCCCTCGGCCTCGTCGGCGTCCTCGTGGTGGCGTTGCTCGTCGGCGGAGTCTGGCTGGTGCAACGGTTCGTGGGCAACCCGTTCACCGGCGAGGAACCGGCCTCCAACCCCACCGGTCCCCTCTGCCCCACGAGCAGCCAGATCATCTCGCCAACCCCACACGTCAACCCGCCGGGACGCGTCCAGGGCGGGGCGCTCTCGTACCCACAGCTCGGCTCGCCCTGGGGTGCCGTCTTCGAGGAGAACCGCCTCGCCTTCGGACGCGACGTGTTCGGCCAGATGGTCACCGTGCACGAGAACTACGGCGACAGCGGCAACAGCTGGGTGGCGTCGCTGCTGGTGGGCGAACTCGTGGCCGGCGACGGCTTCTTCAGCCCCGAGCAGGGCTCCGAGATCGTGACGCGCTGCATCATCGGCGCCTTCTACGGCGACGCCAAGGTCGCCCGCGAGGACCGCGTCAACGAGGCTGCCACCGTCGACGGGTACGACGCATGGCTCGTCGAGATGCACCTCACGTTCAACATCCCCGGCCTCGACGAGACGGGCGAGACGGCCATCGTGCTCATCGTGGCCACGGGCGAGGCGTCCAG
>NZ_JARKOT010000283.1 GCF_029977985.1 Propioniciclava sp. | reverse complement strand
TGGGTGCATGTCCGACACCCCCCGGCATGACCCGAACGATCCGGTCCCCGACCGGCTGGCCCGCCTGCGCGCCGCCGATCTCGCCGAGCGCGCGGCCGAGGTGGAGAAGGTGCGGCTCCTGCTCGATCTGGCCGACCTGTGGCAGGTGGACGAACCGGCATCGTTGGACGCCGTCGCTCGCCTCGAAGGCCGCGAGAAGAAGGTGGTCGGCGCGGACGGCACGACCCCGGTGGGCGAGTTCCTCGCCCTGGAGGTCGGTCCGCTCCTGGGTGTCACGCCCTACCGGGCTGCCCTCCAGATCGCCGACGCCGTCAACCTGCGCGACCGCCACCCGCACCTCTGGGAATCGGTCCAGCAGGGCGCCCTGCGCATGTGGCAGGCCAACCATCTCACCCGCGCCTGCCTCCATCTCCCCCACGCCGCCTCGCTGTGGGTCGACCGGCAACTGGCTCTCGCCGCAGACGCCGGGCTCCCCTGGCCCCGCATGCGCCGGCTGGTCACGGGCCTCGTGGTGAAGGCCGATCCTGCCCTCGCCGAGCAGCGAGCCCGGTCGGCGGCCGAGCGGCGCGGCGTGTGGTCACGCGAGTTCGACGACGGTCACGCCCAAATCGGCGGCAGCCTCGCCGCCGCGGACGCCGCCGCCTTCCACGAGACCATCGAGCAGATCGCCGACGACCTCATGGACGAGCACGACGACACCGGCGCCTTCATCTTCACCCACCGGGACACCGCCCGGGCCGCCGCCATCGGCGTCCTCGCCCGCAGCTACGACCGGCAGGAGCCCACGCAATCACCCTCGCGGCGCACAGGCCGACCCCGCCGGCGTGCCACGCTGATCGTGCACGTCGCGGACGAGAACCTCGCCAGCGGCGAGGGAGTCGCCCGGGTCGAGGGCTGGGGGCCCGAGTTGATCAGCCGCCTCCCCCGCCTCCTCGCCGGCTGCCACGTGACCGTCCGGCCCGTGGTCAACCCCGACCACGAACTCCCCGTCGACGCCTACGAGATCCCCGAACGGCTCCGGTTCGCCGTCCACCAACGGCACCCCTACGACGTTTTCCCGTTCAGCGGCACCCCGGCATCCAGCTGCGACACCGACCACACCCGCCCCTACGACCCGGGCGGCCCGCCGGGCCAAACGTGCTACAGAAACCTTGCCCCGCTGTCTCGCAGGGCGCACCGCGGCAAGACGCACTCCCGCTTCACGGTCGAACCCCTGGGCGGAGACCGCCACCTGTGGACCAGCCGCTACGGCTACCGCTACCTCACGACGCCCTCAGGCGCCCGCTACCTCGACCCGAAGGGAGTCGACACCGTCAACTGCGTCATCCAAGCCCTCGCCTACCGCGCCGGCAACACCGTCGACCTGTGGGTGCCCCGCGCCTGAGCAACGACGCCGCCCCTCAGACCTCGTCCTGGCGGACCTCACGCTCGTACGACTGTCCCCCACCGCGGACGCCGCGGCCGTCATCGACGACGTTGGTGCGCTCACTCGTGATGCGTGTGCGCGGGCGGGCGGCGATGAACCCGAACACGAGCCACAGCAGCGCTGCGCCCAAGAGGATGAACCCGACCGTGCGGGTGTCGAAGCCAGGAATCATGTCCTGCATCGCGAACGCCATGATCGCCCCCAGGACTCCCAATGCGATCGGACCACCAATGTTCATGTAGCGCATTGGACCCATGGTATCGGGCCTTGTCCCGCACCCGTCGGCCGCCACACTGCCAGCGGGCGACGCCGCCGGGGTCTCCTCGGACGGGCCATGGCCGACCTGTACCAGCGCCACCCCCGCCAGCAGCACGACTCCGCCGACGAGTTGCACGGCGCTCGGCAACTCCCCCAACAGCAGCCACGCCCACACCACGGCGAAGACCACCTCGGTCAACCCCACGAAGCTCGCCACCGTCGATCCGAGCCGCCGCGCGGCCACGAACCCCAGAAGGTACGCGAGCGCCGCAGCCACGACCACCAGTTCCAGCACCGGCATCCACCAGGGCACCACGGAGTCGAGCACGGCGGCGTCCGCGAAGCTCGCCCGCAACGGCACCAGACCGATCAGCCCGAACACCAGCAACGCCACCGCACCCACCCCCAGTCCCGACGCCACGAACGCCACCGGCGGCACGCCGGACGTGTTCGCCGACGTGATGAAGTACACGGCCATGCCCGTCGCCGCGAACAGCGCCCACGCGACACCGCGCGGGTCGGCGCCTGCCAGGTCGCCCGGGTTCAGCACGAGCGCCAGCCCGCCGATCGCCACCACCATGCCGCCCAGCGTCACCCAACCCGGACGCCGCCGCGTCCGCACCCACTCGTAGAGCACGACGAGCACCGCGCCGAGATACTCCATGAGCAGCGCCACCCCGACCTCGATGTAGGTGATCGCGTTGAAGTAGGCGACCTGCACGGCCGCCCCTGCAAACACGCCGTACAGGACGATCGGACGCCACCGCTCAACCAGGACGCGCCACCGGCCGCGCAGCGCCAGCCAGGCCGGCACCGCGAGTAGCAGCGACGCCACACCCAGACGCACCAGCACGGCGGCCGCCGGCGACCACCCGGACACCAACAGCGACTTGCCGAACACGCCCGACGTGCCGAACATCGCCGCCGACGCCAGCGCCACGGCGAGACCGGTCGCGCGTCCGTCGGCTCGGGGAGTCATGGCGAGGACGATAGCGGCGCGCTAGGTTGCGTCCATGAGCGTGTCCAGACCCACCTTCGACGAACTGGGCATCGCCACCGCCCGACTCTGGGCCACCCGCAGCGCGGACGCCAAGGTCCAGGTCGGCGCGTGCCTGCTCGACCACTTCCACCGCGTCGTCGGCGTCGGCTACAACGGGCGCGCCGCCGGCGAACCCAACGAACGGGAGTCCCTCGAGCAGGGCCAGAGCGGCTTCATCCACGCCGAGGTGAACGCCCTGCTCGCCGCCAAC
>NZ_JARKOT010000281.1 GCF_029977985.1 Propioniciclava sp. | reverse complement strand
GACGTGCTACAGCAACCTCGCCCCGCTGTCGCGCAGGGCGCACCGCGGCAAGACGCACTCCCGCTTCACGGTGGAACCCTTGGGCGGCGACCGCCACCTGTGGACCAGTCGCTACGGCTATCGCTACCTCACCACGCCCTCAGGCGCCCGTTACCTCGACCCGAAGGCACTCGACACTGTCAACTGCGTCATCCAAGCCCTCACCTACCGCGCCGGCACCACAAGCGACCTGTGGGTCCCTCAGACCTCCTCCTGTCGGACCTCTCGCTCGTACGACTGACCTCGCCCCGGGCCGCCGCGGCCGTCGTCGACCACGTTGGTGCGCTCACTCGTGATGCGCGTGCGCGGGCGGGCGGCCACGAAGCCGAAGACGAGCCACAGCCCGGCTGCGACCAGCAGGATGAACCCGACGGTGCGGGTGTCGAAGCCTGGAATGATGTCCTGCATCGCGAACGCCATGATCGCCCCCAGGACGCCAAGTGCGATCGGACCGCCGATGTTCATGTAGCGCATGGCCGCATGCTACCCGGCCGGGGTACCATCGGGCCTAGTCGCCCCTGCCCGCACCAGCGCGACACCCGCGAGGAGCACCGCACCGCCGAACAACTGCAGCCCACTCGGCAGCTCCCCGAGCAGCAGCCAGGCCCACGCGACGGCGCACACCACCTCGGTCAACCCCACGAAGCTCGCCACCGTCGACCCCAGCCGCCGGGCCGCCACGAACCCCAGCACATACGCCAGCGCCGCCGCCACGACCACCAACTCCGCCACCGGCACCCACCACGGCATGACGGCACCCAGCACGGCGGCGTCCGCGAAGCTCGCCCGCAACGGCACCAGACCGATCAGCCCGAACACCAATAACGCCACCGCACCCACCCCGAGCCCCGACGCCACGAAAGCCACCGGCGGCACCCCCGTCGTGTTCGCCGACGTGATGAAATAGACGGCCATGCCCGTCGCCGCGAACAGCGCCCACGCGACACCGCGCGGGTCAGCGCCGGCCAGGTCGCCAGGGTTCAGCACAACCGCGAGTCCGGCGACGGCCACCACCATGCCGCCCAACGTCACCCAGCCTGGACGCCGCCGCGTCCGCACCCACTCGTAGAGCACCACGAGCACCGCCCCGAGGTACTCCATGAGCAGCGCCACCCCGACCTCGATGTACGTGATCGCGTTGAAGTACGCCACCTGCACGGCCGCCCCGGCGAAGACGCCGTACAGCAGGATCGGACGCCAGCGCTCCAGCAACGGCCGCCAGCGCCCACGCAGCGCCAGCCACGCCGGGACGGAGAGCAGGAGCGACGCCGCCCCGAGCCGCACGAGCACCGCCGCCGCCGGCGACCAGCCGGCCGCCAGCAACGATTTCCCGAACACCCCGGACGTGCCGAACATGGCGGCGGACACCAGCGCCACGGCGAGACCGCTCGCGCGTCCATCGCTCGGGGGGGTCATGCGAGGACGATAGCGGGACGCTAGGTTGCCTACCGTGAACCCGTCCAGACCCAGCTTCGACGAACTGGGCATCGCCACCGCACGCCTCTGGGCGACCCGCAGCGCGGACGCCAAGGTCCAGGTCGGCGCATGCCTGCTCGACCACTTCCACCGCGTCGTCGGCGTCGGCTACAACGGGCGCGCCGCCGGCGAACCCAACGAACGGGAGTCCCTCGAGCAGGGCCAGAGCGGCTTCATCCACGCCGAGGTGAACGCCCTGCTCGCCGCCAAC
>NZ_JARKOT010000243.1 GCF_029977985.1 Propioniciclava sp. | reverse complement strand
TGGTGGGCGCGCCGCCCCTCGACCCCACTCGCGGTCCCCGGCGACCCGGGGGTGCGCGTCCTGGTCACCGGTCGACGGATCGCCGGCATCGGGCAGGCCGGACGCCGCCACCTCGTCGTGCCCCCGGCTTGGATCGGGCGGGTTGACCTGCCCGCCGTGTTGGCCCGGGCGCGTCAGCGGCAGTTGGTGTCGGCGGGCCGGTTCGATGTCGCCTACCAGTGGTTCACCTGGCCGTGGCAGGTGCTCGCCGCTTCTGCCGCCGGGTTCGCCCACGGCATGACCCGGTTGCCTCTGATTGGGTTCGCCTGGCGGTTGCGCATAGTAGTCGCTGGCATCGCGGTCTGGCAGACCGTGGTCGCCGGGCAGCGCGCGGCCACCGTCGGGATCTTCGTGGTGACCGGACTCACGTACCTGTTGCCGTGGACGAATGCCCGCCATGAGCGCCTGGTCGCGCAGGCGCTCGCGGATCTCGAACGGCGGTCGGCCACGCCGGCCGCGCCGGCGACGCGGCATCCGATCGTGCAACCGGTCCGGCCCACCGCTACCCAAGCCGGACGCAGATCCTGCACCTCCGCGCGGCGGCGTGGCCCTGAGCCCTGTGGACAGTGGCGCTCGCCCGCACGCCTGGTGACTTGTACGGGCGAAGGGACTCATGGGCGCGCCCACGATCCCAGGACAACTGGAAGGAAGGGATCACGATCATGACCGGAGTGCCGATGCCCGCCGAGTCGATCGCCAAGGTCGACCTACTGCTGGGGCAAGCGACGATGCTGACCGCTGACCGCTGGGACGACCTCGCCGCGATGATCCACGAGGCCATGGGGATCTCGCTGTTGATGGCGGCGGCTCATCCGTCGAGCCAGCCCGTGGACGTCCCGGGACTGACACGACTGACGGCGCTCGAGTGCGTCCAGAACGCTTTGCGCGAGGTTCATACCTGGGACCTGGCCCTCGCCGCAGATCTGCCGGACTTGGGCCGCTTGCGGGTGCTGTTGGCCGACGTCCGCAGGGAGTTGGACAGCACTGTCGGACGGCGAGGGTAACGGCCCATGTGGCAGGCCGTCCGGCGGGAACTCGCCCGCCTCGAGTGGGACGTCGAGCCGCCGCTCACCCTCGATCTGATGGCCGACTGGGCCCAGACCGCGTCCAGCCTCGTGACGATCCGCCGAGCGCTCGGCCCGATCTCCACCGCCGACCCGATCGCGCTGCTGGCCACCGCAACGACCGGCGCAGCGCGAACTGCTGACGTGAAACCCATCCTGGCGCCGTCGCTGGGCGCTGTGAGCGCGGCGCTCGCCGACGTCGGCCAGGACATGGCGTCGCGCCCCGACTTCGACCGGCAGCGCGACGCGGCGACGCTCAACCACGTCGCCTACGAACTCGTGCACTGGGTGCGCGTCCGGACGCTCGACGACCGCGCGAAAGCATGGCTGTTGGCCGGCGA
>NZ_JARKOT010000242.1 GCF_029977985.1 Propioniciclava sp. | reverse complement strand
CCCCCTCCCCCCCCCCCCCCCCCCCCCCAACACACACCCCGCCGCTGGAGGGATGTACCGCAACCTCGTCTGGGATCTCGGGGGGACGCTGGTGGACACGTACCCCGCACTGGACGCCGCGTTCGCGGCCGTCGTGGCTCGGCACGGACACGAGGTGGCCATTGCGGACGTCGCCCGGCTGACCCGCACGTCCACCCACGCGGCGCTCGCGCGGCTCGCGGAGCGCTTCGGCATCGATCCGGCCGAGTTCGAGCGGGCGAACGCCGACCTCAAGGCCCGCTGGGACCAGACTCCGCCCCCCGCGATGCCCGGCGCGGGCGCCCTGCTCGTGGACGTGCGTGCTGCGGGCGGGCTGAATCTCGTCGTCACCCACCGCGAGCGCAGCTCCGCGGAGGCCCTGCTGGCCGGACTCGGGCTCCCGGTCGACGACATCATCGCGACCTCGGACGGACACCCGCGCAAGCCCGACCCCACGATGTACCGGCTCATGCTCGCCCGGCACGGGCTCGATGCCGCCGCATGCCTCGCCGTCGGTGACCGGCCCATCGACGCGACCGCCGCTCAGGCGGCCGGCATCGACGCGGCCCTGCTCGAGTCGCCTGAAGCTCCCGTCGAGGACGACGCCCGCTACTCCGTAGCCACCCTGGACGAGTTGCGGCCGCTGCTGGGCCTCGCGAACACCGGGCGATGACACCCGTCGGCATCGGACCATGACGCCGCCCGGAATCAGGCGATGACGCTCGCCACTTCGCGGGCCATCTGGAGTTCCTCGTTCGTGGGCACGACCAGCACCTTCACCGCCGAGTCGTCCGTGGAGATGACGCGCGGTTCCTTGGAGCGTTCGGCGTTGCGGGCGGCGTCCAGCGTGACGCCCAGCCCGGCGAGACGCTCGCACACCGCCGCGCGGATCTGCGGGTTGTTCTCTCCCACCCCCGCCGTGAACGTGATGGCATCCACGCCGCCGAGAACGGCCATGTACGCGCCGATGTAGTGCAGCAGCCGGTGGATGTAGACGTCGAGCCCGATTTTGGCGTGCTCGTCGCCGGCGTCGATCTTCGCCTGGATGTCACGGAAGTCGGACGCCCCGGTCAGCCCCATCATTCCCGACTTCTTGTTGAGCAGGGTGTCGATCGCGTCGACACTCATCCCGACCTCGCGGTGCAGGAAGAAGATGAGGCCGGGGTCGACGTCGCCGGACCGTGTGCCCATGACGAGCCCCTCAAGGGGGGTCAGCCCCATCGACGTGTCGACGGGCACGCCGTGGTCGACCGCCGAGATGGACGCCCCGTTCCCGAGGTGACACACGATCTGCCTCAGCGCGTCGTACTCGACGCCCAGCGTCTCCGCCACCTTGTGGGACACGTAGTTGTGCGACGTGCCATGGAAGCCGTACCGCCGGATCGCGTGGTCGACGGCGAGACCCGTGGGAATCGCGTAGGTGTACGCCGCCGGCGGCAGCGTCGCGAAGAACGCCGTGTCGAAGACGGCCACATGCGGCACAGCGGGCAGCGCCTTGCGTGCCCCCCGGATGCCGGCGATGCCGGGCGGGTTGTGCAGCGGCGCCAGCGGCGACAGTTCGACGAGCGTGTCGAGGACGGCGTCGTCGATCACCGTCGTCTGGGTGAGCTTGTCGCCGCCGTGGACGGTCCGGTGTCCGACGGCCTTCACCGCCCCCAGGTCGGGACCGTTCGCCGCGAACATCGCCACCAGCGCCGCGAGGGCCACCGTGTGGTTCGGGTAGGGCTCCTCGTCGACGAACGTCTCCTCGCCCACCGTGTGCTTGATGCGGCCGAGCTGCTCACCGATCCGCTCGATGAGACCCGTGGCGAGCACCTGCTCGTCGTCGGTGTCGATGACCTGGTACTTGATCGAGCTCGACCCGGCGTTGATCAGCAGGATGGGTGTGGACACGCGGATCCTCCTCGGTTCGGCGGGCTCAGTTGGACTGGGCCTGGATGGCGGTGATGGCGATGGTGTTGACGATGTCGTCGACCAGCGCGCCCCGCGACAGGTCATTGACCGGCTTGTTGAGCCCCTGCAGGACGGGCCCGACCGCGAGCGCACCGGCCGACCGCTGCACCGCCTTGTACGTGTTGTTGCCGGTGTTGAGGTCGGGGAAGATGAACACGGTGGCCTGGCCGGCCACCTGAGAGCCGGGCATCTTCTTCGATCCCACGGTCGGGTCGACGGCGGCGTCGAACTGGATCGGCCCCTCCACCATCAACTGCGGCGCCTTCTCCTTCACTATCTCGGTGGCGGCGCGCACCTTGTCGACGTCCGCGCCCGACCCGGATTCGCCGGTCGAGTACGACAGCATCGCCACGCGCGGTTCGATGCCAAACGCGTCGGCCGTCTGCGCCGAGCTGATCGCGATGTCGGCGAGTTGCTCGGCCGTCGGGTCCGGGTTGACCGCACAGTCGCCGTAGACGTCCACCCGATCGGCCATGCACATCAGGAACGACGAGCTGACCACGGACACCCCCGGCTTCGTCTTCACGAACTCGAGGCTCGGCCGGATCGTGTTGGCGGTCGTGTTCACCGCGCCCGACACCATGCCGTCGGCCATGCCGAGGTGCACCATCATGGTGCCGAAGTAGCTCGGGTCCTTCATCTTCTCGCGGGCCTGCTCGAGCGTGACGCCCTTCTTCGCGCGCAGGGTCGCGTACTCCGCCGAGAACCGCTCCACGAGTTCCGGGTCGGTCATGGCCACGACCTCGGCCCCGTCGAGGGAGAAGCCGAGCGCCGAGGCCCGGTTCTTGATGTCGGTCGCGTCCCCCAGCAGGACGATGCTGGCCGTGCCGCGCCGCAGCACGATGGACGCCGCCTCCAGGATCCGCTCGTCGCCGGACTCGGGAAGGACGATCCGCCGCTTGTCGCGCCGGGCCATCTCCGTGAGCTGGTACTCGAACATGAGCGGCGTCCGGATGTTCGTCGCGGACACCTCCATCGCGTCGAGCAGCGCGTTGGCGTCCACGTATTCGTCGAACAGGCGGCGTCCGACCTCGAGCTTGCGCGGCGAACTGGTCATCGTGCCCTCGAGGCCCGACAGAGCCTGCGCGGTCGTGTAGGTGCCCCGGTCGGTGAGGGCGATCGGCAGTTCGAGGGGCACGGTGCCGATCAGGTTCGCGACCGCCTCGGGGATCTCGTAACCGCCCGTCAGGATCATGCCGGTGAGCTGGGGGAACGCCCCCGAGGCGTGCGCCAGCAGCACCCCGGGGATCATCTCCGAGCGGTCGCTGGGCAGGATCACCGTCGACTCGGGCTCGAGGCGCTGCAGCACGTTCGGCAGTGTCATCGCGGCGACGAGCACGCTCTGACTCTCCTGCGCGGTCTGCTCCTGCCGGCCGACCAGCAGGCGTGCGCCCGCGGCGTCCATCTGCGCGGCGAAGGTGGGTGCGGCGAGCAGCGGGTGAGCTGGCAGGACCCCGACGACGAGGTCGGGTAGTGCGTCGGCCAGGGCGCCGGCGTAGACCTGTTCGGACGCCTCGGCGACGCGGGTCGCGATCACGGCGATCGGGGTGGCGTGCTGGTTGCGGATCTCGGCGACCGTGCCCTGCGCCAGCTGGACGACGTTGTCGGGCGACCGGTCGAGGCCCGACACGGCGACGAGCACTTGTGCGTTCAGGTTCGCTGCGACGCGCGCGTTGAACACGAGTTCCCCGGACGCCCCTGCGTCGCTGTAGTCGGAGCCCAGGATGACGACGGCGTCGTGCCGCTCGGCGAGCGCGCCGTAGCGCTGGATGATCGTGGCGAGGGCCTCGTCGGCGTCCGTGTGAACGGCGTCGTAGGTGACGCCGACCGCCTCGTCGTAGGACACGTCCACCGCCGGCTGGGCGATCAACGCCTCGAGCACGCCGTCGTGCTCGCCCTCCGGAATGATGGGCCGGAACACACCCACCGTGCCGACCTTGCGGGTGAGGGCGTCGATGATGCCCAGCGCGATCAGGGACTTGCCGGTGTGGCCTTCGGGGGCCATCACGTAGATGCTGCGGGTCACGTCCCAAGGCTATCGCGCGTCACAGACGCTCGCGCAGCCACGCGATCTGATCGGCGTGCGGGGTCGAGGTGGGCGTTTCGAGGATGATCGGTGCGTCAGCGGTGCGGGCGACGGCCACGAGGGCGTCCGGGTCGATGAGGCCCCGGCCGAGGACGTCGTGGCGGTCGGCGCCGGAGCCGGCGGCGTCCCGGGAGTCGTTGAGGTGCACGAGGTCGATGCGCCCCGTGATGGCGCGGACGGCGTCCACGACGCCCGGCAGGTCCAGCCCGCCGGCGTGCGCGTGGCAGGTGTCGAGGCAGAAGCCGACGGCCTCGGAGCCCGAGGCGGCCTGCACCGCGTCCCAGAGGCGGGCGATGCGGTCGAGCTCGCGGGCCATGGCGTTCGTTCCCCCGGCGGTGTTCTCGATGAGGAGCGGGACGGTGAGCTCGAGCCCTTCGACCGCCTTGCGCCAGTTGTCGAAGCCCACCGCGGGGTCGTCCTTCCCGCCCAGGTGACCGCCGTGCACGATCACCCCGCGCGCTCCGAGTTCGGTGGCGAGCTTCACCTGCTTGGCCAGAATCTGCCGGCTCGGGATGCGGAGCCGGTTGTTCGTCGTCGCCACGTTCACCACGTAGGGCGCGTGCACGTAGATGCCCACGCCCGCGGCGTCCGCCTCGGCCTTCAGCCCCGCCGCGCCGCCGGGGTGGTCGACCGCGTGACCCTTCCACGCCTGCGGGTCGCCGACGAAGATCTGGACGATGTCGAAGCCGTGCTCGGACGCCGTCGCGATCGGGTCCGCGCCGACGTGCGCGCCCACCGCGGGAGCAGGGCGTGGCGAGAGAGTCACGACAGCCCGCCGAGCACGTCGACGGCCTCGTCGACGTCGTCGACGGGAACGAGCAGATGGTCGTGGTAGAACCCGGCCAGCACGTTGCACGAGATGCCGACGCGCGCGAGTGCCGTCGAGACGGCGGAGGTGATGCCGACCGATTCCAGCGAGCTGTGCACCTGGAGGGTGATCCAGCCGAAGACGGCGTCGTAGGGCAGCCCTGCGGCGTCCGCGGCGTCCTGGGTGAGGATGAGGGTGGTGCCCTCCTCCTCGACGATGCGCGCCTGGGCGTCCACGTCGGGCGGGGTGGGGGAGCTCACGACGACGAAGCGTCCGGTGCGGACGCTCGGGCGGAGCGCGCCGAGGATCTCGTGCAGGTTCGTCAGGCCGGCCATGCCCGAATCCTACGAGGCGAACGCCTTGGCGAGCGCGATCATGCGGGCACGGAAGGCGTCGGAGGCGGGGGCGTGCGCCGCGGCGTCCACCGCGTTGAGGACGAGCCGCACGTGCGTCCACGCCCGGACGCGGTCCTCGTCGAGCCCAGCGGCGTCGGTGACGAGGTCGGCACGCAGCCGGACGTGGGTGCGCACCGAGTGCGCCCGGGCCGTCT
The DNA here is from genome assembly GCF_029977985.1 of Propioniciclava sp. Taxonomy (GTDB): domain Bacteria; phylum Actinomycetota; class Actinomycetes; order Propionibacteriales; family Propionibacteriaceae; genus Propioniciclava. The sequence continues at coordinate 9,922 of NZ_JARKOT010000242.1, read as the reverse complement.
CCTGCTCCCGGTTCCAGATGATCGGGGCCACCGCGAACGCCCACTCGGCCGCCAAGGGCTTGGGGTCGATCGCGACCCAGCGGCTTGCACGGCCCGCGCACTGCGCGAGCACGTTCGCGTCGTGCAGGTCGGTGTGCACGAGGCGCGCCGGCTGCGGATCGGCCATGAGCCCGGCCACTTCGGACGCCGCCTGCTGCGTCATCCGGCGGGGGACCAGGGGCGTCCCGGCGCTGAGCCGCGCCTGCCAGCGCGGAGCGGCGTCGGCGAGGGTGTCGAACTGGGGCCCGGCGGGGCGGTCGAGGAGGGTGAACAGCCGCCCGATCTCCTCGCACGCTTCGAGGACGCCGACGCTGCGGAGGTCGGTGGGGGAGAGGCGTTCGAGCAGCAGGGCGTAGGCGCCGGGGTTGGCCGCCACGAGGCGGACGGCGCCGCGGCCGTCCCACTGCCGCAGGGCGAGATGTTCGAGGCGCGCCTCGACGTGCGGCCAGGTGATCTTGAGTACGAGGCGTTCCCCGCCCCGCCGGACCGGCAGCACGAGCGCGCACTCGCCGTGGGTGGCTGGCCCGTCGGGGTTGAGCGACCAGGCGTTGAGGTGGTCCTCGACCAGACCCGGCAAGCGGGCGAGCCACGCGTCGCCGGAGGGCGCGCCGGGGGCGTCCGGTTCGCGCCCGGCGACCACGGCGCGGAAGCGACCCGGGATCACCGCGCCAGCGTAGTCGTGGCCTCTGCGGGCGGGCTGAGTGCGCTCAGGAGATGATTCGGGCCGGTAGACCAGCCCGGGAGTTCCAGTGAGCGTGACTCACCAGCTCGAGCCCCTTCCCCAACGCTGGCCGATACGTTAAAGTGAGGAGGTCGGGAACGAGTCGAGGAGGACCCATGCGCGACGCGATCAAGATCGTCACCATCGGCGGTGGCTCCAGCTACACGCCGGAGCTCGTGGAGGGCTTCATCAAGCGCTACGACCGACTGCCGCTGGCCGAACACTGGTTCGTGGACATCGAGGAGGGCCGCGATAAGGTCGAGACGGTCGCCGCGATGGCGCAGCGCATGTGGGACGCCTCCGGGCACGACGTAAAGGTGCACGTCACGTTCGACCGGCGCGAGGCATTGCCGGGAGCCGACTACGTCACCACCCAGTTCCGCGTGGGCCGGCTGTATGCCCGGATCAAGGACGAGCGCATCCCGCTCAGTCACGGCATCCTCGGCCAGGAGACCAATGGCGCGGGCGGCATCTTCAAGGCGCTGCGGACGATCCCCGTCATCGGCGCGATCATCGACGACATGCGCGAGTTGTGCCCCGACGCGTGGCTGATCAACTTCACGAATCCGTCGGGCATGGTGACCGAGGCGGCGATCCGCAACTTCGGCTGGGAGCGCACGATCGGCCTGTGCAACGTGCCGATCCGCGCCGAGATCGTGGAGGGTCCCAGCCTCGGCCTGGACCCGGCCACGCTGACCTACCAGTGCGCCGGCCTCAACCACTTCCATTGGCACCGCGTCTACGACGCCACCGGCCGCGAGATCACCGCCGACCTCATCGCGAAGATCAACACCGACGACAGCCCGATCCCGGCCAACATCTCACCCACGCCCATCCCCGAGGATCTGCTGCACACCGCCGCGCTGCTGCCGTGCGGCTACCACCGCTACTACTTCTGCACCGAGGAGATGCTCGCCCACGAGCTGGCCGACTTCGCGAACAACGCCACCCGCTCCGAGACGGTCAAACGCCTGGAGGACGAGCTGTTCGAGCTCTACGCCGACCCGAATCTGGACGTCAAGCCGCCCCAGCTCAGCCAGCGCGGCGGAGCGCACTACTCGGACGCCGCCTGCGGCACGATCGAGTCGATCCACAACAACAGCCACACGCGCATGACCGTGAGCACCCGCAACAACGGCGCCATCAAGTACCTGCCCGACGACTGCATCGTCGAGGTCAGCTCGCTCATCTCGGCGATCGGCGCAGAACCGCTCGTCTGGGGTGAGATGCGCCCGCACGAGCGTGGCTGGCTGCAGGTGATGAAGGCGATGGAGGAGTGCACGATCAAGGCCGCCATCGAGGGAGACTTCGGCGCGCTGCTCGAGGCGTTCGACCTCAACCCGCTCATCCCCAACGGCGCCACCGCCCGCCAGGTGATGGCCGAACTCCTCGTCGCCCACGAGGCGTACCTGCCCCAGTTCGCCGACAAGATCGCCGAGCTAAAGGCGTCCGGCATCGAGATCGGGGACGCCACGGTCCGCGACCTCATGGCCCAGGGGTTGTGAGGACGCCGCCGGTCCGGGCTGAGGAGGCCAAGGGTTAGTCACTGGCCCTTGACCTCCCCACCCCGGACCGGCGGCGTCCCCCACGAGCCTGCGCAGACGGGGTCCGGCCTTGTAGCCTTCCCTGCAAGCCGACGTCCCCCGACCGCACTCGGCCGACCGCGACAAGGGAGTTCACATGGACCAGGCGCATCTCGCCGTCCGCATGGCGGAGGTTTTCGCCACCCACGGCCACCGACCGGCGACCCGCATCCTGGGCGGCGACGACTGGCAGACGCTCAGCTACTCCGAGGTGGGACGCCGCGTCCGCACGCTGGCGCGCCATCTGCTCGACGAAGGGGTCGGCGCAGGGGACCGGGTGGCGTTGTTCAGCGCGAACCGGCCTGAGTGGTCGATCGTCGACCTGGCGCTGTTGTCGATCCGGGCGGTCGTGGTGCCGATCTACACGACCTCGACGCCCGGCCAGGTGCGCCACATCGTCGGCGACTCGGGCGCGGTCTACGCCGTCGTGGAGAACGACGACCTGCTCGGGCGCCTCACCGAGGCCTGGCCGATGCTGCCCGACCTGCGCGGCGCCTGGACCATCGACGACACCGCCAGCGACGACGAGCGCGTCACGTCGCTGCCGACGCTGCTGGCGAAGCCGGCGTCCGCGGAGTCCGACGGCGAACTGGAGGCCCGACTGGCGGCGGCGGCGTCCGACGACATCGCGTCGATCATCTACACGTCGGGCACGACCGGCGACCCGCGCGGCGCCGTGCTGACCCACCGGGCGTTCACGTTCGAGCTGGACGCCCTCGACGCGTTCTTCACGATCACGCCCGAGGACACGTCGTTGTGCTTCCTGCCCTTGTCGCACGCGCTGGAGCGGGCCTGGACGTTCAAGGTGCTCACAAGCGGCTGCCTCAACACCTACGTGCCCGACGCGCGGACCGTCGCCGACCTGCTCGTCCTCGCCAAGCCGACGATGTTCGTGTCGGTGCCGCGGCTGTACGAGAAGGTGTTCCTCACGGTGCACGGCAAGGTGGCCGACTCGCCGGCGAAGAAGGCGGTCTTCGAGTGGGCCATGCGGGTGGGCGCGCGCAGCCAGCACGCCTATCGCAAGGGACGCCGCCCCTCGGCGGCGCTGCGCGCTCAGCTGCCCGTGGCGGACAAGCTGGTGTTCGCGGCGATCCGGGACGCGTTGGGGGGCGCGAAGACGGTGATGGCGTGTGGCGGGGCACCCCTGCGCAAGGAGATCGAGGAGTTCTTCTCGGCGGCGGGCATGCTGCTCTGCCAGGGCTACGGGCTGACCGAGGCGGCGCCGCTGATCTCGTTCAACGCGCCGGCTGCGTTCAAGTTCGGCACCGTGGGCCGGATCATCGAGGGCGGTGAGGTGCGGATCGGGGAGGAATCGGAGATCTGTTACCGGGGCCCGAACGTGATGAAGGGCTACTGGAACAACCCCGAGGCGACGGCGGCGGCGGTCGACGACGAGGGCTGGTTGCACACGGGCGACGTGGGCTACGTGGATGTCGACGGTTATCTGGTCATCACGGACCGCATCAAGGACCTCATCGTCACCTCGGGTGGCAAGAACATCGCGCCCGGGCCGATCGAGGGGATGATCCTGGCCGATCCGCTGTTCGAGCACGCCGTCGTGCTGGGCAACAACCGCCCGTACGTGACGCTGCTCGTGCGCCCGTCTCCGCCCGCGTTGGAGGATCTCGCGGCGCAGTTGCAGCTGAAGTTCGCCGATGCGGCCGAGTTGGCGCACAGCCCCGAGATCCGGGCGGAGATCAAGCGTCGCGTCGATGCCCTCACCGAGCGGCTGCCCTCCCAGGAACGCATCAAGGATCTTCGCGTGGCGTGGGAGGAGTTCACCATGGACAACGGGCTCTTGACGCCGACGCTCAAGGTGAAGCGCAAGCAGGTGGAGGAGCGGTTCGCGTCCCTCATCGAGGACATGTACGCGAAGGTCACCAAGCACACCGACCGTTGACGCGCCCCGGGGGGTCACGTTCTTGACATTGGGTTGTTGCCCACGTGGGCGAAATCCCTATGTCAATAAAGCTATGTCACAAACGTGCACCCGCCCCCACACGCCAAGATGAGTGCAACGCCGGACGCCGCCGGGGCGTGAGAGGCGTGTGACCTGCCTGGAGGTGGTCCTGAGCGAGCAGCCGACGGATGAGCCGCGCACGTTTGACGACTACGTGCGCGCGCGCTCGGTCGCCCTCCAGAAGTACGCCTTCCTCGTCACGCGCAACACCGAGGATGCCCGTGACGCCGTCCAGGACGCCCTCATCGGGCTCTACCCGCGTTGGGAGCAGGTGTCGGCGTCCGGCGGGGTTGACGCTTACGTGCGCCGATCGGTCGTCAACGCGGCGGTGTCGCGGTGGCGCAAGGTGCGTCGGCTCATGCCGGTCGCGGAGCCGGAGGACCGGGACGCCGCCGGCTCAGCCCGCCGCCTCGACGACGCCGTCACCGACGCCCACGTGGCCTGGCAGTTGTGCGATCGACTGCCCCCGCTGCAACGCGCGGCCGTCGTGCTGCGTTTCTTCGACGACCTGAGCTTCGCCGAGGTGGGGGAGGCGCTCGGTTGCCCCGAGGCGACCGCGCGCTCGCACGTGCACCGGGCGCTGGCCCGGTTGCGCTCCGAGCTGGGGGAGGAGGACCGATGACCGACGACCGCGCCGAGAGCGCCCTCCGCGACGCCCTCGCCCACCACCTCGACGACGCCGACTTCGCCCCCCTCGATCCGGCGGTCCTGCGCGCCGCCGCCGAGGACGCCACGACCCGTGAAGCGACGCCGATCGGACGCCGCCGCCCCCGGTTCCTGCTCGTGGCAGCGGCGGCGCTGGTGGCGATCATGGTCCTGCCCGTGGGGATGCTCTTCCTCCGGACCGGATCCGCCGACGTGGCGGCCACGGCCCCGGCCGGCGCCGGCGGCGTCCGGCAGCAGGAATCGCGCGAAGAAGTGTCCGCGGCGGGCGCGCCGGCCACGCGGGCGACGGACACGGCGGCGGGTGGCGCCGGTGAGTACAGCGGTGCGGCGTGCCCCACTGCGGGGCCGCCGTTCGGCGGGATCGCGGATTTCGCGGCGATCCTCGTGTGGGAGGGGCGGACGTACGTGGCGGCCCTGGAGGAGTCGGCCGAGTTGGGGCCGGTGGTGGGCCAGGTGACGTGCCCCATCTTCGAGATCTCCGAGGGGGGGACGCGGCCGGTGCCGCCCCCCTGGCCCGACGGTTCGGCCACTTTCCTGCCCGCCGGGGAGGCGATCCACGCCGTCGTCGGCGAAGACCCGCGGTGCACGCTCGGGGTGACGTTCGAGGGTCGCGATGTTCCCCTCCGCGCCGAGGAAACCCCCGGCTGCTGAGACCTACACCTCGGGGTCGTCGAACGTGTTCACCATGAACTGCGCGGCGCGGACGAGATAGTCGCGCAGTTCGGCCTCCTCGGCCGCGGTGAGGTCGAGCGATGCCACGGCGGCCAGCATGTGGTGCAGCCAGCGGTCGCGCTGGGTCGGCGTGACGGCGTACGGACCGTGGCGCAGGCGCAGTCGCGGGTGGCCGCGGGTCTCCGAGTAGGTCTTCGGTCCGCCCCAGTACTGCTCCAGGAACAGGCGCAGCCGCTCGGCGGCAGGTCCGAGGTCCTCCTCGGGGTACAGCGCCCGCAAGGGCGGGTCCTGCGCCACGCCGGCATAGAAGCGGTCCACGAGGGCCACGAACGTCGCGTGGCCGCCCACGCGGTCGTAGAAGGACTCGGTCACGGCGTCCATGCTGGCAGATGGGCGGCAACGCCTTCCTCGAGTGGGCTCGTGAGAAGATTCGGGCCGGTAGACCAGCCCGGATCATCTCCTGAGCCCGCTCAGCAACCGGCGGCGTCCGATTCGTCGTCGACCGGGCGGGTGCGGTAGCGTTGTTCCTCGGTGCGTCTTCGGACGCCGCTGCATCGACCCTCCTGCCCCGGGAGATACCCGTGGCCGCTCAGACCAGAGGAGGTGGGGTAAACCGTATGCGCAATTACGAGATCATGGTGATCGTGAACCCCGACGTTGACGACCGGCAGGTCGCGGGCGTCGTGGAGAAGCCGCTCGAGGCCTTCAAGGCCGCTGGCGGCACCGTTGACAACATCGACCACTGGGGCCGTCGCCGGCTGGCGTACGACATCCAGAAGAAGTCGGAGGGCGTCTACGCGGTTCTGAACGTGACCGCAGAGCCGGACGTCGTCAAGGAACTCGATCGCCAGTACACGCTGAACGAGCAGATCATGCGGACGAAGGTCATTCGTCCCGACCTGCACAAGTGACGCTGCACGACTGACGAACAGGGAGTTCTCCACAGGTGCTCGCCCGAGCCCTACCGATTGTCGGAGGGGCCTGAGAGACTGACGGAGAACACCCGACCACGACCGATTTCGGAGACACACACATGGCAGGCGAAACCACCATCACGCTCATCGGCAACCTGACGGCCGATCCCGAGCTGCGCTTCACGCCGTCCGGGGCACCGGTCGCCAACTTCACGGTGGCGTCCACCCCCCGCACGTTCGACCGGAACTCCGGCGAATGGAAGGACGGCGATGCCATGTTCCTCAACTGTGCCGTGTGGCGCCAGGCCGCGGAGAACGTGGCCGAGACGCTCACCAAGGGCATGCGGGTGATCGTGCAGGGCCGGCTGAAGAGCCGCTCGTACGAGACCCGCGAGGGCGAGCGCCGCACGGTGTTCGAGGTGGATGTCGAGGAGATCGGCCCCTCCCTGCGTTATGCGACCGCCAAGGTCAACCGCACCAGCGGTGGCGGCGGTGGCGGCTACAACGCGGGCGGCTCCGGTGGCGGCGACAACTGGTCGTCCAACCAGGGCCAGGGTGGCGGCGGCGGTCAGCAGGGCGGGTACAACCGACCCGCGCCGCAGCAGCAGAACGATCCGTGGGCGAGCGCGCAGAGCGACGAGCCCCCGTTCTGATCGGCCACCCAGCACCCATCCATGTCATTCCGGCCCCCGGCCGGGCTCGCTTGAAGGAGCACCACAATGGCTGCACAGCGTAAGCCTGTGAACAAGAAGAAGATCGCCCCGGCGAAGTCGATCAAGATCGGCACCGTCGACTACAAGGACACCGCCACGCTGCGGAAGTTCATCTCGGAGCGCGGGAAGATCCGTGCCCGCCGCGTGACCGGCCTCTCCGTCCAGGAGCAGCGCAAGGTCGCCATCGCCATCAAGAATGCGCGTGAGGTCGCTCTGCTGCCCTACGCGTCGACCGCTCGCTGAGGAAGGACGTCGGACATGAAGCTCATCCTGACTGCCGCCGTCGACCACCTCGGCGTGGCCGGTGACATCGTCGAGGTCAAGGACGGCTACGGCCGCAACTACCTCCTGCCCCAGGGCTACGCGATCAAGTGGACGCGTGGCGCCGAGAAGCAGATCGAGGGCATCAACCGGGCCCGCGAGGCCCGCACGGTGCGCGACAACGAGCACGCGCTCCAGCTGCGTGGCCAGCTCGAGGAGCTCTCGGTCGAGCTGCCCGCCCGCGCTGCGAGCGAGGGCAAGCTGTTCGGTGCCGTGACGGCTGCCGATGTCGCCTCGGCGATCAAAAAGGCCGGTGGCCCGAACGTCGACAAGCGTTCGGTCGTCATCAACAAGCCGATCAAGACCGTCGGGTCGCACACGGTGGGCGTCAAGCTCACCGACGCCGTCACCGCGCACCTGCCGGTGAAGGTCGTCGCTTCCTGACTGTCCCCGCCGGTTGAGCCGGCCCGGTGGTCGAAGCCACCCTTGGTCGAGCTCGTCCAGACCAAGCGGACGGTGCCGCGTTCGAGACGCACGCCGGTCGGTTCCCAGGGAACCGGCCGGCGTTCGCCTATCCTCACCACGTGAGGGCGCGCACGATCGGACGTCGCGAGCGGCTTGTCGGGTTGGCCGCGATCGCGGCCGCGTTCGTCGTCCTGACGGTCGCTCTCCAACTCATCCGGACGCCGCCCGCCGGCGACGGCGTCCTGCCGGGACCCCCTGCACCCAGCCCGACGCCGACGTACACCGAGCAGCCCATCCCGGAGGAGGCACGCACGAGCGTGTACAGCTCGGGCGTGGCGGCGTCCGGGGTCTTCCTCGACGCCACGCAGAACATCGACCCGACGCGGAGCGCCCCGGCCACCAACATCTACCGGGTGCGCGCTGAGGAGGGCGTCAACGTGGATCCGGAGGCCGCGGCGTCCTTCGTGCAGCGCGTCTTGGACGACGAGCGGGGCTGGGCGGGCTACGGCCGCAACAACTTCCGCCTGGTCGGCACGGGCGCCGCGCAGGCCGCTTTCACCGTGACGATCGCCTCGCCGGCGACGACCGACGCCCTGTGCGGCGCCGATGCCGGCACGGCCGGTTTGTGGAGTTGCTTCGTCGACGGCCAGATCGTGCTCAACAGCGATCGCTGGCACTTCATGGTGCCCGGCTTCGCGAACCTCGACGACTACCGCGCGTGGCTCGTGAACCACCACGTGGGCCTCTATCTCGGCCAGGCTATTGCCTACTGCCAGGCCAAGGGCGGGCCCGCCCCGGTCATGGCCCAGCAGGAGCGCGACCTCGACGGTTGTCTGCCCAACCCCTGGCCGCGGACGAGCTGAGCGAGATCGATTCGTGATCCTGGGGATGCAACGCCACCGCGGGCGACCGCGTGGGTGGGGCATGAACAACGCCACGCCGTCGCTTCGCGGGCCGCTCCGGACGCTGCTCGTCGCCGTTCTCGCCCTGCTGGCCGGGTTCACGCTCGCCGCCTGCACCAGCCCGACCTCCGGCTCGCTGCCCGACTACGCCCCCGAGAGCGGCGCCACCCAGGCGGCGCCTGCCGCCCCGGCCGACGGCACGACGGACGCCGCCGGCTCGGCGGAGCGGCAGGTCACCCGAACGGCCGCGCTCACCGTCACGGTCCCTGATCCGACGGCCGCCGCCCAGCGCGTCCGCGAGGTCACCACCGGCCTCGGCGGCTACGTGACCTCTGAGCAGGTCACCACCTTGAACGCCGGCGCCCAGCCCACTGCCACGCTCACGGTGTCCGTGCCGGCCGACAAGCTCGACCAGGTGCTCACCGACCTCGCCGGGATCGGCGAGCTCGCCTACCGGCAGGTCGACGCCACCGATGTGACCGACGCCATCATCGACGTCGATGCACGCATCCGCACGCTCGAGGCGTCCATCGCCCGGATCAGCGCCCTCATGGAGCGCGCCGGCACCGTCACGGAGATCGCGCAGGTCGAGTCCGAGCTGTCCAGCCGCCAGGCCGAGCTCGAACGGCTCCGCGCCCAGCAGGCGGCCTATGCGACCGCCGTCGAACGCTCCACCATCACGGTGACTTTGCAGACGCCGTCGGACGCCGTCGCTGCCAACCCGTTCCTGGACGCGTTCGCCGATTCGTGGGCGGCGGTGGGAGCCTCGGCTCGGTTCCTGCTCCTCCTCGTCGGCGCGCTGACGCCCTTCGCCCTCGTCGGGGGCCTGGTTGCCGGCATCACCTGGCTCGTTGTGCGCCGCCGGGTGCGGCGTCCCGCGCAGCGGGATCCCCAGCGGGAGGATCCGCAGCGCGAGGATCCGCAAACCCCGCAACCGTAGCCGCGCACCCCCGTGCGACGGGTGGGACCCCCCGTGCGACGGTTGGGGACCACCCCCGTGTGACAGTTGGGGCTCACGGATAGGGC
>NZ_JARKOT010000176.1 GCF_029977985.1 Propioniciclava sp. | reverse complement strand
ACGGTCACCGGCGCGAGCGAAGCGGCGGACGAATGGAACGCCGCCAAGCGGGGCCGGCGCGTGGTCGCACCCGGACGCGAAGCGAGCGAACCAGACCCGGAGCTGTGGGATAAGCGCAACGCCGAGCTGAGCCAGCTCGTGGACCGGCTGCGCTCGATCCCCGTCGACGATCGGGACACCTGGGCGACCGTTGCACGCCAGACGGCGGGAGCCCTCGCCGCGTGGTCCAACGCGACTGAGGAGACGCCGGGAGACCTGGCCGCGGCAGCGGATGCACTGTCGCGCTCGGCACAGACGTACCGGCGCACCGTGAAGCCGCAGAAGGCCGGCACGGTTGCCATCTCTGGCGCTGCGATGCTGCTGGCAAGTGCCGCACGCGGTGGGCAGGGTGCTGTGGCACAGGCGGCCATGATCCGGCAGTTGCTCCGTCTGACTCAGGCGGTCTACGACGCCTCCGTGGCGGCCGGTCAGGCACGCCAGGCTCAGCTCCTCGCAGAGGACACACGAGCACGCTTGGTGCGCGTCCGTGACGCGATGCCGAGCCCGGCGCCGGCGACCGCACCGAGCGGCACCGCGACGGCCACGATGACACGACCGGCGGACCTCGATCCCGAGGCCCAGGCCATGCTCGACCGGCTGCAAGCCGGGCAAGCGAAGTCGGCCACGGAAGCAGCGTCGCCCGTGCCGAACAAGATCGAGCCGGCACGGACGCGACAGCACAGCACACCGGGCGCAGCCCGCGGACCGGAACGATAGGAAGGAGGCCGTCATGGCTGAGGAAACCGATGGAATCGAGGAGGCGTTCGAGGGCCAGCTACGGGTCCTCGTGACGGCCGCCGGACAGGTGGGCGAGAGGATCGCCCGCGGCCGCGAGGAGGCCCTACGGCGCGCCCAGGCACAGAGCGAGCAGGAGGCGCGCGAGCTGCAATCACGACTGGCCGCCGAGCAGCGCGCCGCACGCGCCGAGCTGGCCAACGTGCACCGCTCCGACTGGTGGGATCGAGCGACGCCCGAGGTGATCGGACGCACCTACCAGGTCGCTCGCGCGTGGTCCCAGGAGGACCCCGAGGCGGTGCGAGCCGAGCAGCGGATGAACGACGAGCTGCGCACGCGCTACGGCGTCGACGTCAACAGCACGAACGCCGATCCGGCGGCGGTGCGAGCAGCGGTCGAGCGTGCCGAGCAGGAGCGCGCCCAGGCTGATGCCGAGCGCACCCGTGCGGCGTCGGAGAACGCGGAGGCACAGCGTCTCGTGGCGCAGGCCAACCAGGAGGATCAGCGAGCGGCGGAGGCGCGGGCAGCGGCAGAGTACGAGCCCGATCCCGACGAGCGCGCACGCGCGCTGGCCGAGGCCGAGCAGCGCGAGGCCATCGCTGACCGGGCACGAGAGGACGGTCGCACGATGTACGACAGTTCCGAGCGTCGCGAGGGCACAGCGCGGGACCTGGAATCGCGCGGCATCAGCGAGGAGACCGTGGCCACGAGGATGCGAGCGGACGTCAGCCAGGCCAAGCCGGCGACGGAAGCCGTCAAGGCCGATCGCGGCAAGTCCCCGAAGGCGCGCAAGACGCGCGGCTCACGAGGGGCGCAGATTCAGCGCACCGGCCTGAGCCGGTGAGCGCGCCGGCCTCGACCGCAACGAGAGAGGGACCGCACCCACCAGGTGCGGTCCCTCCTTGCGTGTCGTGTGGTCAGTCGTCGGCCGACTCCCGCACGTCCGGGAACAGACCGGCCGGCGGCGGCATGTAGGGCAGCGGTTGGCCCTTGCTGCATTGGTTCTCCGAGGCGGTGGCGTCGGCGGCCGCGAACGGGCCTTGCGGGTCCATCAGCACCGACATGTGGTGGTCGGCGTGGTCGCGCCACCACACGCTCATGCCGGTGCTCGGGTCCTGGCGCAGATGCTCCCAGGACCGCCACAGCGCCTCGATGCGGATCACCGCCTCGTCGTACTCCCACCAGCGGGCCGCCCACACGCGCGTCTTGCCGTCGATCTTGCGGCGGTAGACGTTGCGCAGGTACTCGCGCAGGAACTCGTCGACGGAGCCGTAGTAGAGCGTGGGCTCGGGGGCCGGCTGATCGTCGGTGGCGTCGCCGTCGACGTCGACGGGCTGCGCCTCGATACCGCCCTCGTCCAGCTCGTCATCTCCCCAGTCGCTCATGATGCTCCCTCCGCTTCTACGGTGGCCTCCACGGTGGCCACCTCCGTCTCGGCTTCTCGGATCGTGCGCTCGGCCTGGGGGTCGTGCGCGGCGATCGACGCCCGCACCTCGTCGGCGTGCGGGCCGGTCATCCAGGGCTGAGTGCGAATGAGCGTCGGGCGAGATCCCGATGCGACCACCACGGCGCGCCCCTTCGGCATGGCCGCGAGGTCCGCGACGTCGAGGATGCGTTCACGGTGGAGCTGCTGCGAGACCGTGCGCTGACCGCGGCCGTAGGACGACGACGTGGCGAGCCGGTCGTAATCCCCGATCGTGCGAGACAGGTCCTCCAAGAACGCGGCCTCGCTGACACCGCCGCCGTAGACCTTCACGTTCGAGGCCGACCAGAGCTTCTTCATGCCGGACTCGCCCCAGACCTCGACGCCCTGGGACCACGACTGCAAGATCGTCATGAGGACGATCCCGCGCGAGCCGTAGTGGCTGTAGAGGTTCGGCAGCTCGCGCCAGCGGCAGACGTTCGCGGCCTCGTCGAGCACACCGACCAGAGGTGTGCTCAGGCGGCCGCCGGCCGAGTGAGCGGCCAGTTCCTCGGCCGCCTCGACGACGGCGACGGTGAGTGCCGTCACGAGCGGGCCGGCCGTTCCCCGACCCTCCTTGGAGAGGCTGTAGAGCGTGCCACCATCGCGCACGAAACCCGCCGGGTCGAAGTGCGGCCGAGTGTCGGCTGCACCGCGTGGGGTGACCCACGCCGCGACCTGGCGATTCGTGAGGCAGGAGGCCATCTGCTGCGCGGTGCCGAACACGCCGCCGCGCTGCTTCTCCGGTGCGTCGACGACGCCGGCCACCTGATCGGCGGTCAGCGTGAAGTCGTGCGCACGCAGAATGTCGACGGCCGTATCGTCCATCGGGCGCGTCAGCCACGTGTACACGTCAGTGATCGCCCGGTTGTCCAGGGCGGCCGCGAGCAAGAGCCCAGCCAGGAGGTCTTGGCCGGCCGGATCGAAGTACGCATCGGTCTTGGCCCCAGGGTCGCGGCTGCCGGCGGCGAAGTGCTCGGCCAGCTTGGCCGCCTTCACCTCGTCGGTGACGTAGCTGAGCGGGTTCCACCACCAGCTCGGTTCTTCCAGCGCGATCGCCTGGGGATCGAACACCCAGACCGGGCCGGCCTTGGCCCGCACGTCGCGCGTGGCGTCTACGACGTCGCGCTTGTTCGAGGTCACGAGAACTGCCCCAGGAGCGTCCAGGATCGCCGGGACCGCCCGCGAGGTGGTCTTACCGGTTCGAGGCCCCCAAATGTCGATGTGCATGTCCTCCCAGGAGCCGTAGAGCGGGTGCGCACCGGTCACGGTGCGACCGATCGGCACACCGGGAGAATCGGCCACGCCCAGGCGCTTCGCGGTCGCCTGGGCTGACTTGCGGCTCAGTGCCTCGACGTCGCGGCCGCGGCCCATGTAGGTTGCCGCGCGGTCGACGCGGCTACGGCCCCGGCGGATGCGATGCACCACCAGGGCGAGCAGGACACCGAGGGCCAGGAACACGGCGAGCATGCCGCCGAGCACCCACCAGCCGGCCGCCCCTGGCCAGTCCAGCTTGCCGCCCAGCAGACCGAACAGCAGCGAGAACGGATCGCCCGGCAGCTCCGCTCCCGAGCCGGCGATGCGATGGCCGAGCTGCATCGCCACGTAGACCGAGCCGACGATGACGACGACGGCCAGGATGCCGACCCACAGCAGGATCGCCTCAGCTCCGATCCCGCCCGGATCGCGGCGACGGTTGTTCGGGGTGCTCATGCGTCGACCTCCTGGGCGCTATGGGCCGCACGCCGGCCGACGCGCGACTGCTCATGCCAGAGCCGGTTGGTGTCGTTGATCGACTTCTCGATGCTCGTCAGCTGCACATCGACGGGGATACCCGGACGGCCGCCCACCTTCACGAGGAACTTGCCACGGCCGGGAGGCTCCGCCTCGCGGCCCGTCGACGGGTCCCACGCCGGCGGGTCCTGCCAGCCGATCAGCAGCTCTTGCTCGGCCTCAGAGAACGGCACCGCGGCCGTGAGCTGAGGCATCTCGGCGGCCGGCAGACCGCCGCAGATCACCATTCCCGAGCGCTCGACGAAACCGCGAGCCTTCATGCGGTCCTCCTCCGTCGGAAGCGCCAGCAGGTCGCTCATGGTGTGCGAAATCATCGCCATCCCGACGCCGCGCTGCCGGTTGAGGCGCGTCAGGGCGTCGACACGATCGACCATGCCGCGGCCGGCGCGCAGCGCCCGCCACAGCTCGTCGAGGACGACGAAGTAGTGGCGTCGCGGTTCGAGGCCAGCATCGGCCAGGGCGTTGGCCACGTTGACCGTGCCGAAGCCGGCCGACCAGCACGCCAGCAGCGTTGCGGCCTGTAGGTCCATCTCCGAGTCGTCGATCGCGGAGACGTCATAGACCACGGGGGCGTCGCGTCGCATCGGGTTCGTCGTCTGCCGCGAGAACGTCTCACCGAGGCGGCCGCCGCCAGTGAGGCCGATCAGGGAGGCTTCCAGGCTCTCCGTGATCGCCTTGTAGCGCTCGTCGCTGCCACGGTCCAGGGCCACGGCGCGCACCTCCTCGGGACCCTCCTGGATGACCCTCAGCAGGTCGCCCAGGACCGGAACGCCGTCGTGGTGCTCGTCGAGCCACTTCAAGGAGCGGTCGATGATCGTCTCCTCGCGGTCCGTCGGAGGCGCGGCGCGCAGGATCGTCAGCAGTGCCGAGACCATCGTCTGCCGGCGACCGTGAGCGTCGGCCATGACCTGCATGGCCTCCTTCTCATGGCCGGCAGCGCGGAGCTGGGCGGCCGCTTCCGTGGCCTCGCCGGGGTCGAGCACGTTCAGGTAGCCGCGGCCGCGGCCCAGAGTGATGATCTGACCGCCCATCGCCTCGATCAGGTCGACGTAATCGGGCTTCAAGTCGCCCAGGACCAGCGGCATCACGCCGTAGCCGGCGAGGCCGGTCGCCATCCGGCGAACGATCGTGGACTTGCCGAGGCCGGGCTTCCCGAGGACGAACGTCGACGGGTTGCTAATGAGCTTCGCGCGCTGGAACCAGCTAATCGGATCGCAGCACAGCGTCGCGCCGGTGTGGATATGACGGCCCAGCGGCACGCCGACCATCGGCGTGCCAGTCCCGATCGCATAGGGCCACATGCCGCAGACCTGCACGGTAGTCCCGCGCCACTCGTCGGCCTGTTGCACGTAGACCGACTGGCCGCGGCCGCGGCCGATCCACCCCCGCATCGGTGGGCGGATAGGGCGCAGCTCGCGCTCGGCAGCCTTCTTCTCCTTGCGCTCTTTGCGGCTGATCTTCTGCTTCTTCGCCTTCTTCGCGCTCACAGCTTCTCCCTCAGCTCGGCCGGGACCTGAATGTGCTTGGGCAGCACCAGGCCCAGGGGAAGGGCGGCAGCGAACGCCGAATCCTGCGACCCGTACACGGGCCGCAGCCTCAGTCGCGCTGTCGCTCCCAGGTTGTCGATCGCCGCGCGAGCGTCGGCCTCCTTGTCCAGGTCGGCCACCGTGGCGGTGACCAGCATCCCGAACTGGACCAGGCCGGCCCCGGAGGCTTCCTCGCTGGCGGTGGCCGCCGCGGCGCGCACCGCCAGGCTGTCGCGGGCGGCCGGCTTGCTCGTCGACGTCATGCGGAACTCCGCGGCGCGCAGGTCCGCCTCGACGATCGCGGCCGCCTTGGCCGCGTCGATCGGCCGGTACAGCAGCGTCACGCGCTTGCGCGCTATATCGCGGTGCGGGGCGAGCAGCCGCGCGAGTACGCCCGACTGGACGTTGCCGCGCGGAGCTGACGTCATCGCCCACGTGCAGGAGTACGCCGAATCGTGGCGGTATCCGTCCCAGGACGCTTGCGCGGCCGAGGGGCCGACGTCGGGCCAGCTCAGCTCGGGCGTCTCGCCGGAGGCGTGTGCCTCGTCGATCAGCACCGCGGCGGCCGGATCGTAGGCGATGCGGATCGCCTCGCAGAGTTCCTGGGCGGACAGCGGGTGCGCTGCACCCGCGCCGGTTGCCTGCAAGCCGGCCGTGAGCCCGGGTAGGCGTGCCGCCAGCTCGCGGGCCATCTCCTCGGCCTTGCGCTTCTTACTGCCGGATCGGTGCGAGGCGTTGAAGCTGATCGCCACGTATGCCTTCACCGTCGACGAACCCGACGGATACCGGGTGACAACCTCGCGCAACATCTCCTGAGCGAACTCCGGGGCGTTGTGGTCGGTGTTCATCTCGACCTCGCGGCGCAGCCGCGTGCCCGAGTCAGGCGCGGTCTCGATCGTGACCGACGCGGCCTCGATGCCCGGCTCGTCTCCGAGATTGGCCAGCCAGTGGCCCCAGTCGGCCACCCACACGTCGATCTGTTCCTGATCGACGAGTGCGGCACCGTCGGGCTCGGTGCCGATTACGACGGAGAACGTCGAGGTGGCCGGCGTGTAGAGCAGTGCGAACGGCCGGCCGTAGCTGTCGGTGTGCTCGCTGAGGCGCGTTGGAGCCGCGAGGCCGGGGAGCTGGTAGGTGCCCCACAGTGCGCGGCCGAGCGGGCCGGAACGGTAGACGTTCGTCCCGCGTGAGCGGGCCGACCACCAGGCGATGCGGGCACCGCCGCGGCTCAGCACGTTCTTTCCGTGGGAGTCCTTGGTCAGCACGGCCAGCATGACGCAGCCGAGGACGGCCGTCACGATGACCGCTTCGAGCAGGTCGGCGACCATCACCGTGATAACTATGGCCACCAGGCCCGCCAGCAGCAGGCCGGTACCGACTGAGCCGAGGCCCAAGATTCCGGGCGACGTGGGGCGTCGCCAGTTCCCATAGGTCCGCGGACCCTTGCTTGTCTCAACGGCTGCCATCGGGACCGCCTCCCTCTCCTGTCGATTGCTCACCGAGGTTCTGCGCCGCTCCGGCGGCGGCCTGGCCGGCCTTCTTGCCCGCGTCGAGCGCCGCGCCGGCGGCGATCCCGATCGGACCACCAGCCGCTCCGGCGGCGGCTGCACCACCGCCGGCGGCCGCGCCGCCCGCAGCGGCTCCACCAGCAGCACCACCACCGCCGGCCGATGCCGCGGCCGCGCCCGTGCCCTGGGTTGCTGCACCCGTCCCGGCCCCGGCTCCGCCGCCCGTGCCACCACTGGCCTGTTGAGGACCGGCGTTCTGTGCAGCCTGAGGAGCCGAGCTGCCGCTACCGCCAGACGGACCCTGGGGGCCGCTGGCACCGTCGGACCCCCAGCTGCCGCCGCCACTGCCGGACGCCAGACGTCCGACAGCCGCCGCACCGGTCGGAACCGCTGCCATTGCGCCGACGGCCATTGCTCCGCCGGCT
>NZ_JARKOT010000130.1 GCF_029977985.1 Propioniciclava sp. | reverse complement strand
CGTCCTCGGAGAAGAACCCGGAGAAGGGGGCCGGGCGCACCCACGCCGGCATCGTCCAGTCGTCCCCGGTGCGGACGACCGGCGTGGCTCCGGCCGGGACGGTCGCGACGTACCGGGGACCGGACGGGTCGTCCGCCGCCGCCCGGCCCGGGGTGGCTGCCGTCCCGGACGGGGCCGGGCTGACCGCCGACGTCGCCGACGCCGGCGGGCCGGCGTCCGGCGCGCTGACGCAGGCCGCGAGAACGCCGCCGACCACCGCCACCGTCGCGACGGCAGCCAGGCGTGTCCTGCGCGCGGTGCGCATCCCGGCTCAGTGCAGCGAGGTGTCCGCGTCGGTGAGGTGCCAGCCCAGGAACCGGGCGGTGAACCCGGCTCTGGTCGGCGCGCACAGGAACGGCCCCGCCGCCACGTCGCCGCCGACGAACGGGGCCACCCGCACCAGCCGGAACGGCTCGTCGTCCACCCGGGCCCGAATCGTCAGCGCGTCCTCCGACCGGCTGACCCGGACGGTGACCCGACGGCCGTTCCAGTCGACCGGTGCGACCGACCAGTCCGAGCGGTCGATGGTGACGACCGCACCCACGTTGAGCACGCCGTCCGCGAACTCCAGGCCGGCCTTCACCCAGTGCTCGTCGTCGGCCCGGACGAACACCCCGGCCTGGTCGAACTGGCCGGTGAAGGTGGTCTGCAGGGTGACCTCGACCGCCTGGCCGACGGCGAGCGGCGCGAGCAGGGCGTGCTCGGTGTCGTGGACGAAGCCGTAGGCGGTGTGCCGCCACGCGTCCGAGCCCTCGACGGCCGTCGCGACCAGCGCCCCGTCCTCGACGGTGACCTCGGCCGGCGGGTTCGTCCAGGCCCCGTCCGCCCACTCCACCGCCGAGTTGTCAGAATCTGTGCCGGTCATCACCGGCTGAGCCTCTGACAACTCGGTGGGGGTGGGGGCGGAGGTGACGGTCTCGACGCCAGCCGCGGCGAAGTCGGCGAGCGTGGTGTCCAGCCGGTCGGGGGCGACGGCGGCGGTGAGGTCGAGCAGGACGCGGGTGGCGAAGCCGTCGCGGACGGCGTCCAGCGCGGTGGCACGCACGCAGTAGTCGGTCGCGATCCCGCACACGTCCACGGACGTGATCTGCCGGTCGACCAGCCAGTCGGCCAGCGACACCCCGCTCGCCGAGCCCTCGAAACCGGAGTAGGCGGCGGCGTATTCGCCCTTGTCGAACACGGCCTCGAACGCCGTCGAACGCAGCGCGGGGTGCAGCTCGGCGCCCGGCGTGCCGGCCACGCAGTGCACGGGCCAGGAGTCGACGTAGTCAGGGGTGGGGGAGAAGTGGGCGCCGGGGTCGATGTGGTGGTCCCGGGTGGCGAGCACGTGGTCGTAGCCGTGTGCGCCGGCGAGCAGCTCCGCGACCTTCCCGGCCACCGTGGCCCCGCCCGCGACCGCCAGAGAGCCGCCCTCGCAGAAGTCGTTCTGCACGTCGACGACCACCAGGGCCCGGCTCATTTCGCCGCCGCCTTCACCCGCTTCTTCGGTGCCGCGACCTCGTCCCGGACGGGCTCCGTCGCAGCCCTCGCCTTCGCGTACGGGTTGTCCGCCGGGTCGCCGGCGTCGTCCATCATGAGGGTCGGCAGCGCCGGCTCGCCCTTGCTCATCTTGTGCGCGGCCAGGGGAAGCTCGTCCCGGACCTGCCGGTGCCG
>NZ_JARKOT010000122.1 GCF_029977985.1 Propioniciclava sp. | reverse complement strand
TCTTGTTGGCCGGCAGGCGTCCGGCGGCGGAGAACTCGGGAGGACGGTGGGTGCCGTTGTA
Organism: Propioniciclava sp.; assembly: GCF_029977985.1. Lineage (GTDB taxonomy): Bacteria > Actinomycetota > Actinomycetes > Propionibacteriales > Propionibacteriaceae > Propioniciclava. The sequence continues at coordinate 1,290 of NZ_JARKOT010000122.1, read as the reverse complement.
GAGGACGCCGGTGACCACCGGGCGGTCGATATCGTTCTCGAGGAAGCTGACGAGGACTTCCTGGCCGATGCGGGGGATGTATTGGCTGCCCCAGGCGGCCCCGGCGCTGGGGTACGCGACGCGCACCCAGGTGGAGGAACGCTCGTCCCCGTCGGCGCCGCCGTCGGGGTGGTCTTCCTTGCGCTGCCAGTGGAACTGCAGCTTGATCCGTCCGTGTGCGTCGGTGTGGATCTCTTCGCCGTCGGGGCCGACCACCGTGGCGGTAGTGCCGCCGGGGGCGGTGGGTTTCTGGTGGGCGGTGCGGGTGTAGTCGGGGACGACGCGGATGTGCCGGCGGATCGCTTCGAGGCGGGCACGGTAGGGGGTGGGGCCCTGGGTTTCGTCTCCCTTATCCCCTCCTGCGGCGAGCAGGCTGCCGTCGGGCAGCGGAAACGGGTCGTCGGCCTCGGGCAGGAGGTTGTTGCGGGCGGCGAGGGTGAGCCGGGTGACGAGGAACTGGCGGTCTTTCTCGGGATCGGGGTCGTGGTTCGGGTGGTCGGCGAGCGGGAACCAGCCGCCGGCGGCGAGGCGGCGGACGCTGCCCTCGCCGGTGAAGGTCTTGGCGGCGCGGTCCTTGGCCTGCTGGCGCAGGGCGGCATAGCGGGCCATCTCGCCCGGGTCGCTGCCGTAGTAGAGGGTCTGTGGGTCGTAGTCCTCCAGGGCGGCCGAGAGGGGATCGCCGGCCTGGCCTTGGGCGGTCGCGGCGGTGTCGCCGCCGAGGTGGGCGGCGACGTTCTTGTAATCGTAGGCAAGGAGCGTGCTTTTGCCGCTCTGCACTTGCCGGGTGCCGTGCCAGACGTCGAGGGCGTCGTCGGCTTCGACGCCGGCGGCGCGGTGGAAGCGGATTCCGGCCGGAACGAAGCGGCCGGTGCGGCCGATCTCGCGTTCGGGGGTGAGGACGGGCAAGGAAAAGTTGTCGTCGAACAGGACGAGGGTGTGGCGGGGAACGCCGTCGTCAATGGGGGCGTCAGCGTCGCGATGGGAAAGATCCGGGTCCGGGCCGTGGACGTAGCGCCAGGCGATGCCTTCTTCGGCAAGCAGACGGGTGAGGAAGTCCAGATCCGTTTCGCGGTATTGCAGGCAGTAGGAGCGCTGGGGGTAGCGTTGCCGGGTGGCGTCGCGCAGGGCGAAGCTGCGGCGGAAGGCGGGGTTGGCGGCCTGGTGTTCGGCGAGGAGGTCCGTGACGATCTCGACGACGCTCTTGTCCTGCCAGACCCGGCTGTTCCTGCGGTGGGCGAGCAGGGCCAGGGC
>NZ_JARKOT010000070.1 GCF_029977985.1 Propioniciclava sp. | reverse complement strand
GCTGGACGCTACGACCTGATGACCCGGCTCAACCCCGGCTACCACCGCCACCTCCGGGCGGCAGTGGGTGCGCTCGCCGAGCGGCTGGGCGGGCGCGGGGACCTCGTGCTCGTCGACCTCGGCTGCGGCTCGGGATCGTCCACGGCGGCGCTGGTCGAGGCACTGCCGGGCGCCCGGGTGGTGGGCGTGGACGCGTCCGAGGGCATGCTCGACCAGGCGCGGACGAAGGCGTGGCCGGCCGGGGTGGAGTTCGTCCATGCCACGGCGGAGACGCTGCCCGGCCTGGCGCTGCCGCCGGTCCAGGGCGTCCTGGCCGCGTACCTTTTCCGGAACGTGCCTGCGGCGGGCCGGGACGACGTGCTCGGCATGGTGCGCGAGCAGCTGGAACCCGGCGGGTGGCTGGTCGTCCAGGAGTACTCGGTGGCCGGGCGGCGGCGTGCCGGGATCGTCTGGTCGCTGGTCTGCTGGCTGGTCGTCGTGCCGCTGGCGTTCGTGCTGCGCGCCCGTCCCGGCCTGTACGTGTACCTGTGGCGCAGCGTGCGCGGGTTCGACAGCACGGACGCCTTCTCGGCCCGGCTGGCGGCGGCAGGCTTCACCGACCTCGTCCGCCTCGAGGTGGACGGCTGGCAGCGCGGCATCCTGCACACCTGGGTGGCCCGGCGTCCCGGGAGCTGAGGCCACGGGTTGTCCGGCCGTCCGCGTGGGTACTGCCTGTAGTCCACGCGACAGCAGGGAGGATGATGTCGGACGAGCGGACGGAGTGGCCGCGACCCGAGCGCAACGAGACACCCGCCGAGCGCAGCGACCGGAACTGGAGCGAGTTGCTCCAGGAGTTGCGGGTGACCCAGACCGGCATCCAGATCCTGTCGGGCTTCCTGTTGACGATCCCGTTCCAGTCCCGGTTCGAAGAGCTCGACCCGGCGCTGGTGGTCGTGTACCTCGCAGCGGTGGCCTGCGGCACGTTGTCGACGCTGTTCGTCGTCGCGCCCGTCCCGCTGCACCGGCTGCTGTTCCGGCGCCACGTGAAGAACCTGCTCGTCGACTCGTCCGACGTGCTGGCCAGGATCGGGCTGGCGCTGCTCGCGGTCACGGTCGTGCTCGTCACCGCGCTGGTCTTCGGCTTCGTGCTCGGCACGACGTCCGGCCTGGTCGCGGCCCTGGCCGGCACGCTCACCTTCCTGTGCGCGTGGCTCCTGCTGCCCCTGCTGCTGCGCAGCCGTCCCCGGATCGGAGAGGACACCTGATGAAGACCCTCGAACCCGGCCCCGTCGTCGGCGCGCTGACCACCGCCTGCGCGGTGGCCGGCTCGATCCTGACGAACCCGAAGTCGGCCTGGTACCGGTCGCTGCGCAAGCCGCCCTGGCAGCCGCCGCCGGCGGCGTTCCCGCTGGTCTGGACGACGCTCTACGCCGCCATCGGTGCCGCCGCGACCCGCACGATCACCGGCCTGGAGAAGGGCGGACGCAAGTCCGACGCCGACCGGTTCAAGGCGGCGTACGTCGTCAACCTCGCGCTGAACGCGGCGTGGAGCGGTATCTTCTTCCGCGCGCACGCGCTCCGTCCCGCCGTCGGGGTGGCGGCCGTCCTCGCCGCGAGTGCCGCCGACCTCGCCCGCCGCGCCCGTCCGACCGGACGGGCCAACACCACGCCGTTCCTCGCCTACGCCGCCTGGTGTGCGTTCGCCACCGCCCTGTCCGCCGCCGTCGCCCGTCGCAACCGGGCCTGAACAGTAAGGGGACAGGTCCCTGACCGTTCACGCTTCACTCCGCGGTCGCTGGTCACTCCCGCGGTCGCTGGTCGAGCTTGTCGAGACCACCACCACGTCTCGACAAGCTCGACGATCGACGGGTCGTCCGGAGGTGGGGACCGTCCCCGGCTGAACGGTTGGGACCCGTCCCCGAACCGTTCAGGGCAAGTGGACCGAGTAAGGAACCGTCCCCGGTCAGGGGGTGGCCAGGCGGACGGCGGCCTCGCTGATCGAGTGGCCGAGCGGACGGAACGGGGGTGGTGCGAGGTGCTGGTGGCGGCCGCCGACCCACAGCTCGAGGGACGGCAGGTCGGCGACGGCCTCGACGACCGGACGGAGCCGCGCGGCGTCCCTGCGGCGGTACAGCGAGCTGACGGCCGCGTCGGCGCCGACCTTCAGCGCGGCGTCGTGCCACGCCTCCGCGGGAAGCTGTGAGCCGAGGTAGACCGTGGCGGTGCCCGCCCGGCGCGCGGCGGTGGCGAACGCCAGCAGGCCGAGTTCGTGGTCGACGCCCGGAGGGGCGCCGACGAGGATCGTCCGCCCCGAGGCCGGCTGGCCCGCGGCCTCGTACGCGGCCGCGAGCCGGCGCATCACCAGGTTGCTGACCAGGTGCTCGCCCGCGACGGACACCTCGCCGCTCGCCCACGCCCGGCCGAGCCCGGTCATCGCCGGCATCAGCCACTCGTCCACCACGGTCTCGAACGAGCCGCGGGCGAACTGGGCGTCCAGCACCCGGGCGGCCGCGTCGCCGTCCATGGCCGCCGCGGCCGCCACCAGTTCGCGTTCACCCGGCAGGCCGCTCTCGGCCTGCGTCCGGCGCGCGGACTCCACCGCGGCCTGGTGGGGCGCCCAGCCGGCCCGGACGAGGCTGTGCATCAGCCGGATCCGCGCCAGGGCCGCCTCGTCGTACAGCCGGTAGCCCGCGGCGGTGCGGCCGGGCGAGACCAGGCCGTAGCGGCGCTCCCACGCCCGCAGCGTGTGCTCGGGCACCCCGGTGAGCTCGGCGGCCCTCTTGATCGTGACCATGACCGTCCGAGGGTACCGGCGAGTTCGCTGCATCGGCGAGCGTTCTACGCAGTTTGTCTAAGGTTTTCCGCTTATCACTGTTCAAGCTGGTGACCAGATGGCATCGTTTTTGTACAAGGTTTGAGGCAGACGTTTCGGGGGCAGGAGTACGCAATGAGTGATCGGGTCCGCCAGGTGGTCGTCACCGCCGCCGCGGTGTTCATGATCGTGGGCACGCTGTTCGGCATCGGCGTGATCGGGACGCGGGTGGAGGAGAGCTCCGGCGGCAGCCTGTCCGCGACCGCGACGCTGCTCGCGCCGGCCGTCCGGGCGTTCTCGATCTGGTCGGTGATCTACGCGGGCCTGGTCGCCTACGTGGTCTGGCAGTGGCTGCCGGCGAACACCGCCTCGCCGCGAGCCCGTCGGATCGGCGCCCTGGCCGCACTGTCGATGGTGCTCAACGGCGCCTGGCTACTGGTCACGCAGGTGGGCTGGCTGTGGGTCAGCGTCCTCGTGATCCTCGCTCTCGCCGCCACGCTGGGCGAACTGATGCGGCGACTGGGTCCGCCCCGGCACGCGTCCCCCGTGGAGAAGGTCGTGGTGGACGGCACGTTCGGGCTCTACCTGGGCTGGGTCGCGATCGCCACCGCCGCGAACATCACCGCCACCCTGGTCGCGTCCGGGGTGAACCCGCCGCTGCCGGTCGCCGAGCTGCTGGCCGTCGCCGTGCTCGCCGTCGCCGCGGCCATCGGCGTCGTGCTGGCCCGGGTGCTGGACGGACGGATCGGCGTCGCCCTCGCCATGGCCTGGGGACTCGCCTGGATCGCGGTCGGACGCCTCGCCGGCGAGCCGGCGTCGACGCTCACCGGGGTCGCCGCCGCGGTGGCCGCAGCAGTTGTGCTGACCGCCACCGGCTTGATCTGGCTCCGGCGGGCGGGTCAGCTTGTTCCCGTCCACGTCCACAATCCCGGGGGCACCCGATGAACGCCGACATCGACGACCTCGTGGTACTCCTCGACGAGCACGACCGGCCGATCGGGCACGCCGACCGCACCGCCGTGCACACCCGCGACACCCCGCGGCACCTCGCGTTCTCCTGCTACCTGTTCGACGACACCGGACGCGTGCTGCTCACCCGGCGCGCCCTGACCAAGGCCACCTGGCCGGGGGTGTGGACGAACTCCTGCTGCGGCCACCCGCGTCCCGGCGAGGCCGCCGAGACGGCGGTGCGGCGGCGCGTGTCCCAGGAACTCGGCGTTCCCGTGGACGACCTGAACCTCGTCCTGCCCGACTTCGGCTACCGCGCCGTCGACGCGTCCGGGATCGTCGAGAACGAGACCTGCCCGGTCTGGGTGGGCCGGATCCGCGGCCCGCTCACGCCCGACCCGGCCGAGGTGTGCGAGACCGCGTGGGTGTCCTGGGGCGACCTGATCCGGGTCGCCGACACGGTGCCCGCCCTGCTCAGCCCGTGGTGCGCACTCCAGGTGCCGTTGCTGGAGGACGCGATGCGGAAGGCGGGCGCGGCATGACCCTGATCCACTCCGCCCGGCACGAGGTCGGCCAGCACACAGCCAGGGACGAGCGCACGCTGGCCGCGGTCGAGGCCGTCATCGACGCGACCCTGGACTCGCTGCGGGCGAGGTGGGTCGACCTCGCCGCCGCCGTGGTCCCCCGCGAGGGCGTGCTGCACACCGACTCCGTGCTCGACCTGCTCGAGACGACGGTCCGGTCGGGCGGCAAGCGGTTCCGTCCGCGGATGGCCCACTGGGGTTGGGTGGCCGCCGGCGGGCACCGCACCGGCACCGGGCACGACGACCTGGTCACGGTGGGCGCGGCGCTGGAGCTGCTGCACGTGTTCGCGCTGATCCACGACGACGTGATGGACGGCTCGGAGACCCGCCGCGGGCGCCCGTCCGTCCATGCCAGCGCGCGGGACCAGCACGTCCAGCGGCACGGCATCGGGGACGCGCAGCGGTACGGCGAGAACATCGCGATCCTGGCCGGCGACCTCGCGCACAGCGAGTCCGGGCTGCTGGTCGCCACGCTGCCCCGGCCGCTGCAGGAGCTGTGGCGGACACTGTGCATCGAGCTGATGATGGGTCAGGGCCGCGACCTGGTCGGTGCGGCGAACGGACGCCGCGACCTCGCGCACGCCCGCGAGGTGGCGCGGGCGAAGTCGGGCGCCTACACGGTGTGGCGGCCGCTGCAGCTGGGCGCGGTGGCCGCCGGCGCCGGGCCGCGCACGCTGGTCGCCCTCGAGCGCTACGGGGTCGCGGTGGGCGAGGCGTTCGCGCTGCGCGACGACATCCTCGGCGTGATCGGTGACTCGCGCGCCATGGGCAAGCCGGTCGGGGACGACATCGTCGCGGGCAAGCCGACGGTGCTGATGGCGCTGGCCACCGAGCGGTTCTCGCCCCGCTGGCAGCGTGCGCTGCGGCGGGCGGCCCGCGGACGTGCGTCCGGGTCGCTGGTGGCCGGGCTGCAGGCGGAGTTCGTCCGCTCGGGCGTGATCGCCGATGTGGAGGCGATGATCCGGGACGCGGTGGCGGCCGCGTTCGTCGCGCTCGACGACCCGGCGATCGACGCCGACGCGGCGTCCGGGCTGGAGGCGCTGGCGCGGCGGGTCGCCTGGCGGGACGCATGAGCACCCCACGGAGTTCTTCTCCTCCGCTGCGCTCCCCCGAACAGCTCCGCGGGGACCCCGCATGAAGCACCCCACGGTGGCCCGCATGAGCACCCCACGGGACCCCGGATGAGCCGCGTCGCGGTCGTCGGGGCCGGGCTCGCCGGACTCGCCGCCGCGGCCCAGCTCGTGGGCGACGGTCACGACGTGGTCGTGCTGGAGCGGGAGGCCGAACCCGGCGGCCGGGCCGGCACGCTCAGCCAGGCCGGCTTCACCTTCGACACCGGTCCGACCGTGCTGACCATGCCGCACCTGCTCGATCGTGCCTTCGCACGGCTGGGGACGTCGCTGGAGGCCGAGGTGCCGCTGCGGCGGCTCGACCCGGCCTATCGGGCGGTGTACGCGGACGGGTCCGAGCTGCTGGTGCGCGCCGGCCTGGCAGACCAGGTGGCGGAGTTACGCCGGCGTGGCCTGGCCCGCGACGCGCAGGCGTTCGCCGGCTTCGTGGACTGGCTGCAGGAGCTCTACGCCACCGAGATGCCGCACTTCATCGAGCGGAACTTCGACTCGCCGGTCGACCTGCTCACCCGTCCGGTCGCTGCGGCGCGGCTGGTGCGGCTCGGCGGTTTCGGCAGCCTGCAGAAGGCCGTGGAGAAGCGGATCTCAGACCCACGGCTGGTGCGGCTGTTCACTTTCCAGGCGATGTACGCGGGCCTCGCCCCCACCGACGCGCTGGCGATCTACGCGGTGATCACCTACATGGACTGCATCTCCGGCGTGTACTTCCCCGAGGGTGGCATGCACCGGGTGCCGGCCGCGCTGGCTCGGGCGCTGAACGCTGCCGGCGCGGAGTTGCGCTACGAGGCGCCGGTCACCGAGCTGCTCACCGACGCGACCGGCAAGCTGGCCGGGGTGGTCGCCGGCGGCGAGAAGCTCGCCGTGGACGCGGCCGTGATCACCCTCGACCTGCCGACGGCCTACACCCGGCTCCTGCCCGACCTCACCCCGCCGCGACGCCTCGCCCGAGCGGCCTGGTCGCCGTCCGCCCTGGTCTGGCACGTGGGGGTGCGCGGGACGCCGGGCCCGGGGGTCGCCCACCACAACATCCACTTCGCCGAGTCCTGGCACGTGGCGTTCGACCAGCTGATCACGCGCAAGGAGCTGATGGGCGACCCCTCCCGGCTGGTCACGGTGCCGAGCCTGGACGCTGACGTCGCGCCGGCCGGGCACAGCACGATGTACGTGCTGGAGCCGGTGCCGCACCTGGGCGCGTCGATCGACTGGACGCGGGAGCGCGGCCCGGCGCGGGAGCGGCTGCACCGCTTCCTCGGGGCCAACGGCTACCCCGACGACGTGGTCACCGAGCGCCTGGTCACGCCCCTGGAATGGGCGGCGCAGGGCATGAAGATGGGCACCCCGTTCAGCCTCGCCCACACCTTCGGCCAGACCGGACCGTTCCGTCCGGCCAACGTAGAGCCACGCCTGCCCGGCGTGTTCTTCGCCGGCTCGGGCACCACCCCCGGCGTCGGCGTGCCCATGGTGCTGATCAGCGGCGAACTGGCCGCCGAGCGCGTCCGGACGTACCTGGGCGCGGCGCGCCCACCCACCGTCGTCCCGGCCGCATCCACCGTCATCCCGGGCTCGCCTGTCATCCCGGGCTCGCCCCGGGATCCCGTGGGGCCGGTTGGCTGGTCGGGTGTCGGGGATCCCGGCGTTCGCCGGGATGACGGACGGAGGGCGGGCCCGACCACCGTCGTCCCGGGCGTTCCGGGGAAGGACGGGTCATCGTGACTCCCGAACTGGCCGCCGGCTACGCCGAATGCGCCCGACTGACGAGGGCGTACGGCACCACCTACTACTGGGGCGCGGCGCTGCTGCCGTCGGCCCAGCGGCGGCACGTGTACGCGATCTACGCGCTCTGCCGGCTGGCCGACGACATCGTGGACGCGGACGGCGCGACCACCGTCCGCGCCGCCGACACCGCGCACCAGCTGACGGCCTTCCGGGATGGGTTCGACGCCGCCCTGGCCGGCGATCCCCGGGACGCGACCCTGGCCGCGATCGCCCACACCGTCCGCGAGACCGGCATCGAGCGGGAGTGCTTCGACCGGTTCTTCGGCGCGATGGCGCTCGACCTGACCGTCGCCGGCTACCGGACCTGGGCCGACCTGTGCGGCTACATGGAGGGCTCGGCCGCGGTGATCGGCGAGATGATGCTGCCCGTCCTGCAGCCGCTCACCCCGGACGCGAAGGAGCCGGCCCGGGCGCTGGGCTTCGCGTTCCAGCTGACCAACTTCCTGCGCGACGTCGGCGAGGACCTCGACCGTGGCCGGGTCTACCTACCGGCCGACGACCTGGCCCGGTTCGGCGCGGACCCGTGGCGCCGCGTGGTCGACCAGCCGTGGCGTGAGGTGATGGCGTTCGAGATCGCCCGCAACCGCGAGCTGTACGCGCTGGCCCGCACCGGTGTGGCGATGCTGCCGCCGGCGTCCGCGCGCTGCGTGGGCACGGCGCTGGACCTGTACTCCCGCATCCTCGAGCGGATCGAGTCCCGCGACTACGACGTGTTCTCCGGTCGCGCCCGGGTGCCGACGTGGCGCAAGGCGGTGACCGCGGCGTCCATCCTGGTCGCCGGACCGAGGCAGGTGGCATGAGGGCCGAGTACCTGCTGCTGATGGCGGCCTGCGTGGCGATCACCCTGCCGCTGGAGTTCTGGCTGCGCGCCCGGGTGTACCGCCGGCCCGTCCGCCTGCTGCTGGCCCTGGCGCCCGCCCTGGTCGCGTTCTACGTCTGGGACGCCGTCGCGATCGCCCGCGGCCACTGGGACTACAGCCCCTCGGCCACCATCGGCGTGCTCCTGCCGGGGGCCGTGCCCGTCGAGGAACTGGTGTTCTTCCTGGTCATCCCGGTGTGCGGCCTGCTCACCTACGAAGCGGTCGGGACGGTCCTGGGGCAACGGTCCCTGAGGAGCGGGCGGGAGATCCCGGGTCACGCCCGGGATGACGGTGGGCTGAGGAGCGGCGCCCCCCACAGCCAGTCCCTGAGGAGCGGCGCCCCCCACAACCGGTCCCTGAGGAGCCGGCGAGGAACGAGCCGGCGTCACGAAGGGCCCGTCCCCGAGGACGACCATGCCTGAGTACACCCTCGCCACGCTCGCCGCCGTGATCGCGGTCGTCGCCGTCGAACTGCTCTGGGCGCGGACGGGTATCTTCCGGACGCTCCAGTACTGGCTGGCGATGGCGATCGTGTTCTTCTTCCAGGTCCTGGTGGACGGCTGGCTGACGAAGCTGTCCGACCCGATCGTGCGGTACGCGCCCGAGCACTTCCTCGGCGTCCGGTTCCCGTTCGACATCCCGATCGAGGACTTCGGTTTCGGCTTCGCCCTGGTCACCGCCGTGATCATCGCGTGGGAAGTCGCCGGCCGCCGGGAGCAGCAGGCATGAGGCCCTGGCGTCCGGGACGGGACGCGCGCGCCGTCCGCCACCCGCCGGTGACGGAGAATGGGGACAGACCCCATTTCGCGCCACCCGCAGACACCCCCACGGTCGCCGTCGTCGGCGGCGGTGTCGCCGGGCTGGCTGCGGCGACCGGCCTGGCCGAGCGCGGCGTCCGGGTGGTGCTGCTGGAAGCCGCGAACACCCTCGGCGGCCGCGTGCGCGCGTGGCCGATCATCTTGCCGGACGGCCGGACCGGCACGATGAGCCGCGGCTTCCACGCCTTCTTCCGCCAGTACTACAACCTTCGCGCGCTGCTCCGCCGGGCGGACCCTGGCCTGGAGCGGTTGGTCCCGGTCGCCGACTATCCGCTGCAGCTGGCCGCGTCCGACGGTGGGGAGCCGGTCGTCGACTCGTTCACCAACGTGCCCCGCACGCCGCCCTGGAACCTGGTGGGTTTCGTGGCGCAGAGCCCGTCCTTCTCGGTGGGCGACCTGGCCAGGGTGGACGTCCGGCAGGCGCTCGGCCTGCTGCGGGTGCGCTTCCCGCGCACCTACTCGCAACTGGACGGGGTGAGCGCGGCCGAGTTCCTCGACCGGCTGCGGTTCCCGGACTCGGCGCGGCACCTGGCACTGGAGGTCTTCGCCCGCAGCTTCTTCGCCGACCCACGGGAGTTCGCGGCGGGCGAGCTGGTCGCGATGTTCCACACCTACTTCGTCGGCTCGGCGGAGGGGCTGCTGTTCGACGTCCCCGACGACGACTACGACACCGCGCTGTGGGCGCCGCTCGGCCGCTACCTGTTCTCTCGCGGCGTGGAGGTGCGCACCGGCGTCCGCGCGCTCGGGGTGGAACCGCGGGACGGCGCCACGGTCGTCGCGACGAGCGACGGGGAGCTGGCCGCGGACGCGGTCGTACTGGCCCTCGACACCCGGGCACTGCAGCAGGTCGTCGGCGCGTCCGACCGGCTGGGCAACGCGCCGTGGCGGGAGCGGATCGCCGCCCTGCGCGCCGCGCCGCCGTTCGGCGTGGGCCGGCGCTGGTTGACCGGGCCGCACCCGGAGGTGGCCGCCTTCCTCGGCACGAGCGGGTACGGTCCGCTGGACAACGTCAGCCGGCTGGACGCCTTCGAGGCCGGCGCCGCCGAGTGGGCGCGACGCACTGGTGGGACGGTGGTCGAGGTGCACGGCTACGCGCTGCGCGACCCGTCCACGGCAACCCGGGACGAGTTGTGGCGCCAGGCCGGGCAGGTCTACCCGGAACTTCAGGACGCTCCGGTGGCGGCCGAGGAGTGGCTGGTCGCCGACGACTGTCCGCTCGTGGACCTGTCCCCGTGGCACCTGCGCCCGACCGTGGCCACCCCGGACCCGCGTGTCGTCCTGGCCGGCGACCTGGTCCGCAGCGAGTGGCCGATCGCCCTGATGGAGCGCGCGGCGACCACGGGCTGGCAGGCGGCGAACACACTCCTGGCGCGCTTCGGCCGCCGCGGCCACGACCTCTGGTCGCCGCCCCTGCGCGGCCTGCTGGGCTGACCGACCCCGCTCCCGAGGCCGCGGGTGCGACCGGTCCATCCCGGTCCCGGGGCCGCGGGTGCGACCGGTTCATCCCGGTCCCGGGGCCGCGGGTGCGACCGGTTCATCCCGCTCCTGAGGCCGCGAGTGTGACCGGTTCATCCCCCCGCTCCCTGAGGAGGCCGCGAGCGCAGCGAGTGGCCGTCACGAAGGGCCACCCAAGCTTGTCGACACCCCCTCGCGGGTATGAACAGGGCATTCGAGAAGGAGGACCCATGCCCGCACGCGATCCCGGACCATCGGTGAAGGACAAGGAAATGTACGAGGCGCTGCGTGACGACGGCGCCAGCAAGGAGAAGGCCGCGCGCATCTCGAACGCCGCCGCAGGTTCGTCCCGGAAGGCAGTCGGCCACAAGGGCGGCAGCGCCAAGGACTACGACGAGCGCACCAAGTCTGAGCTCGTGAAGCGCGCCAGGGAACTCGGCATCAAGGGCCGCTCGAAGATGTCGAAGTCCGAGCTGGTGGACGCCCTGCGCAACCACTGAGCGCGTACGTCGTCCCGGCCCCTACGTCATTCCGCCTGAGGAATTGCGCGCTCGATGGACATAAGTGGCCGCCTGCCGGCAATTGAGAACGTCGAGAGTGCGGATCCGCTGTCGAGAGTGCGGATCCTCTCCAGTCCTGGTGGCTCAACGCGGGTGGCCGGACAAGGCCTCCGTCCTGCGACGCGCCGGCACGGGCCGTCCGCTCAAGATCCTCCATGCGTGCCGTCACCCATGGCGCGCGTGGCGTGATCGGGGTAAGGAGGAGGGCATGGACGCAGCCAGGCGCACGTGCGACGCGATAGTGATCGGCTCCGGGCCGAACGGACTCGTGGCGGCCATCGCGCTCGCCGAGGCGGGCTGGGACGTGGTCGTCCTCGAGGCGGCGGACGACGTCGGCGGCGCCGTCCGCAGCAGTGAGGTGACCGCTCCGGGCTACGTCACCGACCTCTACAGCGCGTTCTATCCGCTCGCGGCGGCCAGCCCGGTGATCCGCGCCCTCGACCTGGACCGGCACGGGCTGGAGTGGGTGCAGGCACCGGCCGTGCTGGCCCACCAGCTGGAGGACGGCCGCACGGCCCTGCTGCACCGCCAGCCTGAGCAGACCGCTGCCGCTCTGGACGCCTTCGCCGCGGGCGACGGCGATGCCTGGCTGGAGCTCTTCGCCCAGTGGCAGCGGGCACGCGACGACCTGCTGGACGCCCTGTTCACTCCGTTTCCCCCGGTCAGCGCCGGCTTGGGACTGCTGCGCCGGTTGCGCGCGTCCGGGACGCTGCGGCTGGCGCGACTCGCAGCGATGCCGGTACGCCGGCTCGGGGAGGAGCAGTTCAGCGGCGTCGGTGCCCGACTGCTGCTCACCGGTAACGCCCTGCACAGCGACATCCCGCCGGACGCCGCCGGCAGCGGCCTGTTCGGCTGGCTGCTGTGCATGCTCGGCCAGGAGGTCGGCTTCCCCGTCCCTCGCGGTGGGGCGGGCAGGTTCGCGGAGGCTCTCCGCGCACGGGCGGAGGCGCTGGGGACGGAGGTGCGCACCGGGACCGTCGTGACCGATGTCCTGGTCGAGGCCCGGCGGGCGACCGGCGTCCGGCTCGCTGACGGGACGGTGGTGACGGCCAGGGCGATCCTCGCGGACGTCCCGGCACCGGCGCTCTATGAGGGACTACTGGCCCGCGTCCCGCTGCCGCAGCGGCTGCGCGACGACGTTGCCGCCTTCCACTGGGACCACGCCACCCTGAAGGCCAACTGGGCCCTGCGCGCGCCGGTGCCGTGGCTGGGTGACGGCAGCCGGGACGCCGGCACGGTGCACCTCGGGGTGGACCTGGACGGCTTCGTCGACTTCGCCGCGGACCTGAGCGTGGGACGCCTGCCGCAGCGGCCGTTCGTGCTGTTCGGCCAGATGGCGGTGGCCGACCCGTCCCGGGCGCCGCAGGGCGCGGAGTCGGCGTGGGCCTACACGCATCTGCCGCGGCGGTTCGCGTCCGATGCCTCTGCGGTGCAGCATCACCTCGACCGGGTGGAGGAGGCGATCGAGCGGGTCGCGCCCGGTTTCCGGGACCTGGTGGTGGCGAGGCACGTCCAGTCGCCGGCCGACCTCGAGGCCGGGAACCCCAGCCTCGTCGGCGGCGCGATCAACGCCGGTACGTCCGCGATCCACCAGGAGCTGGTGTTCCGGCCGACGCCGGGACTCGGCCGTCCCGAGACCCCGATCGACGGGCTGTTCCTCGCCAGCGCGTCCGCCCACCCCGGTGGAGGGGTGCACGGCGCCTGTGGCTGGAACGCCGCCCGGGCGGCGCTGACCGCGAACGGCCGTCTCGGCGCGGTGAAGAACGCCCTCGTCCGGACGGCCTGGGAGCGCCTCCTGCGCTGAACGATGGGGACTGAACGATGGGGACGGTTCTTAATTCAGTTCACTCTCAGCCGATCGTTGGCGGAAAGTGAACCGAATTGAGAACCGTCCCCATCGTTCAGGTCTCCGCGGTTCAGGTGAACCGAGTTGAGAACCGTCCCCGCGGTTCAGGCGATGCGTTCCTCACGGTGATGGCCCTCGGCGAGCAGGGCCAGCCGGTGCAGGGTCTCGCGGTTGCGGGGGCCGAGGAGGACGTGCCGGACGGGCGGCGGGATCAGCCGGCCCGGACCGGACACCGCGTCCTCGGTGATCGTGACCACGCTGCGGCCAGGGCCGTCCGCACGGATGCTGAGATGGACGTGCGCCTCTCCCACCGGCCAGCCACGCGCGGTGAGGACGAGGTCGGTGCCGTCCTCCATCCGTTCGACCCGGGTGAAGTCCTGGATGAGCAGCGGCCACAGCCCGACCGAGTGGTGCACCTTCGCGCCCGCGGCAGGCCAGTCGACGTCGACGTCCCGTACCCGCGCGGCACCGACCACCCAGTTCGCGTACGACCATCCGTCCGCCAGGACCGCCCACACGGCGGACGGTGGCGCCGCGACCGATCGCGAGATCGTCGGCCCCGGCTCACGGGCGTGTTCGGACGGGTTCGCGTCGCCCTTGCTCACGGTCGTCGCCTCCTTCGGATCGGCCTGCACCACAGGTACCCGCCGCCCGGCCGATCGCGACGCGCTTCCCACCGGAATCCGCGAGGATGAGGACAGGGACGGAAGGAGTCGTCATGGACGGAACCGCACGGACGCTGCGGCTGGTCTGGCCACAGTGGCAGGGCGCCGGGACGTCGGCAGTCCGCGAACTGGCCGCGGAGTTCCCCTTCGAGGTCGCTCGCCGCGGCTATGTGGTCGGGTCCGCGGTACTGGCCGCCGTCCTGCCCCCGCACGACGGCCCGACCGCGACCGTGCCGATCACCATGGGCGACGAGGACCTCACCGAGCGGGACGGCATGGAGGCCAAGGCCGCCGTGCTGCGCCAGCTGCGCGCAGCCCTCGACCTGATCGCGCAGCACAACCCGGACCGGATCCTCACCCTCGGCGGCGAATGCTCGGTGAGCGTCGCCCCGTTCGCCGCGCTGGCCGCCCGTTACCCCGACGACCTCGCCGTGCTCTGGATCGACGCCCATCCAGACACCGGCACGGGTGCCAGCGCGTACCCGGGCTACCACGCGATGGCCGTCACCGCCCTCACCGGCCACGGCGACCCGGACGTGCTCGCCGCGCTCCCGGCCACCGTGCCGTCCGACCGGGTCGCGCTCGTCGGCCTCTGCGAGTGGACGGACGACGACTACCCGCGGCTCGCCGAGTGGGGGCTGCAGGCATTCGGTCCGGACGCGCTGCGCACGGCCAGCACCCCCGTCCTCGACTGGCTCGCGGCCACGGGCTGCCGGCGCGTGGCGATCCACTTCGACGTCGACACGATCGACAGCGACGAGCTCAGGTTGGGCCTCGGTGCCGTCCCCGGTGGCCTGACCAGCGCCCAGGTGCGCCGGATCGTCGCGGACGTCAGCGCCGCGGCCGAGGTGGTGGGCTTCAC
>NZ_JARKOT010000056.1 GCF_029977985.1 Propioniciclava sp. | reverse complement strand
ATCCAGGGTGTAGTCGAGGTCTGAATCCTCCGGTCTCCAGGAGTGCTCGGGCGATGTAGTGGGTGAGGTTGCGGAACCCGAGCGCGGAGCCGCGGAGGTGCTCGGGGCGTCCATTTACGGCTTCGGTGGGTCCGTTGCTGGTGCGGGGCCGGTCGAAGTAGGCAAGGACGTCCTCGGCTCTCTTGTTCAGGGTGCGGCCGAGCTTGCGCAGCTCGACCAGCGGCTCGGGGACACCGGTGGTGAGAGCGCCGATGACGGCCCTGGCCTCGGCGCGGCCGGCGGCGCGGTCGGGGTGGCGGTAGGCGGCGATGAGCCGCTGGTAGATGCCCCACGTGCATTCGACCTGGACGTGGTCATCACCCGCGAAGAGTGTGTCGAGCCGCTGTTGTTGGCGTTCGGTGAGCAGGTCAGCGCCGGTGTGCAGGGTCCGTCGCGCGGTGTCAGCGGGTCGCCCTTGCGACCGCGGTGTCCGTGCAGTTCCTGCTGTTCCCGGCGACGGCACTCGTTCAGCGCTTCGCCGGCGAGGCGGACGACGTGGAAGGGGTCCATCACGGTGACTGCTTCGGGCAGTTCTTCGGTGGTGGCGGTCTTGAACCCGGCGAACCCGTCCATCGCGACGACCTCGATCCCGTCCCGCCAGGTCTGGTCGCGGTTGGCCAGCCAGCCCTCACTACACCCTCATCTGTGAAGAGCCATCAAACCGCCGGAATGCGACATGGGACCTGACTTGGCTCACGTCCGGCGGGTTCGTGGACAGAGTGCTCTGTGACTAGGGGTTTTAGTTGGCGTGGTGTGCACTAAGTGGTGCTGTTCTACCCTGTCTGGGTGAGCCCGTACGTGAGGACGGTGAAGCCATCCACGCCGCCTATTCGCATCCACGCCGCCTCGGCCACCCCACACGCCGTTCGGGTACAGGTACGCCGCGTCTGCGCGGCGTACCTGTACCCAAACGGCGTCAGCTGAGCCGAGCCGGCGTACCTGCACCCAAACGGCGTCGACACGCCCAAGCGCCGTCGATCCGCCCAGGCGGCGTCCCTGTTGCTGGGGCTGGCGCACGGCCTCGCTGGCGACGCCGTGCGTGGATGCCGCAGCGGACTGGGCCAGGGACAGGGTCCTCGGCGTCCCGGCGATTTGGGGCGGCGGCGTCCGATGCCGTAGAGTTAAGCCGAAGCCGAAGACCGCTGGTGGTCGGATCAAGGTCCGATGCAAATCCCGCGCAGGTGTCACTGGTCCGGGTTGGTCCCGGAGCGTTCCCGTGAGTGCCTGCGCACCACGGGTTTTTTCATGTTCGCGGCTTTCGAACCAGAAGAAGTGGGAAGGAGACCCATGGCGAGGCCGGACAAGGCAGCCGCCGTCGAGGAGCTGAAGGGGAACTTCACCTCGGCGAACGCCGCTGTGCTGACCGAGTACCGTGGCCTCTCCGTGTCGAGCCTGCAGAAACTGCGGCGCTCGATCAGCGGAGACGCTACGTACGCCGTCGCGAAGAACACTCTGACCCAGATCGCCGCCCGTGACGCGGGCATCGAGGGCCTCGAGGACTACCTCACCGGCCCCACAGCGATCGCATTCATCACCGGTGACGTTGCCACGGTGGCGAAGGGTCTGCGCGACTTCGCGAAGGACAACCCGCATCTGGTCATCAAGGGTGGCGTCATGGACGGTCGCGTCCTCGACGCCGATGAGGTGAAGAAGCTGGCCAACCTCGAGTCGCGTGAGGTCCTCCTCGCGAAGCTCGCGGGCGCCATGCAGGCGAACCTCAGCAAGGCCGTCTACCTCATCGCCGCTCCGCTCACCCAGGCCGCCCGCGCCCTGGGTGCGCTGGAGCAGGCGGCGGGGGAGAACCCGTCCCTCATCGGTGGCGCCGGCCAAGCGGCCGCTGCTCCCGAGCCCGACCAGACGCCTGACACCGCCGAGGCACCCTCGGCATCCGACGCAGCGCCCGCTGCCGAGGCCACCGACGCGGCAGATCCTGCCGAGTAAGAAAGGAACGCCCATCATGGCGAAGCTCACCAACGACGAGCTCCTTGACGCCTTCAAGGAGATGACCCTGATCGAGCTCTCCGAGTTCGTGAAGCTGTTCGAGGACACCTTCGGTGTCACCGCTGCCGCCCCGGTCGCCGTGGCCGGTGCCGCTGCCCCGGCCGCCGCTGGCGGTGGCGAGGCCGCCGCCGAGGAGGAGGAGTCCTCCGAGGTCGACGTCATCCTCGAGGCTGCCGGCGAGAAGAAGATCCAGGTCATCAAGGAGGTGCGCGCCCTCACGTCCCTCGGTCTCAAGGAGGCCAAGGACCTCGTCGAGGCCGCCCCGAAGCCGGTCCTGGAGAAGGTCGCCCGCGACGCGGCCGCCAAGGCGAAGGAGCAGCTCGAGGCTGCCGGCGCCACCGTCACCATCAAGTGACCCCAGCTCGGCCTCGGATCGAGCGCACAAGGGCCCGCGGGATTGCTCCCGCGGGCCCTTTCACGTCGAGCCGGAAGAGGCTTCCCTATGCATTCACCTCCGGACGCGCCACAGCCGACGCGGCCCGCCGTGACGGAAACACGAACCGGTTCTGGACGCCGTAACTGACCACGAAGAGGCCCGCTTCCACGAGGACCTTCGCCAGCACCAGCGGCATGCCCCACGCGGTGACGAACGCGGCCATCAGCACGACGTTGGCACCCAGCAGCGCGGCCGCGAGCGCCGCGTAGCGGAGGGCGGCGTCCCGTCGGTCGCCTTCATGGCCGAAGACGACCTCACGGTTAATCGTGAAGTTGACCACCGCGCTGACGACGCGAGCGCTCACCACCGCCCCAACGAGCGGTATGCCGAGCGCCACGAGGCCCAACAGCAGCACCACGTCGATCAGGTAGCCGGCCAGCGACGAGGCCGCGAACCGCAGCAGCGGCGCGTAGATGCGCAGCGAGTCCCGGACCGGCCGGAAGTGCGAGGACGCATTGTCGTCGAGGTAGATGGTCTCGATCGGAACCTCGACGATGCGAACGCCCGCGCTGGAGGCCCGCAGCAGCAGGCTGAACTCGTACTCGAACCGGTCGCCCGGGACGCCCTGCAACCACTCGAGCAGGTCGCCTGGGTAGGCGCGCAGGCCGGTTTGTGTGTCGTGGACGACCGACCCGGCGACGGCTCGGAAGAGCCAGCGTGAAACCGTGTTGCCCACCCTGCTGCGCACGGGCACAGCGCCGGTGAAGCGGCGCCCGCCGAGCACCATCGTGCCCGCCTCGACGAGCGCGGCGACCCGGGCGATGTCGGCCGGCGTGTGCTGGCCGTCGCAATCGGCGCAGACGACGGGCTCACCGGGCGCATGCTCGGACGCCCACGCGAAGCCGTGCTTTAGCGCGGCGCCCTTGCCGAGGTTCGCTGTGTAGCGCAGCAGCTGCGCGCCGGCGGCGCGGGCGACCTCGAAGACGCCGTCGTAGGCGGGGCCCGACCCATCGTCGACGATCAGGACGGTAGCGCCCGGTAGTCGGACGCCGAGATCACGGACCAGCTGGACGAGCCGCAGGTCGGGCTCGTAGGCAGGAATGAGAACGAGCATCGCTCAGCCCGCCACGTAGATGATGTCCGAGGTGCCCCGCTCTTGGCCCTTGCCGAGCGGATTGTTCACGAGGGCGCCGCCGAACACCATCGTCGAGCTGCCGCCGCCGTCGAGGTTGTACGCGACCACGGCGCCGAGATCGGCGAACATCTGCGCGAACTCGACCATCGTGACGCCGCGGCTGTAGCCGGAGCTGCGACCGTCCACGACGATGGCGACGAGGTGATTGGCCTCGATCATGCCGATGCCTGTGCGCGGCTGCTCGCCCTGAATGGAGTGGTTGCCGAAGTTGGTGTCGACCTCGACGGAGTCGATCCCGTCGATGACGGCCCCGCCGTCGAGCAGGGACGGCCCGAACGACCACGTCTGCCACACGCCGTCGGCCACGAGGGCGTCCGCGCTGGTTGAGGTCTCGTCGTAGGGGGCGAGCGTCCCGTCGGCATGCAGGGCGAGTCCGGTCCTGGCCGGCTCGTCACGGAAGGCGACGCCGTTGCGGATCACGATGCCTGTGTCGCGAAAGCCGTAGTAGTCGCCGTTGATGGCGAACACGGCCCCGTTCTCGGCTGCGATCGTCGAGGGGTTCTCGATGATGTTTTCGCCGAAGGTGTCCTTCGCGAAGGCGGAGCGGAGAGCGTCCGCGCTCGTCAGCTTGATGTCGGCCACGAACCAGGTGATCGTGTCCGAGCCGCTGCCGGAGGTGTGTTCGGTGATCTCGATGGTGGCGTTGCTGCCGGCGTAGGAGAGGCCACTCACGGTGCCCGAGACGTCGGTGGACGCCGCCGTGTCGGCCGTGCTCCACTGCGTGGACGCCGACGGCACCTCCGCGTGCTCGATCACGTACCGATCGAGCGCCCACGTGACGCCGGCGCCGACGGTGAAGAGGCCGCCGAGGCCGAGCAGCCCCCGGCGGGAGATACTCCGGCGGGGCGGCGCGGCGAGCGCGGCCGGGGTGGCCGGCGCTGTCGTGGTCGCCTCGGCGGCGAGTGCTTCAAGGGTGTTTCGGCTCATGGGAACCAGTGCACGGCCCGGGCCTGTGCGGTAGCTGTGCGGGGCGTGAGTTCCCGGCATGAGTGCCGGAACACCACCTCACAGGCCAGCCTGCGGGCCTTCACAGAGTTCGCACAGGCTGCGTTGGCGCAATGGTCATGTCAATTCACGCACCCAAGATTCGGAGCTCATCGTGACCACCGCCGCCCTCCTGCACTTCGGCCTCGACGTCGTCGCCATCCTCGCCCTCGTGATCGGCGTGTACTTCCCGCGCCACCACCGACGAGACCTCCTCGTCGCCTACATCGGGGTGAACCTGGGTGTCATGGCCGTCAGCTCCGTCCTGCTGAGCACGGCCGTCGGCGCGGGCCTCGGGCTCGGCCTGTTCGGGGTCCTGTCGATCATCCGCCTCCGCAGCGACGAGCTTGCCCAGCACGAGGTCGCCTACTACTTCGCCGCGCTGGCCCTCGGTCTCATCGCCGGCCTCGGCAGCGACATCGTCGTGTCGGGCGCGCTCATGGCCGTGGTCGTCGCCACCCTCTACATCGCGGACCACCCACGTGTTCTGAGCGGCTGGCAGCGTCAAGTGCTCGTCCTCGATCGGGCCATCGCCGACCAGACGGCGCTCGTGGCTGCACTCGAGCAGCGCCTCGGTGCCCGCGTCCTGAGCGCCCAGACCATCAAGCTCGACCTCGTCACCGATACCACCACAGTGGACGTCCGCTTCCGCGCCGGCCAGCCGGCCACCGCGCGCCTCGAGGAGGTCGCCCGATGACCGCCCTCCTCGACACCCCCGTGGGCACCGTCGACCATTTGCCGGCCATCTCCCTGGCGCAACTCAACGAGTCCGCTGCGCTGCTCACGCGCGTCGATCGCAAGTACGTGCTCGCGGCGTCTGATCTGCCCCTCGTCCTCCGCAACCTCCCCCCGGACGCGCGCGTCCTCGAGATCGACGGCGAGCGCGCTTTCGCCTACCGCTCCACCTACCTCGACACCGCCGAGCTGGCCGCCTTCCATGGGGCGGTGCAGCGGCGCCGCCGGCGCTGGAAGGTGCGGACCCGCACCTACACGACAGGCGAGACCTTCCTGGAGGTGAAGACCCGTCGCGGCGCCGCCACGGTCAAGGAGCGCATCCTCTGCTCCCCTCGGGACGCCGCAGGCGCCGCCCTGCGTCTCACCACTGTGGGCCGCGACTTCGTCGAAGCGTCGCTCGGCAGTGCCGGCGTCCAGCTGGACGCCGCCACCCTCCGCGCGACGCTCGTCACCTCGTACCGCCGCACGACGCTGTTGTTGCCGTCGGCAGGATCGCGGGCGACGATCGACGCCGACCTGTGCTGGTCCACCCCCGAGGGGACTGCCAGCCGCACCTTCACCGGCCGGGTGATCGTCGAGACCAAGTCCGGCACCGCACCCTCGGCGCTCGACCGCAGCCTCTGGCGGCTCGGTCACCGGCCCTTGTCCATCTCCAAGTACGGCCTCGGCCTGGCGCTGCTCCACCCCGAGCTGCCGGCCAACCGCTGGCACCGTCTGGTGTCCGCTCTCTCCCATAGACCGAAGGAAGCCTCATGAACACCCACGCCCGTCTCGCGGCCTCGCTCGCCGTTCTCACCGCCACCGGCTTCCTCGGCGGCACGGTGGCGCTCGGCCTGCTGGCGCCGTCGTCGGCCGGCGAGCCGTCCACCGGCGCTGCCGCGGCGGCCGGAACGACCGGCATCACAGCCGAGCAGGCGCTCGCGGAGAACGCCGAAGCGGTCCCCGGCGAGACGGCCTACGACGCGGCGTCCGCCACGACCGTCACCCTGGCCGGGACGACGGCGACGGCGTCCGGCAGCGGCGTCGACGTCGCCGGCGCCACCGTCACCATCACCGCCCCTGGCACCTACGTGCTGTCCGGCGTGCTGGCGGGCCAGGTGGTGGTCGACTCGAGCGCCGACGGCACCGTGCAGCTCGTTCTCAGCGACGCGACGATCAGGTCGACGACCGGAGCGGCGATCGCGGTCACGCAGGCGAGCCGGGCCGTGGTCGTCTTGGCCGACGCGACGACGAACACGCTCGCGAGCGCCGCGACCTTTGCCGACACGACGAGCGAGGACGCCCCCAATGCGGCCCTGTTCTCCATGGCCGACCTCACGGTCGGCGGCGACGGCGCGCTCGTCGTCGAGGCGCCGAGCCTCGACGGGATCGCGTCCAAGGACGCCCTCGTCCTCAGCGGCGGCACCCTCACGGTGGACGCCGCAGACGACGGCGTCCGCGGCAAGGACAGTCTCGTGGTGACCGGAGGTTCGCTGCAGGTCACCGCCGGCGGCGACGCGCTCAAGGCCGACAATGAGACTGAGCCCGACCGCGGCTACATCGCGATCTCCGGCGGCAGCGTCGCGTTCTCGGCGGGCGGCGACGGTCTGGCGGCCGCGACCGACGTGATCATCACCGACGGCACCGTCACAGGCACCAGCGGTGGGGGAGCCGGCGCCAGCCTCGCCAGCGACGTCTCGGCCAAGGGCCTGAAGGCCGGCGTCAATCTCGTCGTCGGCGGAGGGACGGTCGCCGTCGACGCGGCCGACGACGCGCTGCACTCGAACTCGGTCGTGTCCCTCACCGGGGGAACGGTCACGGCGGCGAGCGGCGACGACGGCGTCCACGGCGACGGCGATGTGACGATCGCCGGCGGCACCCTCACGATCACCGCGAGCTACGAGGGCATCGAAGGGGCCAACGTCACGCTGTCCGGCGGCGAGACGTCCATCACCTCGGCGGACGACGGGGTGAACGTCTCGGCCGATGGCGGCTCGATGCTCCTGACGATCAGCGGCGGGAAGCTCACGATCGACGCCCAGGGCGACGGCCTCGACTCCAACGGCGACGCCCAGATGTCGGGCGGGACCGTGATCGTGTACGGCCCGACGGGCAACGGCAACGGGGCGCTCGATGCCAACGCGTTCACGGTGACCGGCGGTGAGTTGTTCGCGGTCGGGTCGGCCGGGATGGCCGAGGCGCCCGCGGCTTCGGGCCAGGGCTGGGTACAGGCCAACATCTCCGGCCAGGCGGGCACGAGGATTTCGGTGTCGGACGGAACGACCGTCCTCGCGGACGTCATCGCCGCCAAGGCCTTCGGCAATGTGGTGTACAGCGCGGCGCCCGTCCGCGACGGAGCTGCCTACACCCTCACCGCCGGGGACACCTCGGTGACGGCGACGGCCGGGCAGGCCACCTGGGGTGGCATGGGCGGCATGGGGGGCAGGGGCGGCGGTCCGCGCGGCTGACCTCGCTGGGCCCCTTGTGCAGCGGCCTCCGTGCGCTACGCTGAGTGCTCCGGTCAGGGGCACCGGGTGTGGCGCACGGACCGCGGCAAGGGAGCCCGGTGTCGGTCACGGTGCGCGGGCCAAGCTGGCGCGGTTTGCCTCGGGCTGAGCTGTCCTGTATGCTGACTACTTGCCCCATTTGACGACCCGTGGCAATTTGACGCGGGCCGTTTCGCATGCAAGGAACCGGCTCGCCGGGACTCTTTGGAAGGACCTATCTTGGCCGTCTCGCGCACTGCGTCGAAGAACACCAACGTCATTTCCCCCAGTGGACGGATCTCCTTCGCGAAGATCCACGAGCCGCTGGAAGTCCCCAACCTCCTCGATCTCCAGCTCGAATCGTTCGAATGGCTCAGCGGCAGCGATGCCTGGCGCGCGAAGGTCGAGCAGGCGCAGGCTGAGGGACGCACCGACATCAACTACAAGTCGGGCCTGGAGGAGATCTTCGAGGAAATCTCCCCGATCGAGGATCTCTCCGAGACGATGTCGCTGAGCTTCCGCGACCACCGCTTCGAGGAGCCCAAGTACACGGTCGAGGAGTGCAAGGACCGCGACGTCACCTACGCCGCGCCCCTCTTCGTCACCGCCGAGTTCATGAACAACGACACCGGCGAGATCAAGAGCCAGACGGTGTTCATGGGCGACTTCCCGCTGATGACCCCGAAGGGCACCTTCGTCATCAACGGCACCGAGCGTGTCGTCGTCAGCCAGTTGGTCCGCAGCCCGGGCGTCTACTTCGAGCAGACTCCGGACAAGACCTCCGACAAGGACATCTTCACCGGCAAGATCATCCCGAGCCGGGGGGCGTGGCTCGAACTCGAGGTCGACAAGCGAGACATGGTCGGCGTCCGCGTGGACCGCAAGCGCAAGCAGAACGTCACCGTCCTGCTCAAGGCACTCGGCTGGACCAACGAGCAGATCCTCGAGGAGTTCGGCGAGTACGACTCGATGCGGCTCACGCTCGAGAAGGACACCACCACCACGACCGACGAGGCTCTCCTCGACATCTACCGCAAGCTGCGTCCCGGCGAGCCGCCGACGCGCGAGGCGGCGTCCGCGATGCTCGAGAACTACTACTTCAACCCGAAGCGGTACGACCTGGCCAAGGTGGGTCGCTACAAGATCAACAAGAAGCTGGGCCGCGACGCCGCGTTCGACAAGCAGGTGCTGACGATGGATGACATCGTCGCCGCCATCCGCTACGTCGTGGCGCTGCACGAGGGCAAGGCCGAGCTCAACGACCTGCCGATCGAGACCGACGACATCGACCACTTCGGCAACCGCCGGCTGCGGTCGGTGGGCGAGTTGATCCAGAACCAGCTGCGCATTGGCCTCGGACGCCTCGAGCGCACGGTCCGCGATCGCATGACCACCCAGGACATCGAGGCGATCACGCCGCAGACGTTGATCAACATCCGTCCGGTCGTGGCGGCGTTGAAAGAGTTCTTCGGCACGTCGCAGCTGAGCCAGTTCATGGACCAGAACAACCCGCTCGCCGGGCTGACGCACAAGCGTCGTCTGTCGGCGCTCGGCCCGGGCGGTCTCTCCCGGGATCGCGCCGGCATGGAGGTCCGCGACGTCCACCCGAGCCACTACGGCCGCATGTGCCCCATCGAGACGCCCGAAGGCCCGAACATCGGCCTCATCGGTTCGCTGGCCTCCTTCGCTCGCGTCAACGCGTTCGGCTTCATCGAGACGCCGTACCGCAAGGTCGTCGACGGTCACGTGACCGACCAGATCGACTACCTGACGGCCGATGAAGAGGACCGCTATGTCATCGCCCAGGCCAACGCGCGCCTGAACGAGGGCGGCCGTTTCGCCGAGGACCGTGTCCTCGTTCGCATGAAGCACGGCGACGCCGACGAGGTTGCGCCTAGCGAGGTGCAGTACATGGACGTCTCGCCCCGCCAGATGGTGTCGGTGGCGACCGCGCTGATCCCGTTCCTCGAGCACGACGACGCCAGCCGTGCCCTCATGGGTGCCAACATGCAGCGCCAGGCCGTTCCGCTGCTCCGCAACGAGGCGCCCTTCGTGGGCACCGGTATGGAGTACCGCGGTGCGATCGACGCGGGCGAGGTCACCGTCGCCGAGCAGGCCGGTGTGGTGACCGCCGTGTCGGGCGACCTGATCGACGTCATGAACGACGACGGCACCCAGACGACCTATCGCCTGGCCAAGTTCGTGCGCTCGAACGCGACGACGTGCATCAACCAACGTCCGCTCGTCGCCGACGGCGACCGGGTCGAGGCCGGCCAGCCCCTGGCCGACGGCGCGTGCACCGACAACGGCGAGATGGCGCTCGGCCGCAACCTGCTCGTCGCGTTCATGCCGTGGGAGGGTCACAACTACGAGGACGCCATCATTCTCAGCCAGCGCCTGGTCCAGGACGACATCCTCACCTCGATCCACATCGAGGAGCACGAGATCGACGCCCGCGACACCAAGCTCGGCCCAGAAGAGATCACCCGCGACATCCCGAACGTCGGCGACGACATGCTCGCCGACCTCGACGAGCGTGGCATCGTCCGGATCGGCGCCGAGGTGGGTACCGGCGACATCCTCGTCGGAAAGGTCACTCCCAAGGGCGAGACCGAGCTCACCCCGGAGGAGCGGCTGCTCCGCGCGATCTTCGGCGAGAAGGCGCGCGAGGTCCGCGACACCTCGATGAAGGTGCCGCACGGCGAGACCGGAACGGTCATCGGCGTCCGCGTGTTCGACCGCGAGGAGGGCGACGAGCTCCCTCCGGGCGTGAACCAGCTGGTCCGCGTCTACGTGGCGCAGAAGCGCAAGATCTCCGACGGCGACAAGCTCGCCGGCCGCCACGGGAACAA
Source organism: Propioniciclava sp. (assembly GCF_029977985.1). Classification (GTDB taxonomy): domain Bacteria; phylum Actinomycetota; class Actinomycetes; order Propionibacteriales; family Propionibacteriaceae; genus Propioniciclava. Next base: position 8,241 of record NZ_JARKOT010000056.1, on the reverse strand, counting down.
GGGCGTCATCAGCAAGATCCTGCCCGTCGAGGACATGCCATTCCTCGAGGACGGGACTCCGGTCGACATCGTCCTCAACCCGCTGGGCGTGCCGAGCCGCATGAACGTCGGCCAGGTGCTGGAGACCCACCTCGGGTGGATCGCCCACTCCGGCTGGGACATCAGCGACGTCGACGAGCCCTGGGCCAACCGACTGAAGGACGTGGGCCTGGAGCGCGTCGAGGGCCGCGCCCGCCTCGCGACCCCGGTGTTCGACGGCGCCAACGAGTCCGAGATCGCCGGGTTGCTGCAGCACGGGCTGCCGCAGCGCGACGGCCTTCAGCTGGTGGACGCCGGCGGCAAGGCACAGCTCTTCGACGGCCGCTCCGGTGAGCCGTACCCGGAGCGGGTGGGCGTCGGCTACATCTACATGCTGAAGCTGCACCACCTCGTCGACGACAAGATCCATGCGCGTTCCACGGGCCCCTACTCGATGATCACGCAGCAGCCCCTGGGCGGCAAGGCCCAGTTCGGCGGCCAGCGGTTCGGCGAGATGGAGGTGTGGGCCATGGAGGCGTACGGCGCAGCCTGGGCCCTGCAGGAGTTGCTCACGATCAAGTCCGACGACGTGCCCGGCCGCGTGAAGGTGTACGAGGCGATCGTCAAGGGCGAGAACATCCCCGAGCCCGGCATCCCCGAGTCGTTCAAGGTGCTCGTCAAGGAGATGAAGTCGCTCTGCCTGAACGTCGAGGTCCTCAGCTCCGACGGCACGGTGGTCGAGCTCCGCGATTCCGAGGACGACTTCCACCGCGCGGACGAGTTCGGGATCGACCTGAGCCGCCGTCCGGGCTCGGATTCGTTCGCGGACATCGAAGAGGTCTGATCGCTGCCCGGGGGCACCGCCCCCGGGGAGCGCCCGCAGGGCAGCGCCCCTGCACCCCCGGTCAAGGCGCCTTGGCCGGATCGCCAGGACCAGCGGCCACTGGGCCTGACATCACGGATTCCCCGCCCTGGGGAGAGAAGGAAGAATCGTGCTGGACGTCAACTTCTACGACGAGCTCCGCATCGGGCTTGCGACCGCGGATCAGATCCGCGAGTGGAGCCACGGCGAGGTCAAGAAGCCCGAGACGATCAACTACCGCACGCTCAAGCCGGAGCGTGACGGTCTCTTCTGCGAGAAGATCTTCGGCCCCACGCGGGACTGGGAGTGCTACTGCGGCAAGTACAAGCGCGTCCGCTTCAAGGGCATCATCTGCGAGCGCTGCGGCGTCGAGGTGACCCGGAGCAACGTGCGCCGCGAGCGCATGGGCCACATCGAGCTGGCAGCGCCCGTCACTCATATCTGGTACTTCAAGGGCGTCCCCAGCCGGCTCGGCTACCTGCTCGACATCGCCCCGAAGGACCTCGAGAAGGTCATCTACTTCGCCGCGTACATGATCACGTCCGTCGATGAGGACGCCCGCCACCGCGACCTGTCGAGCCTCGAGGGCAAGGTGGAGGTCGAGCGCAAGCAGCTCGCCACGCGGCGCGACTCGGACATCGAGACGCGCATGCAGAAGATCGAGGAGGACCTCGCGGCGCTGGAGGCCGAGGGAGCCAAGGCGGACATGAAGAAGCGCGTCCGCGACAGCGGCGAGCGCGACGTCAAGGCGATCCGCGACCGTGCGCAGCGCGACCTCGACCGGCTCGAGGCCGTGTGGCAGCGCTTCCGCACCCTCAAGGTCCAAGACCTCGAGGGCGACGAGGTGCTCTACCGCGAGATGAAGAACCGCTTCGGCAAGTACTTCGAGGGCTACATGGGCGCCGAGGCGATCAAGCGCCGCCTCGCCGACTTCGATCTCGAGGCCGAGTCGGAGTCGCTGCGCAACACCATCGCGACGGGCAAGGGCCAGCGCAAGACGCGTGCCCTCAAGCGTCTGAAGGTCGTCTCGGCGTTCCTCAACACGACCAACAGCCCGACGGGCATGGTGCTGGACGCGGTCCCCGTCATCCCGCCGGATCTGCGCCCCATGGTGCAGCTGGACGGCGGCCGCTTCGCGACTTCCGACCTCAACGACCTGTACCGGCGCGTCATCAACCGCAACAACCGCCTCAAGCGGCTCCTCGACCTCGGGGCGCCCGAGATCATCGTCAACAACGAGAAGCGGATGCTGCAAGAGGCCGTGGACTCCCTGTTCGACAACGGACGCCGTGGGCGTCCGGTCACCGGCCCGGGCAACCGGCCGCTCAAGAGCATCTCGGACATGCTCAAGGGCAAGCAGGGCCGCTTCCGCCAGAACCTGCTCGGCAAGCGTGTCGACTACTCCGGCCGCTCGGTCATCGTGGTCGGTCCGCAGCTCAAGCTGCACCAGTGCGGCCTCCCGAAGAACATGGCCCTGGAGCTGTTCAAGCCGTTCGTCATGAAGCGGTTGGACGACCTGAATCTGGCGCAGAACATCAAGAGCGCGAAGCGGATGGTCGAACGTCAGCGCGGGGTGGTCTGGGACGTGCTGGAGGAGGTCATCGCGGAGCACCCGGTGCTGCTCAACCGTGCGCCCACGCTGCACCGCCTCGGCATCCAGGCGTTCGAGCCGCAGCTCATCGAGGGCAAGGCCATTCAGCTGCACCCGCTCGTCTGCACGGCGTTCAACGCGGACTTCGACGGCGACCAGATGGCGGTCCACCTGCCGCTGAGCGCCGAGGCCCAGGCCGAAGCGCGGGTGCTCATGCTCAGCACGAACAACATCCTCAAGCCTGCCGACGGCCGTCCGGTCACCCTGCCCACGCAGGACATGATCATCGGCCACTACTTCCTCACCACCTTGCGTGAGGGGCAGCCGGGCGAGGGGCGTTCGTTCGTCAGCAAGGACGAGGCCCACATGGCGTTCGACGCCGGCGACCTCGCCATCAACGCGCGCATCAACTTGCGCCTCCGGGGCACCGTTCCTCCGGCCGGCGTCGAGGCGCGTGCGGACGGCTCGTTCATGCTCTCCACGACGCTGGGTCGTGCCCTCTTCAACGAGGCGCTCCCGGCCGACTACCCGTACGTGAACACGTCGGTGGGCAAGAAGCAGCTGGGCCAGATCGTCAACGACCTCGCCGAGCGCTACCAGAAGGTCGACGTGGCGCGAACGCTCGACCGTCTCAAGGACATCGGCTTCAAGTGGGCCACCCGCTCGGGTGTTACCGTGTCGATCGGCGACGTGCAGACGCCGCCGAGCAAGCCGGAGATCCTCGCGGCCTACGACGCCAAGGCGACGAAGATCACCCGCCAGTTCGAGCGCGGCAAGGTCACGGAGGAGGAGCGCCAGCAGGAGCTCGTCCAGCTGTGGACCGACGCCACCAACGAGTTGACCGCAGCCATGGAGGCCAACTTCACCACCGACAACCCCATCTTCATGATGGTGAACTCCGGTGCGCGAGGGAACATGACGCAGATGCGCCAGATCGCCGCCATGCGAGGCCTCGTGGCCAACCCGAAGGGCGAGATCATCGCGCGGCCGATCAAGTCGAACTTCCGCGAGGGCCTGTCCGTGCTCGAGTACTTCATCTCGACGCACGGCGGCCGTAAGGGCCAGGCCGACACGGCGCTCCGCACGGCCGACTCGGGGTACTTGACCCGGCGTCTGGTCGACGTCTCCCAGGACGTCATCATCCGCGAGGAGGATTGCGGCACCGAGCGCGGCCTGACCAAGGTCATCGCGGCCGAGGGCCGCAACGGCAAGGCGGTGCCGGCGTCCAACGTCGAGACCGCCGTCTACGCCCGCACGTTGGCGTCGTCCGTGGTTGGCCCCGACGGCGAGGTGCTTGCCGAGGCCGGCATCGACCTGGGTGACGAGGTCATCGACCGCCTGGTCGAGGCCGGGGTGACCGAGGTCAAGGTCCGGTCGGTGCTGACCTGCGAGTCGGCGCTCGGCACCTGTGCGATGTGCTACGGCCGCTCGCTGGCCACGGGCAAGCTCGTCGACGTCGGCGAGGCCGTGGGTATTGTCGCGGCGCAGTCCATCGGCGAGCCGGGCACCCAGCTGACGATGCGCACCTTCCACACCGGTGGTGTGGCCGGTGACGACATCACCCAGGGTCTGCCGCGCGTGCAGGAGCTGTTCGAGGCCCGGACGCCGAAGGGCAAGGCCCCGATCGCCGAGGCTGCCGGCCGCGTGAAGATCGAGGAGGCGGACCGCTCCCGGAAGCTCGTCATCGTTCGCGACGACGGCGAGCCCGACCTCGAGTACCCGCTGCCGCGCCGCGTCCGCCTCGAGTGGGAGGACAACGCGGGCGAGCGCCACGCGATCGTCGACGGTGCCCATGTGGAGGCCGGGCAGCAGCTCACCGCCGGTATCAAGGACCCGCAGGACATCCTGCGCGTCAACGGCCTGCGGCGCGTCCAGGAGTACCTGGTCGACGAGGTGCAGGCGGTGTACCGCACCCAAGGTGCCCCGATCCACGACAAGCACATCGAGATCATCATCCGGCAGATGCTGCGTCGGGTGACGGTCATCGAGTCGGGTGACACGACGATCCTGCCGGGCGACCTGGTCGACCGCAGCCTTTTCGAGTCCGCCAACCGCCAGGCCGTCACCGAGGGCCAGAACCCAGCACAGGGGCGTCCGGTGCTCATGGGTATCACCAAGGCGAGCCTCGCCACCGAGAGCTGGCTGTCGGCGGCGTCCTTCCAGGAGACGACCAAGGTCCTGACGGACGCGGCCATCCACGCCCGTTCGGACAGCCTGGTGGGCCTAAAGGAGAACGTCATCCTCGGCAAGCTCATCCCGGCGGGCACCGGTCTCGACCGCTACCGCAACATTCGGGTGGAGCCCACACCGGAGGCCCGGGCGGCGGCGTACGACCTGTCGTACGACGCGTACGACTACGACATCGCCGGCGGACCGGCAGGCAGCCTCGACGACTTCGATCTCGGCGAGCTGCGCTGATCCGAAGCGGCGCCCCCGGGACCTTGTGGGTCCCGGTGGCGCTGTCGTCGGGAAGGTGCTGCTGAATGTGCGTATGAGGTACACAGCGCACGTCGTTCGGGGCGCGGTCGTCGTCATTGGCTTGGCACTCGTGGCAGTGTTCTTCTGGCAGCCATGGCGGACGTGTCCCGATGACGATTTCTCCGCTGCTTGTCCGAGTGCGTTCGAACAGTACTTCGTTGCCCTCGGCCTCCTGATGATCGCCGGCGCGGTCCTGAGCTGGATCTGGATGCCGCCGCGAAACACGTGAGCCCCTGGGGTGGGTTCCACTTTGGGGCGGCGGCGAGGCACGCGCTACACTGGAGCGCAACGTTCTTCGGCTAGTCATGGCCCGCGCCCGGTTGAGCATTTTGACCGGGTCAGGGCCTACACACTAGTCTTTGTCGTTGTGTTCGGACATCCGAACGCCCGTGCATGCCCCCGATTCCGAGAAGCGCACCGCAGTTCGCGAGCGCTCCGGTCCCGGGTGCGCGCACCCCAACGTTTTGGCCCACCCGGGTCAACAACCGAACAAGAAGGAATACCAGCCGGTGCCCACCATCCAGCAGTTGGTCCGCAAGGGCCGCACTGACAAGGTCAGCAAGAACAAGACGCCTGCCCTGAAGGGCTCCCCGCAGCGTCGTGGCGTGTGCACGCGCGTGTACACCACCACCCCCAAGAAGCCGAACTCGGCGCTCCGCAAGGTGGCGCGCGTCCGACTCAGCTCGGGCATCGAGGTCACCGCGTACATCCCCGGCGTCGGCCACAACCTGCAGGAGCACTCGATGGTGCTCGTGCGCGGCGGCCGCGTGAAGGACCTTCCGGGTGTGCGCTACAAGATCATCCGCGGCTCGCTCGACACCCAGGGTGTGAAGAACCGCAAGCAGGCTCGCAGCCGCTACGGCGCGAAGAAGGAGAAGTAATGCCTCGCAAGGGTCCGGCCCCGAAGCGGCCCGTCGTCGTCGATCCCGTCTACGGCTCGCCGCTGGTCTCCCAGCTCGTGAGCAAGATCCTGCTCGACGGCAAGAAGACCACCGCCCAGAACATCGTGTACGGCGCCCTCGAGGGCACGCGGACGAAGACCGGCGTCGATCCCGTGCAGACCCTCAAGAAGGCGCTGGACAACATCCGGCCCGCCGTCGAGGTGAAGAGCCGTCGCGTCGGTGGCGCGACCTACCAGGTCCCGGTCGAGGTGAAGCCGGCCCGCGCCACCACGCTGGCCATGCGCTGGCTCGTCAGCTTCGCTCGGCAGCGCCGCGAGAAGACGATGACCGAGCGGCTCATGAACGAGTTGCTCGACGCGAGCAACGGTCTCGGTGCGAGCGTGAAGAAGCGCGAGGACACGCACAAGATGGCCGAGGCGAACCGCGCCTTCGCCCACTACCGCTGGTGACATCGACGATGCTCTCCCTCGCCCCGGGCGGGGGAGAGCATTGCCGCCTGCCCTTAGTCGAGAACGAGCTTTCCTACCAAGAGGGGAACCACTTCCGTGGCCATTGACATCTCCACCGACCTCGCCAAGGTCCGCAACATCGGCATCATGGCCCACATCGACGCGGGCAAGACCACCACCACCGAGCGCATCCTGTTCTACACCGGCATCAACTACAAGATCGGTGAGGTGCACGAGGGTGCCGCCACGATGGACTGGATGGAGCAGGAGCAGGAGCGGGGCATCACCATCACCTCCGCCGCGACCACCTGCTTCTGGCACGACCATCAGATCAACATCATCGACACGCCGGGCCACGTCGACTTCACCGTCGAGGTGGAGCGTTCCCTCCGCGTCCTCGACGGTGCGGTCGCCGTCTTCGACGGTGTCGCCGGCGTCGAGCCGCAGAGCCAGACCGTGTGGCGCCAGGCCACGCGCTACGGCGTGCCGCGCATCTGCTACGTCAACAAGCTCGACCGCACGGGTGCGTCCTTCGACTATGTCGTGAAGACGATCAAGGAGCGCCTGAACGCGACCGTCGCCGTCCTGCAGTTGCCGGTGGGAGCCGAGTCCGGCTTCCAGGGCGTCGTCGACCTCGTCGGCCAGCGCGCCCTCATGTGGCGCGGCGAGACGAAGATCGGTGAGGACTACACGGTCGAGGAGATCCCGGCCGACATGGCGGACGCCGCCGCGGAGGCCCGCGAGGAGCTCATCCAGGTGCTCGCCGACAACGACGACGAGTTCGCCGAGGAGTGGCTGCTCGCCGAGGACTCCGGCGAGGAACTGTCCGTCGAGTCCATCAAGGCCGCCATCCGCCGCTGCGTGCTGAGCAACGCCGTCACCGCGGTCGTCTGTGGTACGTCGTTCAAGAACAAGGGCGTGCAGCCCATGCTGGATGCCGTCATCGACTACCTGCCGTCCCCGCTGGACGTGCCGGCCATCGACGGCTTCAAGCCGGGAGACGAGACCGTGCAGCTCGAGCGCAAGCCGAGCAACACCGAACCGCTCAGCCTGCTCGCGTTCAAGATCGCCGCCGACCCCCACCTCGGCCGCCTCACCTACGTGCGGGTGTACTCCGGCGTGCTCAAGTCCGGCCAGCAGGTCCTGAACGCCACCAAGGGCAAGAAGGAGCGGATCGGCAAGATCTACCAGATGCACGCCAACAAGCGTGAGGAGATCGATGAGATCGGCGCCGGCATGATCTGCGCCGTCATGGGCCTGAAGGACACGACGACCGGCGAGACGCTGTGCGACCCGCAGCACCCGATCATCCTCGAGTCGATGGAGTTCCCGAACCCCGTCATCGAGCAGGCGATCGAGCCGAAGACGAAGTCCGACCAGGAGAAGCTCTCCATGGCCATCCCGCGGTTGGCCGAGGAGGACCCGACGTTCCGCGTCCACACGGACGAGGAGACGGGCCAGACGATCATCGCGGGCATGGGTGAGTTGCACCTCGAGGTGCTGATCGACCGCATGAAGCGTGAGTTCAAGGTCGAGGCCAACATCGGCAAGCCGCAGGTGGCTTACCGCGAGACGCTGCGGCGTCCGGTCGAGAAGGTCGAGTACACGCACAAGAAGCAGTCCGGCGGCTCGGGACAGTACGGCAAGGTCATCATCGCGCTGGAGCCGCAGGAGGCGGGCGCGGGCTACGAGTTCGTCAACGCCGTGACCGGCGGGCGCATCCCGAAGGAGTACATCCCGGCGGTCGACCAGGGCATCCAGGAAGCCATGGCCTTCGGCCCGCTCGCCGGCTACCCGGTCGAGGACATCAAGGTGACGCTGCTCGACGGCGCCTACCACGACGTCGACTCCTCCGAGCTCGCGTTCAAGATCGCCGGCTCGATGGTCTTCAAGGAGGCCGCCCGCAAGGCCGACCCGGCACTGCTCGAGCCGCTGATGGCC
>NZ_JARKOT010000039.1 GCF_029977985.1 Propioniciclava sp. | reverse complement strand
ACGCGATCCACGTGCTGTCCAGCCTCGTACCTGGGCCCAGGTCTGCCCACGCAGTGCCCCGCAAGGAGGGAGATCGAAACACCTAGTCATTCGAGTTTTTCTGCTCGTGGGCCCACTGGGAATCGAACCCAGAACCCGCGGATTAAAAGTCCGCTGCTCTGCCAGTTGAGCTATAGGCCCCGGCGTCCGAGTGTATCGCTGCGAGCGCCCACCTACGCTGGCGCCATGGTTCCTCCGTGGTGGGGCATCGGCGTGATCCTCGTGGTCGGCACGGCGCTGGTGTGGTTCGGCTGGTGGTCCGACCGCCGGCGCAACCAGCGCGCCGCTGCCGCCTTGCGTGAGCCTCCCGTGCGCCCCATCCCGGGTCTCGTCGCCACGGACGCCCCCGCTTATGTTACCGAGGACGACCTCCAGCTCGCACCGGCGGCATCACCCTCCTCACTGCCGAGCCCCGTCCCCCACCCGCCGGACGACGCACCCAGCCTGCCCGGCGGCGTCCCGGATGCGGCCTTCCTCACCGGCGGGCGCGCGGCCGCCGACCATCCCCTCGTCCTCGTCACGGACACCGCGCTCACCACCGACCGTCGGCTCCTCCCGGCCCTCGTCCACGCCCGGCGCGATCAGAGGCCCCTCGTCCTCGTCGCCCCTGCATTCTCGGACGCCGCCCTGGGCACCCTGCGCGCGAACCACGCCACCGGGCGGGTCCAGACGATCCCGGTCATCCTCGCCGAGCGCACGACCCTCCGCCGCGCCGTCGCCCTCACCGGTGGACGACTCGTCCCCGGCGAGGACCTGGACTCCGGCTGGCTGCCCGCCGAGTGCTGGGGCACCTGCGCCACGTGGCTGGCCGACGACGAGACGTCGTGGGTGGTCCTCGAGGGCTGAGAAGCCACTCGAAACCCTCAACCCCACGTTTCGGGTTTTCCTGTGAATCGTTTCCGCATAATGATCTTCCCGGATAAATCAACCGGCCCCACCCTCCCACCCGCAACCTGCCGCGACAAGGGAGAACGCCCTCGTGAACGCCAGAAATCACAGCTGTGTTATTCCCCCAGGGCGGCCACACCCTCTGGGCCGCACCCGCCACTGGCTGCCCATTTCGTATTGCCGACCATCCCTGAGAGAACGTCTAATACTTCTCAGGTCCGGACAGGGGTGTGCCGGATCACGATCTCGAGGGGACACCGTGAAGCGAGCCGGACGACCTTTCAACTTGGCTGTCGGCAGCCTGATCACATCGATGGCGCTGGGCGTCGGCGGCCTCGTGATCGCCAACCCGGCTGCAGCCACCCAGCCGATGACCGCGACGACCTACGTCAACCTGCGCTCCGGACCCGGCACGAGCTACAGCGTCGTTTCCGTCCTGGCCCCCGACGAGACGGTCACCGCATTGGGCACGGTCACGGGTGGCTGGTACCAGGTCACCACCGCGAAGGGGACCATTGGCTGGGTCTACCAGACGTACCTGCGCGCCTCCTCCGGCTCCGCGGCGGCTCCCACGTCCGCCACCCCCGCCGCGCCGGCGACGGCCGCACCGACGGCGTCCGGCCAGGCCACGACCACCGCGGCGGTCAACGTCCGCAGCGGGCCCGGCACCTCCTATGGCATCGTCGGCGTTGCGGCGAAGGGCACGACGCTCGGCACTACGGGCACGGTGAGCGGCGGCTGGACCCAGGTGATCTACGCGGGTGTCGCCCGCTGGATCTCGACGAGCTACCTCAACGTCGGCAGCGCGTCGAGCGGCCCGGTCGCGGCCGGGAGGGTGAAGACGACGGCGAACCTGTACTTGCGCACGGAGGGCGACCTCGCGGCCCCGTACACCGGTGTGCTCCCGGCCGGGTCGATCGTCGACACCACCGGCAACACCACCGCCGACTACACCGAGGTCATCGTCGGCGGCCAGACCCGCTGGATCGCCACCCGCTACACGACCGCCGTCGGCTCCAGCGGCCCCTCGGCGCCAGCCGCCCCGGCCGCCGTCGGCAAGGTGTACGTCACGGTGAACCTCCTCAACGTGCGCGCCACCTCGGCGGCGGACGGCGCCATCGTCGGCCAGGTGTCCCGCGGCACCGCCCTGGACACCACGGGCGTCACGGAGAACAACCGCACCCAGGTCATCTATCACGGGGTGGCTCGCTGGGTGTACTCGCCCTACGTCTCGAGCTCTGCGCCGACCGCCGTCGCCTACGCCGCGGTGACAAGCTCCGGCATCAGCCAGCTCACCCCGAACGCGAAGGCGGTGTACGACTACGTCGTGGCCAACTTCACCCAGATCCGCACGATCTACGGCTGGCGCGCCTCGAGCGACTACAGCTCCGACCACCCGAACGGACGCGCCGTCGACATCATGATTCCCGACTGGTCCGTTCCGGCGAACGCGGACTACGGCTGGGAGATCGCCCACTACTTCCAGAACAACGCCGCGACCTACAAGATCAGCTACATCATCTACCGCCAGCAGCTCTGGAACGCCGCCTATCCCGACCGCGGCTGGCGCCTCATGGAGGATCGCGGCTCCGTGACGGCCAACCACTACGACCACGTGCACGTCTCCGTGCAGCCCTGAGCGGCGTGACTCCTGTGATCTGGGGCAGTGCGTCGGGGACCGGAAGCTCCTGACGGAGACGAGCCGGGCGACCTCAGTGCCCGGGGCGCGGTGCTCGTTCGCGCCTGTCACGGTAAGGAAGCCCGTCCTAGCGTGACACCGCCAGACGCACCTCCAGCCTCGTCCCTCAGTCAGGACGCCGCGGGGCGCAGCCCAGCGCTAAGGCCGCCGCGGGCGCGGCCGAACCCTCAACCGGCGGGCGCCAAGGTCGCAGCGAAGGCCTCCAAATCGGCATAGGGCAGATCGCCGCTGACCACCACGACCGAGTCGTCCACGTGGACGAGCGACCGCGTCCGGCCGTCGTCCGAAACGTACCGCGTCCAGTCGAGACCCGCGGCGGTAGACGCCCCGTCCTGCGAACCCTCCCGTGTGCGTTCGGTCACGAACGCGTCCGGAGCGGCCGCACGCTGGTCGAGCCCGACGTAGCGCCGCTCAGGCGTGAGGAACGCCATCGACCAGGTGTCCCCCACGACCGCCTTCGCCTGCCCGGACGCCCCCGCCGGCAGCCACTGCGCCGACGTGCACGTCCAGCCAGCCGGCAGGGTCGCCGGGGCGTAGACGACATACTCGGACGCCGTCGCAGCCCTGGCGGCGACGGGCGCGTAAGCGACGCTCGGCACTTGCGGATCCGGATTGCGCGTGAAGGCGAACGAGATGCCCAGAATGGGGACGAGCAGCACCAGCAGGGCGACGATCATCTGCGTGCCGGACGCCGAGCGTCGCGCGGTCTGGGCCATGGCGAGCATCCTGCCATGGCCCACCGGGCCGTCAGAAACCGATGTCCTCCAGCAGGTCGGTGACGAGGGCCGCGATCGGCGACCGCTCCGACCGGGTCAACGTGACGTGCCCGAACAGCGGATTGCCCTTCAGCTTTTCGACCACCGCGGCGACGCCGTCGTGGCGTCCGACCCGTAGGTTGTCGCGCTGGGCGACGTCGTGGGTGAGCACCACCCGGCTGTTCTGGCCGATGCGGGAGAGCACGGTGAGCAGCACGTTGCGCTCCAGCGACTGCGCCTCGTCGACGATCACGAACGCGTTGTGCAGGCTGCGGCCGCGGATGTGGGTGAGGGGCAGCACTTCGAGCATGCCGCGCGCGACGATCTCGTCGACCACGTCGCGGTGCACCACCGAGCCGAGCGTGTCGAACACCGCCTGCCCCCACGGCGACATCTTCTCGTTCTCGGTTCCCGGCAGGTAGCCGAGCTCCTGGCCACCGACGGCGTACAGCGGACGGAACACGATGACCCGGTCGTGCAGCCGGCGCTCCATCACCGACTCGAGGCCGGCCGCGAGGGCGAGCGCCGACTTCCCGGTGCCCGCGCGGCCGCCGAGGGACACGATGCCGACGCCGGCGTCCATGAGCAGGTCAAGGGCGACCCGCTGCTCGGCGGAACGCCCGTGCAGGCCGAAGACGTCGCGATCTGCCCGGATGAGATGGAGCGCACCGTCCGTCCGCAGGCGGGCGAGGGCGGTCGACCCGCCGCCGCGCAGGACGACCCCGGTGTGGCAGGGCAGGTCGGCGACCAGCGGCGTCCGAACCTCTCCGTGGTCGTAGAGGGCGTCCATCTCCTCGGGGTCGAGGTCGACGTGGGCCACGCCGGTCCAGCCGGAGTCGGGTGGCAACTCGTGGCGGTACTCCTCCGCCTCCAGACCCACCGACGCGGCCTTGACGCGCAGCGGCAGATCCTTCGTGACGAGCACCACGGCGCGACCTTCGTGGGCGTAGTTGGCGGCGACGGCCAGAATGCGGCTGTCGTTGTCGCCGAGGCGGAACCCGGCGGGCAGCACGTCGGCGTCCGTGTGGTTGAGCTCCACGTGGATGCGGCCGCCGGCGTCGTTGACCGGCACCGGTGCGTCCAGACGCCCATAGCTGACGCGGAGGTCGTCGAGGAAGCGGAGGGCCTTGCGGGCGAAGAAGCCGAGTTCGGGGTGGTGACGCTTGCCCTCCAACTCGGTGATGACGACGAGGGGCACGACGACCTCGTGCTCGGCGAAGTACATCAGGGCGTTGGGGTCGCTGAGCAGCACCGACGTGTCGATGACGTACGTCTTGGTCGCCGTGCGCGGGGCGGACGAGGTGCTGGCGGCGGGCTGCGTGGTGGTGTCGGTCACGGTGGTCCTTCGTGTCGCGGCCGCGACGGGCCTCCCGCCCCGGCCTCACCAGTGGTTCAGCCGAGAGTGCTCCGCCGGGGAAGCAGACTCATGGATCCCTCTCGTCGGGCCCCCGTCGGGAGGGCCCTGTCTCGACAGTAGGCCGGACGCCGCCCCGCCCACCGCAGACACGCGCGTTGCCGCCAAGAGTTCACCTGTGTGACAGTTCGGGCCCACCCTTGTGTGGCGGTTGGGGCTCACCAAGAGGGCGCTGGATCGCCCGCATAGTGTTCCCCAACTGGCACACAGGGTGTGCCCCCAACCGCCACACAGAGGGTGCCCCCAACCACCAAACGGCGCGGGGCAGATCGTGCGAGGACCGGCCAGGTCAGCGGCCGTAACGGCGCTCCCGGCTGGCGTAGCTGCGCAGGGCACGCAAGAAGTCGACGCGGCGGAAATCCGGCCAGAGCGCTTCGCAGAAGTAGAACTCGCTGTGCGCGGACTGCCACATCAAGAACCCGGAGAGACGCTGTTCGCCGGAGGTGCGGATGATGAGATCGGGGTCGGGCTGGCCGGCGGTGTAGAGATGCCCGGCAATGTCCTCGATCTCCAGCGTGTCGGCCAGTTCGGCGAGGGAGGTGCCCTTCTCGGCCTCGGTGGCGAGGAGTTTGCGGACGGCATCGCGCAGCTCATGGCGTCCGCCGTAGGCGATGGCGATGTTGACGGTCATACCGTGACTGCCGGCTCCCGCCATCTCCCCGGCGGCCAGGGCACACTGCATGGATTCGGGCAGCAGGCTGGCGTCGCCGACGAGGCGGATGCGCCAGCGCCCGGTGACAGCGAGGTCGGTGAACAGTTCCTCGATGACCCCGAGCAGCGGACCGACGGCTGCGGCGTCCCTCGTGAGGTTCTCGGTGGAGAGCACCCACAAGGTGACGATGCCGATGCCGACCTCGTCGCACCACTCGACGAACTGCTTGAGCTTCTCGGCGCCGGCCCGGTACCCGACCTCGAGGGGCCGGCCGGGCGCGTTGAGCCGCGCCCAGCGGCGGTTGCCGTCGGCAAGGACGGCGACGTGCTCGGGCAACCGATCGCGATCGAGTTCGGCGAGGAGCCGCTGCTCGTACGTGGAGTAGAGCAGCCCGGCGGGGTGGACCCGATCGGCCACCTCGCGGGCACGCTTGAGCCACGACATGGCGCTCAGCGTAGCGGCCGCCTCCTCGGCTCGGGCTCAGCGTTCAACGGCATTCCGCAACGGCCGCCCGGCGCGCAGACGGGCGAGGTTGTCGTTGAAGAGCGCGTCGGAACCATGAGCGACGCCGCCCGCCATGTGGGGCACGAGAATCGTGTTGGGCGTGCTCCACAGGGGCCCGTCGGGCGGGTAGGGCTCGGGCTCGACGACGTCGAGGGCGGCGCCGCCGAGGCGCCCGGCGGTGAGGGCGGCGGCGAGGGCGTCCGGGTCGACCGTCGTGCCGCGGCCGACGTTGACGAGCCAGGCGTGAGCGGGCAGGAGGGCGAGGCGGTCGGCGTCCAACGCGTGGTAGGTGTCCGGGGTGGCGGGGAGCACCATGACGAGCACATCGGTCTGCGGGAGCAAGGTGGCCAGGTCGGCGTCGCTGAAGACCTCGAAGCCCGCGCGTTCGCCGGCGCTGCGTGCGACACCCCGCACGCGCGCCCCCAGCGCGGTGAACAGGCGGGCCGTGTGCTGGCCGATCGCGCCGAAGCCCCACACGAGGACCTCGGTGTCGATGAGGGAGCCGAGCTGGCCCTCGGGGCGGAGGGTGCGCCAGCGCCCGAAGTGGGGGTCCCAATGGTGGGCCCGTTGCGCGGCCAGCATCGCGGGAAACTGTAGGACGCCGGCAAGGGCCAGCGCGACGGCGGTTTCGGAGACGGTGAGGTCGTGCAGGCCGCGGCCGTTCGTGATGGTGACGCTGGCGGGGAAGCCCGCGGCGAGGACACCGTCCGGGCCTGCGGCGAGGGTCTGGACCCAGCGGAGATGGGTCGCCTCGCGAGCCAGTTGGCTGGCGGCCGGGCTCGTCCACCCCTGGAGGATGGCGGCGTCGGCGTCCAGGTGCTCGGGCGGGACCGGCTCGTTCTCGTCGATGCCGACGACCGCGACGTCCTCCGGCGGGGTGAACTCGAAGGGGGCGTTGGTGGTGGCGAGGATCTTCACGACGCTGACGCTACTCCTCGGGTTGACGGTCTCGTCACCGCCCGACTTGCACCCAGCACGCAGCCGACCTACCCTTACCTACGTGACCGTAACTTACGCTGAGTCAAGTAGTAGGGTGGACACCATGGACGTCCTGACGCCGCTCAAGCCGAAGCTGCGCGGCTGGCTGCATCTCGGGATGGCCCCGCTCATCCAGTTGGCGGGCCTCATCCTCCTCGTCGCGACACCGTCGCTCATCGGCCGCATCGGCCTGGCCGTCTACCTCGTCGGCGCCACGCTGCTGTTCGCCACGTCCGCCATCTACCATCGCGGCAGCTGGGGCCAACGCATGGCCGCGTTCCTCCGCCGCGCCGACCACGCCAACATCTTCGTCTTCATCGCGGGCACCTACACCCCCCTCGCGCTCATGCTCCTCTCCGGCTGGAGCCGTACCCTCCTCCTCGTCCTCATCTGGGGCATCGCCGCCGCCGGCATCGGCTTCAAGATGGGCTGGATGAACGCCCCCCGCTGGCTCTACACCGGGCTCTACCTCGTCATGGGCTGGGTCGCGGTCGGCTGGCTCGTGCCGTTCTGGAACGCGGGCGGCCCGCTGATCGTGTCGCTCATCGTCCTCGGCGGCCTGATCTACACGGTCGGCGCCGTCATCTACGCCCGCAAGCTCCCCGATCCGTCCCCCGCTTGGTTCGGCTACCACGAGATCTTCCACGCGTGCACGATTGTGGCCGCCCTGTGTCACTTCGCCGCGATCGCGATCGTCATCCTCCGCTGACGTTCTCCCCGGCCGGACGCCGCCGGCGCAGTCCCTGCCCCGGCACGCCGGCGAAAGGCACCGTCATGACGGCGATGCCGCCGGCCGCCAACGTGTACAACACCGGTATGTAGGCCGGCCACGGGGGCAGGCGGTCCAGCAGGCTCGCCGTCGGGGGTTTGCGGCTCACGAAGAGGTAGTTGCTGCCTACCCGCTCGTTGACGGCGTAGGCCAGGACCGCCTGGCCGGCCAGCACCCCCAACGTCCGCGCCGCGCCACGCCACGTCGGCCGGTAGCCCTCGTGCAGCAGCAGGTGCACCGGGAGCGCCACGATCAGCCCGTGGCTCGCGAAGAACTGCGCGAACTGCACGTTCCCGGGGCCGTACTCGGCCAGGTCGGGCGTCAGCAGTGCCTGCATCGCCCCGGCGATGCCGAGGTAGTAGCTGTAGTCGCGCATCGTCCGGTTCCCCGTCAGCGCGCCGACGCCGCCGAGCCACAGCGCCCAGGTGCACGCGTGCACGGGGAGCATCTCGGTGAGCGTCCAGCGCCCCGTGGCCGCCCGCCACCCGTGCAGGAACAGCTCTTGGGCGAAGGTCGCCACCACCAGCCCGCGCTTCACCGCCGCCAGCGTCTCCGGCGACTGTCCCCGCAGGCACCCCAGCGCCGCGATCCCCCCGCCGACCACGCCCAGCGCCACCAGATGCGCGCGTCCGAACAACCGGAAGGGTTCAGCCGGCGGTTTCGCCGAGAAGTACCCACCCGCCATCAGGCCCGGCTCCACAGCGCGGCCCGGATCTCCTGCACCGTCGTCGCCGGGGCGAAGCACACCTCGCCCCGGCACACGTACACCGTCTGCGCGGTCGGCACGACCTCGTGCTCGCCGTACTCGTCGGCGTCCACCTGCCCCGACGCCCCTACCCGCGCGCGCCTGATCAGGCCGGACGCCGCCGGCTCTGCTCCCTGCTCGTCGGGGGCGCGCAGGGCGCGGCCCTCGAAGTGGTGGGCGAACCCGGTGGTCCCGGGGCGTCCAGTGAGCAGGACGGTGCCGGTGGGCGCCATCCGCGCCACCGCCCGGGCAGCGTCGTTGAGGGGGTCGCCGGCGGCGTCCAGCACCACCGCCACCGCCGGACGCAGCCCCTTGCGGGCCTCGTCGGCGGCCAACAGGTCGGCCAGCGCGGCCGGCGCGAAGCGGGGCGAGGCCGCCAGGACCCCCCACGTCGTCGCGGCGGCGGCATCCGCGCGCTCGAGGAAGTCCGAGCGGGACGCCAACTCCCCCACGACCCGCAGGGCGGCGACGAGCGCCATCGTGCCGGACGGGGTCGGGTTGTCGGTCACGTCGCGCGGTCGGGCGTACAACCCATCCTCACCAGCCGCCGCGTCGAAGACGCCCCCGTCGTCGGCCCCGAACAGCCTCAGCGCCTCCTCCAGCACCGCGACGGCCCGGTCGAGCCACACCGGCTCCCCCAACACGCCCGCGAGGCGCCCGAACGCGAGCGCCACGGCACCGTGGTCCTCGGCGAACCCTACCGTCGGCGACGCCACGCCGCCCAGCGAGGTGCGCACCAGACCGGCGTCGGTATGGTGCACACGCCACAGGTGGTCGGCCGCCCCGACCGCAAGGTCGAGCCAGCGCCGCTCGCCGAACACGAGCGCGGCGGTCGCGAGGGCGTCCACGAGCCAGCCGTTCCACGCCGCCACGACCTTGTCGTCGCGGGGCGGCGCGAACCGGCCCTGGCGCACCTCGAGCAGCCGCGCAGACACCCGGCCCAAGCGGTCGGCGTCCGGCGCGCCGCGCAGCTGCAGCGTCGACAGGCCGTGCTCGAACGACCCGTGCGTCGTCACGTGGAAGGTCTCGGCGGCCCACGCGGCATCGTCCTCCCCGAGGGCGTCGGTGAGCAGCTCCGGGCTCCACACGTAGTAGATGCCTTCGTGGGCCATGCCCCTGATGTCGGCGGAGTCGGCGTCCAGGCTGGCCGCGAACCCGCCCCCCGGAAGGAGCATCTCGCGCTCGAGCCAACCGACGATCCCGCGCACCACCCGCTCGAACAGCCCCCGCAGCGGCACCTCGTGCTGCGGCGTCCGGCGCCAGCCGCGCACGTAGGCGCCGAGCAGCAGGGCGTTGTCGTAGAGCATCTTCTCGAAGTGCGGCACGACCCAGCCCGCGTCCACGGCGTACCGGTGGAACCCGCCGCCCACCTGGTCGTGGATGCCGCCGCGCGCCATCGCCTCCAGCGTGCGCCCTGCGAGGTCGAGGGCGCCCGGGTCGCCCTTGACGAGCAGGGCGTCCACCAGCAGCGGCGCCGGGAACTTCGGCGCCCCACCGAAGCCGCCGTGCAGCAGATCGAAGTCGGCGCCGGCAGCGTCCAGCAGCCCCCAGACATCGGGCGCGGACGCCGCCGCCGGCAGTTCGTTGATGGCCGCCAGCTGGTCGACGATCGCGGTGGCCGATTCCAGCACCTCGCCGCGCCGGTCGCGCCACGCCTCGCCGAGCGCGCCGACGAGCTGCGTGAACGACGGCAGCCCGTGCGCGGGCGCGGGCGGGAAGTAGGTGCCCGCGAAGAACGGCCGGCCGTCGGGCGTGAGGAACACCGTCATCGGCCAGCCGCCCTGGCCGGTGAGGGCCTGGGTGGCGCGCAGGTACACGGCATCGACGTCGGGCCGCTCCTCGCGGTCCACCTTGATCGCGACGAAGTGGGCGTTGACCAGGGCCGCGGCCTCGGCGTCCTCGAACGACTCGTGCGCCATCACGTGGCACCAGTGGCAGGCCGAATACCCCACCGACAGCAGGATCGGCACGTCGCGTCGCCGCGCCTCGGCGAACGCCTCGGGCCCCCAGGGCCACCAGTCCACCGGGTTGCCGGCGTGCTGGCGCAGGTACGGGCTCGTCGCGTTCGCGAGGCGGTTTGCCATTTCCTTGGACTCCTGACGAGTGGCAGCGGCATCACTTTGGATCGAGTGATGCACCAGAGGGATGCATGCGTGCGGCGTACGATGAGGCTTCCAGCGTAGAGGTGTCGAGTGTCTCGAAAATAGCCACCTTCCGCGATGCGTGGAACTAGGATATTATCGAGAAATGGCCGGACGCCAGCGCACGCCTCCCGGGCCCTCAGAAGGCTACGGCGATGAACCCAAGAGCGACGCAGAGGTCTTGCGGTCGGCGGCCGCGCGCATCCAAACCGCACTCCCACCGGGCTGGTCGGCCCAGGCGAAGACCGAGATCGGCGGATTGGACGACCCCACCAACGCTTCCCGGCGTCCGGACTGTCGCCTATTTCTCATGCGAGAAGGCACGACGGTGGCGACGTACGCCGTCGAGGCCAAGCGTGCCCTGGCTTCGAGCAACCTGATCCCCACCATCAATCAACTCCTCGACCGGCAGGAGGGCACGCCGGCCACCCCGGCTCCGATGCTGCCGATGTTGGTCGCACGCTACCTCAGCACCCAGCAGCAGCGGGTGTTGAAGGAACGGGGCATCGCCTACGCCGACGCCACCGGAAACCTGTACCTGATGTCGGAAGACCCACTGATCCTGCTGTCCGATCGAGGAGCGAGTGCTGATCCGTGGCGAGGTCCCGGGCGCCCGACGACCAGCCTGAAGGGCCTACCTGCCGCCTTGCTCGTGCGTGCGCTTGCTGACTTCGCCCCGCCATACTCCGTCGCCGATCTCGCGGACTTGGCTGGCGCATCGCTCGGCGCTGCCTATCGCCTCAGCGACTATCTCGTCGGCGAAGGGTTGCTCACCCGCCGAGAACGCGGGCCGATCACGGATGCCGACTGGCCCGAGCTGCTTCGGCGGTGGAGCCAGGACGCTCGATACCTCGACACCAGCACGACGCGTGGCTTCCTTGAGCCGCGCGGGCTCGGCAGCCTCGTCGAGAAGCTCGGCACACAGACACCATCGCAGCGCTACGCGGTGAGTGGCTCCTTGGCCGCCCAGCCCTATGCCGCATACGCCGAAGCTCGGCTGGGGCTCGTCTACGCAGACGATCCACCGAGGCTCGCGTCGGACCTTGGGCTTCGACCTGTCGAGACGGGAGCCAATGTCATCCTCGCGGCGCCACGTTCCCCCGTGGTCTTCCAGCGCACCTCGACCTGGAGAGACATCACCATCGTTGCTCCCAGTCAGGCCGTTGCCGACCTCCTTGGCGTCCCCGGCCGAAACCCTGCCGAGGGCGAATACCTGTTGGGCTGGATGAAGGAGAACCCGGATGCCTGGCGCCGACAACGTGATCGTTGAGGCACGCGCCGCTCTGCTCGATGCGATCACCGCACTCGAAGCCCACAAGGCATCGGTGATCCTCATCGGTTCACAAGCGATCTACCTGCGCACGGGTCATGCCACCTTCGCCCTCGCTGAAGCAACCAAGGACTCCGACCTCGCCATCGACACCCGAAGACTCGGCGAGGATCCTCTGCTCGAGCAAGCGATGACCAGCGCGGGCTTCATCCTCGACCCGGTCAGTCAGCAACCAGGCGCGTGGATCTCACCCACAGGGATCCCCGTCGACCTGATGGTCCCCGAACCGCTCGCCGGGGCGGGGAGCCGTCGCGGCGTCCGCATCCCACCCCACGACAAGCGCTCGGCACGCCGGGCCGCCGGACTTGAGGCGGCGATCATGGACAGGTCTCTCATGACCGTCTCTTCCCTCGATGGCGATGGCCGGAGCGTCGTCATCAACGTCGCAGGCTCAGCGGCTCTGCTGGTGGCGAAGCTCCACAAACTGGGCGAACGCGTCAACACGCCCGACCGTCTCAACGACAAGGACGCTCACGACATCTACCGCCTGCTGGTTGCGACCAAGACCCCGGATCTCGCGGAGACCATGCAGCATCTTCTCGCCGACGAGCTCTCCCACGTGGCCACCACGCAGGCTCTGCGCTATCTCGAGCAACTCTTCGCAACCGCAGATACCCTCGGCGCCACCATGGCCGGGCGCGCCGAGGAAGGAGTCGGCCAGCCAGACACTGTTTCGGCTTCGGTCAGCTTCCTCGCACAGGACCTGTTGTCGGAATTGACCTGATCAGGACTTGACCCCCGCGGTTCTGGTCCTGCGCGAGGCGGTTCATCGGACGCCGGCGGTCACGTCTCGTCCGGCGAGGGCGCCGACGCGACGGACGCCGCCTCCCCGGCCGCACGCGCCTCGTCCTCGGCTGCGAAACGATCCGCGCGCTTGAGGTGCGTGCGCATCGAGAGCCACAGCAGCCCGAGCACCACGAGCATGAGGACCGCCACGGCGAACGGCGTCCAGCTCGGCAGCGGATTCAGATCGAGTAGAACCACGTGCCCACCCTATCCGTCTCGTGGGTGTCGATCCCGGCGAAGAGGTCGTCCTCCGGCAGCGTCGTCGCCACCCGCGACTTGGCCAACTGGTAGTCCTCGGTGGGCCATACCTTCTGCTGGATGGCCAGCGGCACGGCGAACCAGAACCCGTCCGGGTCGATCTGGGTCGCGTGCGCGCGCAGGGCGTCGTCGCGCACCGAGAAGTAGTCGCCGCAGGGCACGAAGGTCGTCAGCCGGGCAGCCTGGCTGGGATCCTCCGGCCAGTCCTTGAGGCGCTCGGCGTAGGGGGATTCGAGACCGTGCTCGTGCATCGCCTTGTCCAGCGCCACCATGCGCTGCCGGTGGAACGTCATGTGGTAGTAGACCTTGAGCACAGCCCAGGGCTCGCCTGCCTCGGGGTAGGCATCCGGGTCGGACGCCGCCTCCACCGCCGCCATCGTCACGTCGTGGCAGCGGATGTGGTCGGGGTGCGGGTAGCCGCCGTTCTCGTCGTAGGTCGTGACGACGTGCGGGCGGAACGTCCGGATCACCTTCACCAGCGCCCTCGCCGCCTCCTCCAAGGGCACGAGCGCGAAACACCCGTCGGGCAGGGGCGGCAGCGGGTCACCCTGCGGCAGGCCGGAGTCGATGAACCCCAACCACGTCTGCTCCACGCCGAGGATCTCGCGGGCGTGCGCCATCTCGGCGGCCCGCAGGGGCCCGATGTTGGCCCAGTTCTCGGGGGTGTCCATGCGCGGGTTGAGGATGTCGCCGCGCTCGCCGCCGGTCAGCGTCGCCACGAGCACCTGGACGCCCTCCGCCACGTACTTCGCCACCGATGCGGCACCCTTGCTCGATTCGTCGTCGGGGTGCGCGTGCACGGCGAGCAGCCGCAGGGGTTCACCGGCGGCGTCCACACGCTGGGTGGTCTCGGACATGGCCGCCATTCTCCGCCCCGCCCCGGCCCGGCACCAAACCGGCGGCAGCGGCGTCCCGGTGGGGGTCGTGGCACGATGGCGGGGTGGATCAGACGGACGCCGACCGGATCGCCCGGCGCTACCCGGCCCCCGCGCTGCCGCGGTGGACGTGGATCGCGGTCGCCGCGCTGCTCATGGCGATCGGGACGCCGTGGCTGCTGTGGTCGGCACTCCACGGGGCGAACCCGGTGATCGCTGCGAAGCTGGTGGCGTACGAGGTGCGGTCCGACACGGAGGTCGACGTGCGGATCACCGTCGAGCGCCCCGACCCGAGCGTGCCCGGCGTGTGCGGCGTGAAGGCCCAAGCGGTGGGGACGGACACCGTGGGCGAGATCGACATCGTGCTGGAGCCAGGCACGGACCGGCTCGAAACCGTCGAGCGCACGATCCGCACGTTCAAGCGCGCCACGTCGGCGTCCGTGACCTCCTGCCGCGCTACTGGTTGACTCACCAGGGCTGACTCACCAGGGCTGACTCACCAAGGCTGACTCAACAGTTCGGCGGCACCACGGTGGGGAGGGCCGCGAGATCGACGGACCCGACGGTGTGCACGATCCCCCTGGCCTCCTCGCTCCGGGTGATCGACAGCGACCCACCGCGGAGCGAGATGTCGAAGCCGTCAAGACGCCCGGCGGTCGATCCCACCAGCTCGATGGCGTTGCCGGAGCGCAGATCCACCAGCAGCCGGGACTCATCGACCGGCGCCACGAGCGCGAGATCGCCACTCATCATGGCGTGGGAGAGCTCACCGTCGAGCGTGAGCACGTCCTGCACCGTCCCCGCCTTGAGATCGAGGAGCCGCAGGACCGTGGTCGGATCGTTTGCCCGGTAGCTCAGCTGGGAGGTGTACAGCAGCCGGTCACCATCGACAGCCAGGGTGGAGAGGACGTCGCCGAAACCGGGCGGTGTCGCCACGAGAGCCAAGCTCTCCCGGTCGAACGCCGTCAGGTCGCGATCCTCGGTCCACGCCAACAGGAAGGAATCGGTCAACGCCCAGTTGCGCTCACCGAGCTCCCGCACGTCGACCGGGTTGGCCCCTGCAGTCGCCAGGTCCAATTGGCGCACGACCAGCGGCGGCGGGATGGTGGTCTCGCCCGTCGCCGCGATCCACGTCAACTGGTCGCCCACCATCCAGACCGGGTAGAGCGGTGGGCGCTCGGTGTGGCTGTCCCCGCTCAGCACGATCCGCGGCGCGGCTCCGCCCTCTGCCAGGAAGAGCCGCCACGGGCCCCGGGCGCTCATGCCCGCGTCGAGCACGACGAACAGGATGCGGTCGCGCTGGATGACCGGGGCGGCGAAGAACGCTCCGTCGGGCAGGGTGGTCAGGCGGCGGGGCACGCCCGCCAGACCGTCGGGGAAATCTTGAACGAGCCGCTCCCCCGCCACGGTGCCCTCGACCAGCTCCCGCTCACCGTCGACGCCCACGAGCACCGGGTCGCGGCCGGCGCTCGGCGGGAAGTCGATGCGGCTGGCGAACGCCGCCCGCCACGCGGCGCGGAAGTCGGAACAGCTCAGGGTGGGGGTGGGCCAGGCGGACGAGGGCGCCGCCGAGGCGGTGACCGGTCCCGACGGCGTCGCGGTGGGCGTGGGAGTGGTGCGGCCGGTGGGGGCAGGCGTGGGCGCGGCGACGAGAGCGGGCCGGCCGAGGTTGGCCCCCCACACGACGCCCGCCACGGCGAGCACGGCCGCGGCCGCGGCGAGCACCAGGCGAGCGGGGCGGCGTCCAGAGGGCACCTGCTCGGCGAGGATCGTCGTCAGCAGCGCCTCGCTGGTGGCGGCGTCCTCGGGGTGAAGGCCGGGGCCGGGTCGAGCGTGCGCAGGAGACCGTCGTTCATCGAGACACCTCCACGGGGTCAGGGTCGTCCGAATCGGGGCTGCCGAGCAGCGCGGCGAGCCTGTGGCGGGCGCGCGCCAGCCGGGCCCGGTAGGCAGCAGCACTGATGCCGAGCACCTGGGCGGCGCGCGGCGAGGCGACGCCCTCGAACAGGTGGAGGGCGAGCGCCTCCTGCGAGTCGTCGGGCAACCGGTTCCAGGCCCGGGCGAGGTCCAGCCGCTGCGCCGCCCGGTCCGGTTCGAGCGCGAGCTGGGGAAGGCGTGGCTTCGGCCACCCGCACCCCGAGCGCACCCCGCCGCCGATCGGCGCGCTGGGCGTTGAGAACGAGGTTCCGCGCCGTGGTGAAAAGCCATGCCCGGACGCCGTCGGCGTCCCCCGGCACGTGGTCGAAACGGCGCCACAAGACCGTGAACGTCTCCGCGACGACCACCTCGGCGTCCCCCGCGTAACGACGCCGGACGAAGGCCAGCACGTCCGCGTAGTGGGCGCGGAAGACGGCGCCGTAGCGGTCCTCGCGGGTCGGCGTCCTCACACTCACAGCATGTCCGGCAAAGGCGCGACTGTGACAGCCCTGACGGGCCCTTGGGCGCGCGCTGATAAAGTGACGCAATGTCCGAAGCTCAGAACTCAACCGTCTGGCTGACCCAGGAGGCCTACGACAAGCTCGCGGCCGAACTCGACCACCTCAAGGGTGAGGGCCGCGAAGCGGTCAGCCGCAAGATCGCCCAGGCGCGCTCCGAGGGCGATCTGTCCGAGAACGGCGGCTACCATGCCGCGCGCGAGGAGCAGGGCCACCAGGAGGCCCGCATCCGCCAGCTCGAGACGATGCTTCGCGATGTACACATCGGCGAGCCGAGCGACAAGGCCAAGAAGATCACCCCCGGCATGACGGTGACGATCTTCTACGACGGCGACTCCGACGACGACGACACGTTCCTGCTCGGCTCCCGCGAGCTGATGGGCGTCACCGACACCGACGTCGAGGTCTTCAGCCCGCAGTCCCCGCTCGGCGCCGCCGTCGTGGGGGCCGAGAAGGGCCAGACGGTCAGCTACTCCGCGCCCAACGGCAAGACCATCGAGGTCACCATCGTCGACTTCGAGCCCTACGCGGGCTAAACCTCCTCAGAGGCGGCGCAGCAGATCGGCGGCGACGTCCGGCGCCAGCGTGCCTGCCGCCACCTGGGCCAGCACTTGGTCCCGCGCCGAGTCGGACGCCGCCTCTGCGAACTCCGGCCCCGGGGTGTCGGTGGCCACGTCCTCGGCCACGTCGGCGTCCAGGATGCGCTCGGGCGCGTAGCCGTCGGCATCGTGCTCGGACTCGGAGTCTCCCCCGGCGGCGTCCAGACCGAGCTTGGCGAGGAGGTCGGCGAAGCGCGCGCGGGCGGTCGGATAGCTGACCCCCAAGTGCTTCTCGAGTTCGCGCAGGTTGCCGCGGGAGGAGAGGAAGACGCGGAGCAGGTCGAGTTCGGCGTCGTCGAGGGCGCAGAACGAGCACGACCCGAATTCGCCGACCAGCTCGGTGCCGCACGCGCGACAGCCGAGACGGGTGGTGATCAATTCGCCGGAGCAGACCGGGCACGTGGTGGGGGGGCGGTGGAGCGTCCTCACTGGTCGTCCTCCTTCTGGGAGACGGAGACGAGGCCCATGACGGCCTCCACGTCGAGGCGGGCCGTCCCGTTGCCGACGACGAGTTCGCTGAGCGAGCCATCGCCCGGCCACTGCACGCGCCCCGCCTGCGCCTCCCCCCGCACGGTCACGTTGGCGCCGCGGGTGAGCTGAACCTGCAGCGACCCCGACTCGACCTTCACGCGAGACCGGCCGGTGTTGATCGGGCCCGTGACCTGGGCCGACCCGGCCTGGACGAGAGCGTCCGTCACACGGCGGGCACCCCTCAGCTGCGCGCCGCCCGCCGTCACCCGGACCCGCCCGAGGAACGGGACGCTCTCCGTCGTGAGGCTGCCCGCCGTGACCTCGGCGTCCACCTCGATGGCCGGGTTCACGCGCACCGTGAGGCCCTTGGCGAGGCTGATGCCACGCAGGTCGTCGAGGCTGCGCGGCGGGCGCAGCATCGAGAGCCCGCCGAGCGTCGGCGCGAAGTCACCGTCGGAGGTGATCTCGAGCACGTCGCCCGAGCGGCGCAGCACGTGCTCGCCCTCGACGGCGGTGGTGGCGACGCTGCTGTCGGCGATGATGCGGACGCGGCGTCCGACCGCGCGGACGCTCACCCGGCTCGTTCCCTTCACGCCGGTGGGGCCGGCGGGCTCGGGTTCGGGCTCCGGCTCCGGGGATCCGGACGCCGCCCGCTTGGCCGCCTCGATACGGCGGGCCGCCTCGGCGGCGTCGATGGTGCCCGCGGCGAGGGCGTTGAGGATGGAGGTGAGGTCAGGCTCGCTCATACGAAAATGATAAGCAGGGTTTTCCATTCTGGGAAGCCCTCGGGGTGAGCGATGTCAGTCCGCGACGGTAGGCGGGCTGACACACGGGCGTTCCCAAGGGGAGCGCTCCCCTTGAGTGCACTCGCCCCCCTTTGCAACGGGAGCGTTTGCGCCTACGGGGAGCGCTCCCCGTAGGACGGGGAGCGTGTGCACCCCCGGGGAGCGTTCGCGACCAAGGGGAGCGTTCAGGAGGGCGGCGAACGTCAGGGCCGACGGCGCGGCACGGCCCGCCCCCTTCACTCGGTGGGGTTCGCCCGCTCCTCGGGGTGCCGCAGGGCGCGGAGGAACGCCACGGTGAACGCCAGGATCGGGATGGCGAGCAGGGCGCCGAGGATTCCGGTCACGACGCCGCCGGCGATGATGCCGAGGAGGACGGCCAACGGGTGCAGGTCGACCGCCTTGCCCATGACGAGCGGCTGGAGGAAGGTGCTCTCCAGCTGCATGACGACGATCACCGCGCCGAGCATGATCACTGCCTGAACCCAGCCGTGGGTCACGAGCGCCAGCGCGACGGCGACCGTCCCGGCCGTGACCGCCCCCACGATCGGGATGAAGGACAGGAAGAACGTGAGGGCGAAGAGGGCGGCGACGAGCGGCACGTCCAGGAGGAAGGCCGCCAGGGCGACGCCGGCGGCGTCCACCGCAGCGACGATGACAGCCGAACGCATGTAGGCGGTGAGGGAGGTCCAGCCTCTGAGGGCGGCGCGGTCGGTCACCTCGCGGTACGGGCGCGGGATGAGGACGTCGACGGTCCCCGTGAAGATCTGCCGCCCCTGGTAGGACAGGAAGAACATCACCACGAGGGCCGTCGCCAGGCCGGCGAAGAACGAGCCGAAGACGCCACCCACCTCGACGGCGGTCGACGCCACCGAGGACGCCTGGGTCTGCAGCCACGCCACACCTTGGTTGAACCAGGTCAGCAACTGGGTGGCGTTGATGCCGAAGGGCAATGTGGCGATCCAGGCGAGGAACGTCTGAAAGCCCGCCGAAGCCTGCTGGACCAGCGAGGGCCACTCGTTGGCCACCTGCTGGCCGACGAACACCATCAACCCGGCAACGACCAACACCATGACCAGGAGGGAGGTGATGGCGGCCAACGCCGGCTTCCACCCCCACCGCTTCAGCAGGTCGGTGAGCGGGTGGAACATCGCCGTCAGGAGCACCGCGATCGCGAACGGCACCGTGATCGCGGAGAAGAAGCCGAGCACCCAGTAGGCGCCCACCACCCCCACCCCCAGAATCAGCAGGCGCAGGACGTAACCCGCGGCGATCGTGAGGCCCGCGGGCACGTGGGGCTCCAGCGGGACCGGCGCGACCTGCGGCTCGACCGGCGTGGTCACGATGACGGGCACGGGTGCGGGTGGTGGGGTCGAGGGGCTGGGGGGCGGGCCCGCAATCAGGCGGCCCAGCGCGGAGAAGATCGACACGTCGTGGTCCTTTCTGGCGGCGCGCCCAGCCTAGGAGCCTCCTGGACGCGGTGTCATCTCCGAACGGGTGGGAGGCAACGCCTCCACCGCGGCCCCACGCCGGGTGAGACCACCTCGCGATGCGGCGTCCGGCCAGACGGCTCGGGGCGCGGACGCTACCGTGGCCTCCATGCCCCGACCGCTCACCGAACTCGTCGCTGCGGACTGGGCCGACGCGCTCGCCCCGGTGGCTGACGACATCGCAGCGATGGGCACCTTCCTCCGCGCTGAGATCGCGGAAGGGCGCGGTTACCTGCCCGCCGGCAGCAACGTCCTCCGTGCCTTCAGCCGCCCGCTCGCCGACGTCCGGGTCCTCATCGTCGGCCAAGACCCCTACCCCGCGCCCGGCCACCCCGTCGGCCTGTCGTTCTCGGTCGCCCGCGACGTGCACCCGCTCCCCCGCTCTCTGGAGAACGTCTACCGGGAACTGGACGCCGACCTCGGCATCCCGCCGGCCGCTCACGGTGACCTGAGCGCGTGGTTCACTCAGGGGGTCCTGTTGCTCAACCGCGTTCTCACCGTGCGTCCCGGGGCGCCGGCGTCGCACAGGGGCAAGGGGTGGGAGCCCATCACGGACGCCGCCATCGATGCACTCGCCGCGCGCGGGGGACCGTTGGTCGCGATCCTGTGGGGACGCGACGCGCAGAACCTCGCCCCGCGGCTCGGCGGCATCCCGTGCCTGATGTCGCCGCATCCGTCGCCGCTCTCGGCGAGCCGGGGCTTCTTCGGTTCGCGCCCCTTCAGCCGGGCCAACGCGGCGCTCGTGGCGCAGGGCGGCGCTCCGGTCGACTGGGCGTTGCCGGGCTGAGCCACCGGGAGGGGGCACGCCGGGGTTCCCCCCGCGGCGTCCGGGCCTAGAATCCCCCCGTGGAAGCAACTCCCCTCGTCTGGGCACTCACGGTCGTCTTCATCGTCGCGCTGCTGGCGTTCGACTTCTTCTTCCACGTGCGCAAGTCGCACCTGCCCACGATCGGCGAATCCGCCAAGTGGACCGCCATCTACGTGAGCATCGCCGTCGCCTTCGGCGTCTTCGTGTGGGGCTCGATGGGCGGCACCGCGGGGGTCGAGTTCTTCGCCGGCTACATCACCGAGCTCAGCCTGTCGGTGGACAACCTGTTCGTGTTCCTCATCATCATGAGCAGCTTCCGGGTGCCCCGCGAGCATCAGCAGAAGGTGCTCATGTTCGGAATCGTGGTGTCCCTCGTCTTCCGGACGGCGTTCATTCTCGTCGGGGTCACGCTCATCAACTCCTTCTCGGCGGTGTTCTACCTGTTCGGCCTCTTCCTCCTGCTCACCGCCGGCAACATGCTGCGCCCCGAGAAGGACGAGGACGACGAGGAGACCGAAGAGGCCAACAACATCGTCATCCGGCTGGCCAAGAAGCTGATGCACACGTCGAGCCATTACGACGGCGACCGGTGGTTCACGGTCGAGAACGGACGCCGCGCGCTCACCCCGATGGCGCTCGTCATGGTGGCGATCGGGGGCACGGATGTGATGTTCGCCCTCGATTCGATCCCGGCCATCTTCGGTCTCACCCAGAACCCCTACCTGGTCTTCACCGCTGTCGCCTTCTCGCTGCTCGGGCTGCGCCAGTTGTACTTCCTCATCGACGGCCTGCTCGACCGGCTCGTCTACCTCAAGTACGGTCTCGCGATCATCCTGGGGTTCATCGGCGTGAAGCTGATCCTCCACGCTCTGCACAACAACACGCTGTTCTTCATCAACGGCGGCGAGCACGTGCCCGTCCAGGACATCTCCACCGAGCTGTCCCTGCTGGTCATCGTCGCCACCTTGGCCGTCGTGATCGTGTTCAGCCTCTTCTCCGCGAAAGGCAAGGCGCTGACGACGATCAAGAACGTGCGCCGCCACGCCAAGCAGTACCTCGACACCGATTTCGAGGAGGACCAGACCGTGCGCGAGCAGAACTACCGCAACCTCCTCGCCGAGGAGCGCGTCCTGATGGCGCTACCGCCCAAGGGCCGCGACCTCATCCACGACGAGCAGGAGCTCCTGGACCTCCTCGACGACGCCCACGACACCCACGACCGGTACGTGGCCGCCTATCCCGAGTACTTCCCCCACGGCGATCCACTGTCGGAGCGGCCGCTCGACACCGGCACCTACCGGTCGGCGCCCCCGGAGAACGAAGCCTGAGAAGGAGGAACGATGCGGCGCTTGCTCATCGCTTTGTCGCAGAATCCCACGGTCAAGGACGTCGCCGTCGGGTTCCCGCCGGCCCGGCGGGTGGTCGACCGCTTCGTGCCGGGTGAGTCGATCGAGGACGCCGTCGGTGCGGTCCGCCAGTTGGCGGCCTCGGGCATCCGGGCGACGATCGACCACCTGGGCGAGTACGCGGACGACCGCACGAAGGTGGAGACCCAGGTCGACACGTACCTGGCGCTGCTGGAGCGGCTCGGCGAGGAACACCTGACGGACGCGGCGGAGGTGTCGATCAAAGCGAGTGCGCTCGGCCAGGGCATCGACGACGACCTGGCCCTCACGAATGCGCGGCGCATCGCCTCCGCCGCCCGCGAGGTGGGCACGACGATGACCATCGACGCCGAGGATCACACGCGCACCGACGCAACGCTCGCCCTGCTCGCTGCGGTGCGGCAGGAGTATCCGGACACGGGCGGCGTCCTGCAGGCGATGCTGCACCGGACGCCCGACGATTGCCGGGCGCTGGCGACTGCGGGGTCGCGCATCCGGCTGTGCAAGGGGGCGTACGACGAGCCGCCGTCCGTCGCGCACCGCAGCCCGACGGCGATCTCGGACGCCTTCCTCACCTGCCTGCGCATTCTGTTGAAGGGCGACGGGTATCCGATGATCGCCACCCACGACCCGCGGCTCATCGCGGCGGCGCAGGCCTACCTCGACCTGCTCGACCGGCCGAAGGGCACCTATGAGTTCCAGATGCTCTACGGCATTCGGCCCGACGAGCAGCGGAGGCTGGCGGCGTCCGGGCACACCGTGCGCGTGTACGTGCCGTTCGGCGACGACTGGTACGCCTACTTCATGCGGCGGCTCGCGGAGAAGCCGGCGAACCTGGCACTGCTCGGGCGGGCCCTCCTCTCCCGGACGTGACCCTGATTCTGCTTGTCAGCGCTTGAACCGGAACGCGCGGATGGGGGAGGCTTCTCTCCGGCGCACTCGGGCCGACCCGGTACCGACGAGAAGGGGGATCCCGTCATGGGACTGTTCGACATGTTCCGCAGCAACGACGCCAAGGTGACGCGGGCCGCGCTCGACGAGGCGAACGACCCGGACGGCACGTCCGACGCCATCACGCAGCTGATCTCGCGCCTGACGGCCGTGGGCATCGACGGGGTGGGCCCGTTCGACTCGGCGGCGAAGGTGGCCCGCGCGGCGTTGGCCCGCAGCGGCGGCGACGTGGAGGGAGCGATCGCGCGCGTGGTCGGGCAGCACCGGCGGCTGGCGGGGACCGAGGGTTTCCTCACGAGCGTGGGTGGATTCCTGACGCTGGCCGTCGCGATCCCGGCGAACGTGTTCGCGTTCTACACGGTGGCGACCCGCATGACCGCCGCCATCGCGCACCTGCGCGGGCACGATCTGGCCGACGAGCGCATCCGGACAGCAGTCCTGTTGACGCTGACGGGCTCGGGGGCGACCGACATCCTCACCAAGGCGGGCGTGTCGGTGGGTGGCAGCGCGGCCCTGCAGTTGGCCGGGCGCAGCCTGCCGAAGTCGGCACTCATGGTGATCCAGAAGGCGGTGGGCTTCCGGCTGCTGCGCGGCGCGGGCGTGCGCATGTTCAGCCGTGCCGGCCGGTGGCTGCCGCTGCTCGGGGGTGCCGTGGGGGCCGCCCTCGACGTGGCGATGATGAACGTCATCGGCAAGCACGCCCAGCAGGAGTTCCCGGCGGTCTGAGTCAGCGCCCCGCGGCCAGCGCCCGGTCGAGCCCGGCGCGGACGTCGGCGACGAGGTCGGCGGGATCCTCGATCCCCACGCTGAACCGGATCAGACCAGGGGTCAGCCCCGCGGCGGCCTGCACGTCCGGCGGCATGGCGGCGTGAGTCATCGTCGACGGGTGGCACACGAGCGACTCGACGCCGCCCAGCGACTCCGCGAGACTGAAGTCGGCCAGCCCGGTCAGGAACGCCGCCACCGCGGGTTCCCCGCCCACGAGCTCCAGCGACACGATCGCCCCGAAGCCGTCCATCTGCCGCGCCGCGAGCGCGTGCCCCGGGTGGTCGGGCAACCCCGGGTAGAACAGCCGCGCGACCGCCGGGTGCCCGGCGACGGCGTCCACCAGCGCCTCCGCGTTCGCCAGGTGCTGCCGCATGCGCACGGATAGGGTCCGGACGCCGCGGAGCGTCAGGTAGGCGTCGAACGCCCCGCCGGTCACGCCGAGACAGTTCGCCCACCAGCCCAGTTGGTCGACGATCGCCTGCTCGGACGCCGTCACTACCCCGCCGATCACGTCCGAGTGGCCGTTGAGGTACTTCGTCGACGACTGCACGACGACATCCGCGCCCAGCTCGAGCGGCCGCTGGACGACGGGCGAGCAGAAGGTGTTGTCCACCACGACCACCGCCTCGCCCGCGTGGGCCGCCCCGGCGAGAGCCCGCACGTCGCTGATGGCGAGCAGCGGGTTCGACGGCGTCTCGATCCACAGCAAGTCGGGGGACACCTCGGCGACGTGGCCCGGGGCGTCCGGCGTCGTCAGGTCGGCCAGTTCGAGCGCGAAGTGGCCACGCCGGGCCAGGGCGTCGAGCAGCCGCCACGTGCCGCCGTAGGCGTCGTGGGGCGCGAGAACGGTGCCCCCGGCGGGCACGAGCGCCAGCAGCGTCGCCGTGCAGGCGCCCATGCCGGACGCCGTCACGACGGCCCCGGCCGCCCCGTCGAGTTCGGCCAGGGCACCGGCCAGCAACGACCGCGTGGGGTTGCCCGACCGGCTGTAGTCGAACTCGCCCGGCTGCCGCAGCCCCCCGAAGCGGTAGTTGGTCGACAGGTAGATGGGCGGGACCACCGAGGACACTCCTGTGTCGCTGTCGATCCCGGACCGCACAGCCGCCGTCACCCGCGAACGCTCCACGGCACCTCCTCCTCTGGCCTGTCGCACCATCTTCGGGCATGCCCGGCGCACCCACCAACACCCGTCCGCCCCGACCGCACGGTGCTGGCGCGTGGGGGTCCGGGGGAGATAACGTCCGCCCATGAAGCTCGAAGACGTGATCCGTTCGAAGGGCAACGAGGTCGTCACCATCTCCCCCGACGCGGCCGTCGGTGAGCTCGTGGACCTCATGTCCGGCAAGAACATCGGCGCCGTGGTCGTCTCGGCCGACGGCCACCACATCGACGGCATCGTGAGTGAGCGGGACATCGTCCGCGCCCTCGCGGCCAACGGCTGCGACCTGCAGTCCGCCAGCGTCCGCGACCTGATGACCGCCGAGGTGGTCACCGGCGCCCCCACCGACCCCATCGAGGACACCGCGCACACGATGACGAAGAAGCGGGTGCGGCACATCCCGATCCTCGTGAACGGCGAGCTGTCGGCGATCGTCTCCATCGGCGACGTGGTCAAGTACCGCATCGACCAACTGACCGACGAGCGCAACCACCTCCTCGGCTACCTGCACACCTGACGTGGCCGCAGCGCAGGCCCGTCGCCTGGTGTGGGTCGAGGGCATGGTGCAGGGCGTCGGCTTCCGCTGGTGGGTCCAGGGGCAGGCGACCCGCCTCGGCCTGGTCGGGCATGCGCGCAACCTCGCCGACGGCCGCGTCGAGGTCGACGTGCAGGGCCCGCACGACGCCGTCCAGGAGATGGTCCGGGCGTTGACGGGCAAGCCCTCGTTCGGGCGCGGCCGGCGTCCGGGGCATGTCGACAGCTACCTCGTGGAGGCTCGTGCCGTCGATCCGGACGCCTTCGGTTTCGACATCCACTGACCCACCCGCCGACCGACGCTCACAGGAAACGCACAGGTCCTACCCAGACCAGACTCACAGGAAGCTGACAGTCTTTCCGACATGAGCAACGAGCGCGAGCACCTCACCCGGCCCGACGGCACGCCGATCCGCGTCCTCACCGTGGACGACGAAAACAGCCTCACCGAACTGCTGAGCATGGCGATGCGGTACGAGGGCTGGGACGTCGCGACGGCCGCGAGCGGGCTGGGCGCCGTGCAGGCCGCCCGCGAAACCCGTCCGGACGCCATCGTGCTCGACATGATGCTGCCCGACTTCGACGGCCTCGAAGTCATGCGCCGCATCCGCACCGAACAGCCCGACGTGCCGGTCATCTTCCTCACCGCCAAGGACGCGGTCGACGATCGCATCCAGGGCCTCACCGCGGGTGGGGACGACTACGTGACCAAGCCGTTCAGCCTCGAGGAACTCATCGCCCGCCTCCGTGGCCTGCTGCGCCGCTCGGGCGCGACGCTGGCCCGCCCGGGCAGCCAACTCGTCGTCGGCGATCTCGTCCTGGACGAGGACAGCCACGAGGTCACCCGCGCGGGCGAACCCATCAACCTCACCGCAACCGAGTTCGAGCTGTTGCGCTACCTGATGCGCAACCCGCGCCGCGTCCTGAGCAAGGCGCAGATCCTCGACCGCGTGTGGAACTACGACTTCGGCGGCCAGGCCAACGTGGTGGAGCTGTACATCAGCTACCTGCGCAAGAAGGTCGACGCCGGCCGCGAGCCCATGATCCACACGATGCGCGGCGCGGGCTACGTCCTGAAGCCGGCCGCGGCATGAGCCCTTCGGTGCCCGCCGCCACCCCGGACGCCACCGGCCTCCGCACGATGGGGCGCGGCACACTCAGCCGCACCCTCGTCCTGCGGACGACGGCCCTCGTGGCCGTCATCGCGATCTTCCTCTCGGGGCTGACTGCGCTCGCCATGCACCGCATCCTGGAAGGGCAACTCGACACGCAACTGCGCAGCTTCGCCTCGCGCGACTTCGGCCCTTCGGACGGCGACTTCGACCGGCCCGTCCGCCCGGGCAGCGGCGGTCCCGGCCAGACCCAGGGGCTCCTCGTGTGCGCCAGCGACGACTCGGCCGTCGTGGGGTACGTGCAACAGGACCAGAGTCGTGTCGAACTGTCCGACGAGGCATCCGCCGCGCTCGGCACTCTGCCCGAAAGCCCAGTCCCCCAGACGGTCTCGCTGCCGGGGGTCGGCCTCTACCGC
The DNA here is from genome assembly GCF_029977985.1 of Propioniciclava sp. Classification (GTDB taxonomy): domain Bacteria; phylum Actinomycetota; class Actinomycetes; order Propionibacteriales; family Propionibacteriaceae; genus Propioniciclava. The sequence goes on along the minus strand of NZ_JARKOT010000039.1, from coordinate 5,820 downwards.
GTGGTGGTCAACGAGCACGACGGCCTCCGGATGGTCATCGGACTGCCGCTGAGCGAGCTGACGGCGTCCATGATGTCGATCGTGGCGGCGGCCGGCACCCTGACCGCCCTGGCCATCCTCATCGCGTTCCTCGCGGCCCGGCAGGTGGTGGAGCGCAGCCTCGCCCCGCTCGCCCGGCTGGCCACGACCGCGCACCACGTGTCGTCGCTCGAACTCGACAGCGGCGAGGTGGCGCTCACCGTCCGGGTGCCTCCGCGTGACGCCGACCCACGCTCGGAGGTGGGGCAGGTGGGGCTCGCGTTCAACCACATGCTCGACAACGTGGAGGGGGCGCTGGCCGCGCGGCAGGCGTCCGAGACGAAGGTCCGCCAGTTCGTGGCGGATGCGAGCCATGAGCTGCGCAACCCGCTGGCGGCCATCCGCGGCTACGCGGAACTGACCCGCCGGCAGCGTGACGAACTGCCGCCGGACGCCAGCCACGCGCTCGCCCGTATCGATTCGGAGTCGTCGCGCATGTCGACGCTCGTCGAGGACCTGCTCCTGCTCGCCCGCCTCGACGCGGGCCCGAACATCACCCTCAGCGAGGTCGACCTGTCGAACCTCGTCGCCAACGCGGTCAGCGACGCCGAGGCCGCCGGCCCGGACCACCGCTGGTCGGTCGACCTGCCGGAGGAGCCGGTCGTGGCGCGCGTCGACCACAACCGCATCCACCAGGTATTGGTGAATCTCTTCGCGAACGCCCGCGCGCACACACCCGCCGGCACGTCGGTCCGGACGAGCCTCGCCGTCGACGGCGGCCACGTGGTCATCGTGGTCGCCGACGACGGGCCGGGCATCCCGGAATCCGTCCTACCGAGCCTGTTCGAACGATTCACCAGGGCCGACACCGCCCGCGTCCGCACCGGCACCACGTCGAGCACCGGCCTGGGGCTGGCGATCGTCGCCGCCGTGGTGGGCGCCCATGGGGGCACCGTGACCGCCACGAACGGTCTGGTCCGGGGGGCCACGTTTACCGTCCGGCTACCACTGCGGCGCAGCCAACCGCAACTCTGAGTGTCCGTGGGCCGCGACGTCCCCCGGTGAACGCTGTTCCCCCGGTACCGTTGTGCCTCGTGATCGTGACGTTCACCGCCAACCCGAGCCTGGACCACACAGCCCTCCTCGCGGGCCCGCTGACCGCCCAAGCGGTGAATCATGTGGTGGCGAGCAGTTTGGTGGCCGGCGGCCGCGGCGTCCACCTCGCCGCGACCCTGCACCGCGCTGGACGCCGCGCGCTCGCGATCCTGCCGGCGAACCACGACGACCCCATCGTGCAGGTGCTGCGCGAGAGCGGTATCCCGCATCGGCTGGTGCCGATCGACCATCGGGCCCGGACCACCATGACCGTCACGAACGAGGGGGCGTCCACGGTCATCCGCGAGGCCGGCTTGACGCTGGCGCCGGAGGCGGTCACGGCCATGATGAGTGCCGTCATGGGCGCGTGCCCGGGGGCCTCGTGGCTGGCCCTGTGCGGCTCGCTGCCACCGGGAGCCCCCGCCGACCTCTATCCGCGCATGACGCGCATGGCCCAAGGTGTCGGCGTACAGGTGGCGGTGCAGACGAGCGGGCAGGCGCTCGAGGTCGTCCTCGAGCACGCCGCGGACGCCCCGCCCGATCTGCTCACCCTGAACGCCCGTCAGTTCGCCGAGGCGACCGGGGTGCCCCTGGAACACGACGACGGCTACGCACGGGTGGTGTCGGCGGCGGGACACGTGACGTCGCTGCTCGACCTTGGCGTCAAGCGGGTGCTCGTCACCCTCGGCGAGCACGGGGCGATCAGCGCGGACGCCGACGGCGTCTGGTACGCACGCACCGAGAGCGCACCGCTCGTGACGGCGGTCGGCCGCGGCGCGGCGGCGACCGCCGGGTGGCTCATGGCGTTCGAGGACGGCGCCCCTGCCCCTGAACGTCTGGGCCGCGCGCACGCCTATGCCGTCGCGCGCGGGGCGCAGGAGGGTGGCGACGCCCCCGACCCCGCCGATGCCGACGCCGTGTCGGTGACGGTGAGCGCTCTCACGCACGCCTGAGTCCGCCGAGGCTGTCAGCGGCGCACCACGCGCAGAAGGCGCAGCCCGCGCGTCATCACGGCGGCGAACTGCTCCTTCGCCATCCCCGGCGGAGTGCCCAGACCGAGCCCGCGCTGAGTGGCCACGGACTGGGTTTCCGTGAACCGCAGGATGCCTTCGGGGCCTTGGCGGCGCCCGAGACCCGATTGTCCCCGACCGCCCATGGGCGCCGCGAGGGACGCGAAGGTTGCCCCGATCGCCTCGTTGACGTTGACGGTGCCGACGCGCAGCCGGGCGGCCAAGGCTCGGGCACGCCGATGGTCGGTGCTCCAGACAGAGGCGTTGAGCCCGTAGGCGGAGTCGTTGGCGGCCGCAACGGCGGCGTCCTCGTCGTCGAAGGGATAGAGGGCGACGACCGGACCGAACGTCTCCTCGCGGAAACAGGCCATCTCCTCCGTCACGCCCTCGAGGATGGTGGGCTCGTAGCTCCACGGTGCCAGGTCGGGGCGGGCGCGGCCACCGGCGAGCACAGTGGCTCCGCGGGAGCGGGCGTCGTCGGCGGCGGCAGCCACCTTCTTGAGCTGGGATTCGGAGGCGAGCGTGCCGACATCGGGCGTCCAGTCGAGCCCGACGCTCAGGTCGAGGGCCAAGGTGGCGGCGACGAACGAGTCGCGGAAGTCGGCGTAGACGGCGCGGGCCACGTAGATGCGTTCGAAGCTGACGCAGAGCTGACCCGCATTGGCGAAACAACCGCGGACCGCGCCGTCGACGGCGGCGCCGAGTTCGGCGTCGGCGCAGACGATCATGGGGTTCTTGCCCCCCAGTTCGAGCGACGCTGCGATGAGGTTGTGGCCGGCTCGCTCTCCGACGCTGCGGCCCGTGGCGGTGGAGCCGGTGAAGCAGACGTGGTCGGCGCGGTCGATGAGGGCGGGCCCGAGCTTGGATCCGGGGCCGGCGACGACTTGCCAGGCATCGGCGGGGACACCGGCCCGGCGAAGAAGCTCCAGGCCGGCGAGGGCACTGAGCATCGTCTGGGCGTCGGGCTTGGCGACCACGGCATTGCCGGCGGCCAGGGCGGCCAGGCCGTCGCTGAACGCCATGGTGAGGGGATAGTTCCACGGCGAGATGACGGCGACGACGCCCTTGGGGTGGTGGTGAACGTCAACCCTGGTCAGCAACGGGAAGAGTCCCGGGCGCCGCTCGGAGCGCAGGACGCAGGCGGCATGCACGCCGTGGTAGCGGGCGGTCATGGCGACGTGGAAGATCTCCTCGACCGCGTCGCGGCGGGCCTTGCCGGTCTCCGCGACGATGATGTCGGCGAGCTCCGCCTGGTGAGCGAGGAGGAGATCGTGGAACGCGAGCAGGAGGCGTCCGCGGGTGGCGGGGCCGAGTGCGGCCCAGGCCGGCTGGGCGCTGCGAGCCGCGGCGAACGCGGCGTCGAGGTCGGCGTCGGTGGATTGCGGGATGCGGGCGAGCGGTGCGCCATCCAGGGGGGACACGGTGGCTCGCGTCTCGGCCGCGGAGGCACGCACCCCGGTCAGTAGGCGTTCGATCGTGGCGGATGGCAGCAGCTGGCGGGCAGCGACGTAGGTGCTCACGCGCTCAGCCTAGGTGGCGGATGGATGGCGTCCTCCACCGAATCCCAACACGCGACGCCCGCCGGACGGGCAGCGCAGCGGGGCGGGCGGCGTCCTGTGCTGGGATCAGGTGCAATAGGCTGGCCCCGACCTGAGAACCGGAGGAAGCATGACCACGCGCGCCGAACTCGCCCACCTCGTCGATCACACGCTGCTCGCACCGACGGCCGCGCCGGCCGAGGTCGTGGCGTTGGCAGCCGAGGCGGCCGAGCTCGGCGCGTACTCGATCTGCGTGTCGCCGTCGATGCTGCCGTTGGGCGTCGCTCTGGGCCCCCTCAAGCTCGCCACGGTCTGTGGGTTCCCGTCGGGCAAGCACACGCCGGCGGCCAAAGCGTTCGAGGCGGCCGAGTCCGTGGCGCACGGCGCCGACGAGATCGACATGGTGATCGACATCGGCCGCCTCAAGGCCGGGGACGCCGCGCACACCGAGGCGGAGATCCGGGCGGTCCGCGAGGCCGTGCCCGCGCCGACGCTGCTCAAGGTGATCATCGAGTCCGCGGCGCTCACCGACGACGAAATCGTCGCCGCCTGCCGCGCCGCCGAGTCCGCGGGCGCCGACTTCGTGAAGACCTCGACAGGCTTCCACCCCAGCGGTGGGGCGTCCGTGCACGCGATCGCGCTGATGGCGAAGACGGTCGGCGGCAGGCTCGGAGTGAAGGCGTCCGGCGGCATCCGCGACTGGGCGACGGCCACCGCCATGGTCGATGCCGGGGCGACGCGGCTCGGTTTGTCGGGCACGCGCGCCGTGCTCGACGGCGGCACGTCCGAGGGTTACTGACCTCCCCCACCGTCCACCCCCCGAAGGAGACACCCCATGACCCACCCCAGCCCGTAGCGTCCGCTCGCCCTGGCGCGACCCTGTCGACGGCCGTGGCGATGCTGTCCGGCTGCTCCGTGCTGCGCACCCTGCCCGGCATCGACCGCCCCGACCCCACCCCGACGAGCACTCGGACGAGCAGTTCGGGCGGTTCGGAGGCGGACGTGCGCGTCCTGAACGGCGGCGAGGTGCAGGCACTCGCCGAGAGCCTGTGGGAGGGCACCGACTACACGCACGTCAGCGAGACCAACGTCGTCAACAACAACGTGGAGGTGTGGCTGTTCAAGGACGATCCCGAGGACGCCCCCCATCTCGCGCTGGACGTTCGACGGCGCCCCCGCCGAGGACGAGTCGCTCAGCGACATCATGGCCCTCTATCTGCCGCGCCCGGCGCTGCCCGTGGACCAGGTGGACGTGGCGTCGCTCTACGAGGAGATCGTCGCGGGGCTGGGGCCGTGAGAGTCCTACGGCATGCATTGGCAGCTTGCGCACAACGGCGTGCCACTCGTGACGGGTCAGTGCGACCTCGGCGCGATCACCTACCGGCGCATCGGCGACGTGACGTGGCAACCGCAGAAGCATTTCGAGGACGCCGCCGGTCTCGATGCGCTGCTCGACCTCGCGGCGCCGGCCGGCATCGAGGACCTTGCCCTGGTCCAGCTCAACGGCGAAACCGCCAGCTTCGAGGGGACCAACACCTCCGTCGCGAACCTCGACGGCTCGACGTGCACGTACGACTTCGACGAGGGCACCTGGCAGACCTACTGCACCGAACAGCTGACGAACATGCCGTTCCCGGCGGCGTCGTTCGACACGGCGAAGATGGCCGGCATCCTCGCGACGATGCGCGCCGACGCCGCCGCGCACGGCGGCATCGACCACGATCAGTTCTTCGTGGGCTGGATGGACTCCGTTCAGTCCAATGTGGTCTGGACCGTCACCGGCGACGCGACGAACATCATCTACAGCTTCGACGGCGTCCGGCTGCAGTAGAGCGGCTGCGCCCGCGGCGTCCGGCGGCGCGGGGGCGGTGCACGTTTCTGACGTAGCTTTTCTGACCTAGCTCTTCTTGGCACGTGCCAAGAAAAGCAAGTACCGCGTCAGGCAACCTAGGCCCTCTTGATGGTGGCGGCGCGTTTGATGACCTTGCGGAGTCGTGGGTCGGTGGCGTGGTTGTTGCGGCAGATGATGTAGCGGCGGATCATGCTGGCTTGCTCGCGGTGGCTGGGGTGGTCGGTGCCGTCGAGGGCGAAGTAGCGCAGGGCGGTGAACTGGGCCTCGATCCGGTTCAGCCACGACCCGTAGAACGGCACGTAGGCGA
>NZ_JARKOT010000021.1 GCF_029977985.1 Propioniciclava sp. | reverse complement strand
GGCGGCCAGGTAGGCCGCCTTGACGGTGCGGCCGGCGTCGGTGAGGAACGCATCAGCGGTGGCGGCGGGGACGACGGCCTCCGTCGCGTCGCCGCAATAGGTGAGGAGTTCCGTCGGGCGCAGCGCGACGACGAGGTTGCCCGCCGCGTCGAACGTCAGCGCGTCGCGGAGGCGGTCCTGCAGGTCCTCCTCGCGGGCGAGATCGGCCAGGACGTCGGTGCCGCCCGCCTGGCGCGCGGCCACGACCGCCTCGGCGAACGGCTTCTCCTGCCCGGCCGCGACGAGGTCCCGGCCGCGCCAGGTGGTGCCGGTGGCGCGGTCGAAGTGGAACACCACCGCAGTGACGGTCTGCGTGGCCCCGTCGAACACGTCCGCGTTCTCGCGGACGCCCACCACGCCTCCCCGGGAGTCCAGGGTCGCCTCCCACGAGGAGGCCAGCGTCGGTGGAGCGTCCTCGTTGGGCGCGAACCCGGCCTCGAACGCCGTCCGCCGCTCACCCAGCCATCCCCGGATCGCCGCGGTGAGACCCGCGGCGTCCGCAACGACGGGCCACGTGAGGCTGATGGTCCGGGCGGGGTCGACGGCGGCGTCCCGCCCGGTGGACCAGCCCTGTGGCAGGGCCGGCGGCGCAGGGGTGGCGGAGGTGGTGTCCGAAGCCGTGGGGGTCGCGGCGAGGGTGGGCAAGGGCTCGGGCGGTGCGGGCGGTCCGGGCGGCGCAGCGCCGGTGCCGGCCGGTGGGACGAGGGCGCAAGCCGTCAGCGACAGCGCCGAGACTGCCGCGAGCACCAGCGTGCGGGGGTGGGGGTTACGCACGGCGACAGACTACCGGACGGTGAAATCCGACATCAGTCCTCGAGTGGCCCCATGAGGTCGACGCGAGGCGGGCGCAGGATGGAGCGGGCGACGTTGCGGAAATCGTAGGTCTCCAGGACGCGGGCCGCCTCCTCGTCGCTGAGGTCGTAGGCGTGCGCGAGCATGCGCACGTTCTCTGTGTAGAAGGCGTGCAGCTTGTCGACACCCTTGATGAACTCCAGCGCATTACCCATGAGCCCTAGTCAGCCGCATCCGGCCGACGAACGGGCGAACGCAGGGTGACGGCTGGGCAAACGGGTGCGCCGGGAATGTCGGTGCCGTTCAGTACCCTGCCGCCATGGAGATGCTTCCTGCCGCGTTCGCCTCAGGGTGGGCCAGCGGCATCAACGCGTGGGCGACCGTGCTCGTCCTCGGCCTCATCGGGCGGTTCTCGGGCATCGAGGGCATTCCCGCCGGTTTCGAGCGCACCGACGTGCTCGTCGTGGTCGGCATCCTGTGCGCGATCGAGTTGGTGGCCGACAAGATCCCCTACATCGACTCGACGTGGGACGCGATCTCGACGGTCATCCGGCCCATCGCCGGCGCCGCGATCGGCGCACTGTACGCGGGCGCCAACGGTGACCTGGCCATCATCACGCTCGCCTCGGTGGGCGGCATCACGGCGCTGGTCAGTCACCTGACGAAGTCGGGTATCCGCCTGGCGGTGAACACCTCGCCCGAGCCGTTCACGAACGTGGCGGCGTCGTCGGCGGGCGATGTGACGGTGACGGGTATGGCCACGCTCATCGCCCTCGCACCCGTGGCGGCGGCGGTCGTGGCCGGCATCTTGCTCGTGCTCGGGTTGATCGTGCTGGCATTCCTGGTGCACCGCATCCGGCGCGGCTGGCTCGCGTTCCAGCGATGGCGCCGCCGCGACTCGCCCGCGCCCGCCTGACGTGGCGCGCGTCAGCGTCCTCGGGGGCACGTTCGCGGGGGTGGCGGCGGCGGTCCGGCTGGCACGGGTCGGCCACACGGTCACCCTCGTCGAGCCGGACGCCGCTTGGCCCGATCTCCTGCGCGCCCAGCTGCGCGACCCGATCGACTTCCCCGCTCCGTGGCGCGACCTGTTCACCAAGTCGGGCCGGCCGGCCGCGGGAGCGCTCGGCCTGCACGGGCTCACCCTGGCGCCCGATCCCGGCACGCCCGCCGACCGCGGAGCCTGGTGGCGCCACGACGTCGCCGCGCTGGGCGAGCCCGCGGCGTCCGCCTGGCGCGACCTCGTGGACGCCGCCGACGACGTGTGGCAGGCGCTGCGTCCGCTGGGCCTCGAGGCCGAACTGACCCCCGGGGCGGTCGCCCAAGGCGTCCGCGCCGGCCTGCTGGACGGGCGCCGCAGCCTCGCCCACGTCGCCGCGCGTCTGCCCCACCCGGTGCTCGCCGCCCGCGTGAGGGCACTGGCCGCCGATCTCGGACTCGCCCCCGCCGATGCCCCGGCCTGGCTCGTCTCGCGGCTGAGCGTGCGGCGCACGTTCGGCCGCTGGCGCCTGGTGGACGCCGCGGGTGCCGCCGCGTCGGCGGCCCGGCTCGTGGACGTGCTCCTCGACCGGCTGGACGCCCGCGGCGTCCCGGTCGCCGACACCGAGCCGGACGCCGACGCCCAGGTGGACACCCGCGATCCCGGGCTCGTCTGGCACTCACCGCGACGGCTGCGCCGCGGCGACACGTTCGTGGACCAGCTGCTCGCCCGCCCTGGCATTCGGGTGGCGGGCGAGCCGCGCCGGTTCGCAGCGTCGGCGTCCTCGGCGGGCGGCGCCGAACCGTGGGCGCAACTGCTGAGCGGCGCACTGGCCACCTATGCGGCGCACGAGGCGCTGACGGGCGAAGACATCCGCCCGACGAACCGGAATCGGGGCCATTGACGGCGGCGATAGAATGACCGTCTTGGTCTTTTTCTGGGCTAACGCAACGGGGACGATCCTTGAACGACGCAGAGCTGCTCGCCCGCGAGCTGGCGACCGAGCAGGCGCACGTCGACGCCGTGTACGCGCGGCTCGACGCCGCAACTCAGTCCGCCCGCACCGTGGCGCGGTCGGGCCGCGAGATCTACACCTCCGACCGCCAGACGTGGATGCGCGAGGAAGACGGCACAGCCCTGTTCGAACGGGACGCGTTCGCCTTCCAGGCCGCCCGCCGGCTCGCCACGCTCGACGCCGAGCACGAAGGCCTCGTGTTCGGCCGGCTCGATCTCGACGGTTCCGACCCGGACGCCCCTGCCAACGGACACGACCGCGAGACCCGCTACATCGGGCGCATCGGCGTCCGCGACGAGGAGTACGAGCCCCTCGTCATCGACTGGCGCGCGCGGGCCGCCGAGCCGTTCTACCGGGCCACGCCTACGAACCCGATGGACGTCGTCCGGCGGCGCGTCCTGCGCTGCCGCAACGACCAGGTCATCGGGATCGAGGATGACCTGCTCGACACGGACGCCAACCGCGACGGTCTACCGATCATCGGCGAGGGCGCGCTCATGGCGTCGCTGTCGCGGGCGCGCGGGACACGCATGCGCGACATCGTGGCGACCATCCAGGCCGAGCAGGACGAGGCCATCCGCGCCGAGCACGCCGGCGTGACGATCATCGCCGGCGGCCCGGGCACGGGGAAGACCGTGGTGGCGCTGCACCGGGCGGCCTATCTGTTGTACTCGAACCGGCGGCGGTTCGAGCGCGGCGGGATCCTCGTCGTGGGCCCGGGGCCGCTGTTCATGAACTACATCGAACGCGTCCTGCCGAGCCTGGGCGAGGACTCGGTGACGTTGCGGGCCGTCGGCGCGGTGGCGTCCGACGTCTTGGGTGGGCTGGGCTCCGACGTGGTCGACGACGCGCCGACGGCGTTCGTGAAGGGCAGCCTGCGGATGGTGCCGGTGCTGCGGAACCTCGTCAACCTGCCCCTCGTCGACGTGGGCGCGGGCGGGCTCGAGGTGCGGGTCACCGTGAAAGGCAACGTGCTCAAGCTGGGCGAGGCGCACCTGAACCGCCTGCGCGCTGGGGTGCTGGCTCACCAGAAGGTGAACCTCGCGCGCGACGCCGCCGAGCGGGCGCTGACGGCCGCGCTGGCGGCGCAGATGCCCGAGGACGTCGACCTGGAGGCGGAGGTCGTCGAGGAGCTCATCACGTCCTCGGCCGCCTTCCAGATGTTCATGAACGCGTGGTGGCCGGCGCTCGGTCCGGTCGAGGTGCTGCGGCGCCTCGGCGAACCGCGCGTCCTGGCGCGCGTCGCCGACGGCCTGCTGGACGCCGACGAGGCCGACCTGATCGCCGCGAGCTACGCGCCGGGCGGGGCGCTGACCGTGGCCGACATGGCGCTGCTCGACGAACTGGCCGCGATGCTGGGGCCGGTGCCGGTCGCAGAGGACATCGATCCGACCCTGTTCCTGCTGGAGGGGTCGGACGTGTCGGAACTCGTCACCACCGACACGACGGGACCCAAGGCGTCCGATCTGCTGACGGAGGACGCCCACGAGACGTACGCCCACCTGCTCGTCGACGAGAGCCAGGACATCACGCCCATGCAGTGGCGGATGCTGCGGCGCCGGGGGGCGCAAGCGTCGTGGACGATCGTGGGCGACCTGGCGCAGAGCTCCTGGCCCGATCTCGACGAGGTGGGCAGGGCCGTGCGCGACCTGATCGGGTCGGCGCCCCACCGCGAGTTCCGGCTGTCGGTGAACTACCGGTCCCCTGCGGAGGTCTTCGCGCTGGCGTCCCGCGTGGTGAAGGCGCACTACCCGAACGCCGATCTGCCGAGCGCGGTGCGATCGACCGGCGTCGAGCCGGAGTTGCGGGTGACGACACGCTCGGCGCTGCTCGCCGACCTCGCGGACGCCGTGGACGCGCTCACCGATGCGGTCGGCGGCACCGTGGGCATCATCGCCCCGCCGTCGGAGCTGGGCTGGGTGCAGTCCGAGCTCGCGACCCGGCTGTCGACGCGCATGAACCCGGCGAACCTCGACCGGGTGCTGTACGTGACGCCGCTGGAGGCCAAGGGCCTCGAGTACGACGGGGTGATCGTGGTCGACCCGGACCGCATCGTCGCGGAGAGTCCGGGCGGCGTCCGGGTGCTCTACGTGGCGCTCACGCGGGCGACGCAACGGCTGGTCACGTTCGACATCGACGAGCCCGGTGCCTGGCGGGCCCCGCTCGGCGCGTCCGCGCTCGGGGAGAACCGCCACTGACGCCGCTTGGGCGCACGCACGCCCCGCACACACCCGGCGGTTCTACGCCTGGGCGGCGTCCGGCTGACCCACCGGCGTCTTCGCGCCCAAGCGGGGATCAGGCGCTGCGGACGGGGAGCTCCCGGAGGCGTCCGAGGATCTCCGCGGTCGCCTTGGACCGGTTCAGCGTGAAGAACTGCAACCCGGGCGCACCCGCGGCCAGAACGTCGTCGGCGAGACGCGTCATGAGGTCGATGCCGACCTCGCGGAACCGCACCCGGTCGTCGGCGACCGCGAGGAGGGACGCCTCCACTTCCGCCGGCATCCGCGCCCCGGAGAGGTGGGCGAACCGCTCGATCTGGCTGGGCACGGTGACGGGCATGATGCCCGCGACGATCGGCATGGTCCCACCGAGGGCCCGGAAGCGCTCGACGAGCGACACGTAGGCGTCCACGGAGAAGAACAGCTGCGTCACGGCGAACTCGGCCCCGGCCTCCTCCTTCTCCAGCAGGAGGCGGGCGTCGAGGTCGAGCGACCCCTCCGGGTGCCCGTCGGGGAACGCCGCCACCCCCACTGTGAAGTCCCCCACCGACTTGGCCAGCCGCACCAACGCGGTGGCGTTCGCCAACCCCGCTGGGTGCGGCGTGAACGTGCCTCCGCCGACCGGGTCGCCGCGCAGCGCCAGGATGTGCGTGACGCCGAGCCGCTCGTACGACGCCAAGGCCCGGCGCACCTCGTCGGTCGACTGGCCGGCGATCGTCAGGTGCCCCATGGTGCGCGCATCGGTCTGGCCGCGAATGGCCCCGACGGCCGAGAACGTCTTGTAGCGGGCCGCGCCCGTCGCCCCGTACGTGACCGACACCCAGTCGGGCCGCAGCGGGCCGAGCGCGTCCACGGTGCCGATCAGTTGCTGGACGCCGGCATCGTCGCCGGGCGGGAAGAACTCGAAGCTGAACGTGGGGCGTCCGGTCTCGCGCAGGCGGTCGACGAGGCGGGTCGCAGGCATGCGCGCCACCCTAGGCCAGCCGCGCGGGCGGCGTGCGGCTAGGCTCACCCCGTGGTCACGCTGGATCCCGCCGCCCCCCTCGCCGACGCCTTCACCGAGGCTGTGTCGGACGCCCTCAGCGGCTTCCTCGACACCCAGGCGCGGGCGCTCGCGGCGATCGACCCGTTGCTGGCGCCTCTGGTCGAGCGTGCCCGCGTGTTCACCGCCGGCGGCAAGCGCCTCCGGCCGGCGTTCTGTGCCTGGGGGTATGCGGCCGCCCACGGCGAGCTCGCCCTTCCCGAGGCGGTCGTGCGCGCTGCGGCGTCCCTGGATCTGCTGCATGTGTCGGCCCTCGTCCACGACGACGTCATGGACGCCTCCGACTCCCGCCGCGGCGTGCCCGCCGCCCACCTCCAGTTCGCCGCCGACCACACCGACCGCGCGGCCCGCGGTGACGCCGACGCCTTCGGCCGGGCGGGCGCGATCCTGCTCGGCGACCTGCTCCTCATGTGGAGCGAGGAGATGTTCCGAACCGCCGGTCTGGACGCCGTCTCCCGAGGTCGCGCCCGCCCGCACCTGGAGGCGATGCGCACCGAGGTGACGGCCGGTCAGTACCTCGACGTCCTCGCCCAGTCCCGCCACCCGCACCCGGCGGCCCGCACTGCAGCCGGGCGTGACGACCTCGCCCGGCTCGTGTCCACCGTGGTCACATGGAAGTCGGCGTCGTACACGGTCCGGCGGCCGTTACTGCTCGGCGCGACGCTCGCCGGCGCCGACGACGCCGCCCAGGACGCCCTCACCGCCGTCGGCCAGCCGCTCGGCCGGGCCTTCCAATACCGCGACGACGTCCTCGGCGTCTTCGGCGACGCGGCACTCACCGGCAAGACCTCCGCCGAGGACCTCCGCGAGGGCAAGCTCACCCTCCTGGCGATCGAGGCCTTCGCCCGTGCCGACGAGCGCGGCGCCGCCGAGCTCGCCACCCTCTTCGGCAACCCCCGGCTGGACGCCGCAGGTGCCGCCCGGGCGCGCGCCCTCATCACGGACTCGGGAGCGCTGGAGGCCGTCGAGGCGCACATCGACCGCGAGTTCGCCGCTGCGCTCAGTGCCCTGGACGCCGCCCCGATCGCGGAGCCCGCCCGCGACGGTCTCGCCGCCCTGGCGCACCGGGCGGTGCGCCGCAGCTACTGACGCCGGAGCCGCTCCGGCTCAGAGCTCGATGTCGCCGTCGCCGGCGTCGAAGGGCTTGAAGGACAGCTTCGGCCGGGTGCCGAAGGCGGACATCGTCACGGCCTCCATCCGCTCGTCGCCGTTCCAGGCCGCGCGCAGATGGTCCTTCAGGACGCGCGCGACTGCTCCCGGATCGTCGGCGTTCGTGATGGCGGCGCCGACGGCCACCCGCATCGCGCCCGCGCGGACGACGGCGTCGATCGTCCGCGGGCTGACGCCCCGCACGGCGAACCAGGGCTTGGAGTCCACCTCGTGCGCCGGCGCGACGGACGCGGCGTACCGCACCAGTTCCAGGCCGGGGCCGACCAGGAGGAAGTCGACGGCAGGATCGGCCAGGGCAGCGTCCACCTCGTCGGTGTCGTGGCACTCGCGGCCGATGACGGTCCACTCGCCGAGCAGCTTGTGGGCGCGTTCGGTGTTGGCCTCGGGGTCGACCAGCACGGCCAGATCGGGCGACAGACGGGCGGCCGAGACGGGGCGTCCGAAGTAGCCGGAGAGACCTTGGGTGGTGCGGGCGGCCTCCAGGATGCCCTCGAGCGCCGCCTCGGCCGCCTCGGCGGCGATCGGCTCGGCGGGATCCTCGCCGACAGCGATGATGTCGGCGCCACCGGCGAAGACGGGCTGGGCCAGCTCGGCGACCACGCGCGCGCTGGGCGCGATGTAGAACAGGCGGGCCAGCTTGAGCCGGGTGGCGATTCCCATCAGTGCGGTCACGGCGCCAGCATCTCACACGCCCCCGCTCGGCAACGGGACTCACCGGCGGGTCCTCTCCGGGGCGGGCGCCGCGTCCGCCTACACTCACGCTTGGGCGGGCACGCGCCACTTCCTTCCCCGACCCGTGCCTGGAGTTCCGTGTTGACGAGCGAGCGCAACCGCGGTGGCCTCATCGGCCACGTGCTCGACGACCGCTACGAGGTCGTCGGGAAGCTGGCGCGCGGCGGCATGGCGACCGTCTACCTCGCCCAGGATCTGCGGCTCTCCCGCGAGGTCGCGATCAAGATCATGAACGACGGCCTCGGCGACGCCGACGACTTCGCCGCCCGCTTCGACGCCGAGGCGCGTGCCGCGGCCCACCTGTCGCACCCGCACGTGGTCAGCGTCTTCGACCAGGGCGTCGACGACGGCCGGCCTTACATCGTGATGGAGTACGTGAAGGGCTGCACGCTGCGCAACCTGATCACACGCGAGTCCCCCATGGACCCCCAGCGGGCCCTCGACTTGCTCGAGCCGGTGGCGTCCGCGCTGGCGGCGGCGCACGCGGCGGGCATCATCCACCGGGACGTGAAGCCCGAGAACGTCCTCATCTCCGACCGCGGCGAGGTGAAGGTGGCCGACTTCGGCCTCGCCCGCGCGATCACGGCCAACTCGCACGCGGCGACGACGGGCCTCGTCATGGGCACGGTCAGCTACATCGCGCCCGAGTTGGTCACGAAGGGTCGCGCGGATGCACGCTCCGACGTCTACTCGCTCGGCATCGTGCTCTACGAGATGCTGACGGGCCGCAAGCCGCACAGCGGCGACGAGCCGATCCAGGTCGCCTACAGCCACGTCCACAACCAGGTGCCGCCACCGTCGGCGGAGTTGTCGACGTCCTGGCGCGGCTCGCGCAGCCTGCCGCCGTACGTGGACGCTCTCGTCACGACCGCCGCCAACCGCGACCGGCCGAGCCGGCCGCTGGACGGGGGCGTCCTCCTCGCCCACCTGCGCGACGCTCGCAACGCGCTCGTCGCCGGCGTCGAGGACGACCCCGCTCTCACCGCGCGCATGCGCGCCACCACGCTGCCCGCCGAGGAGACGACCACGGTGGTGCCGCCGCGGGGGGCGTCCGTCGAGCGCCGGTTCACCCCGGTCACGCCCGTCTCGCCCACGTTCGACGTGTCGGCCGACGGGGCGCTGTTCTACAGCACGGGCCCCGTCCCCTACTCGCCGCAGTCGCCGCACACGCGGTCGCTGCCGACGCTCCCCCCGGACGCCGAGGCCCCCGTCCGCCGCCGCTTCCGGTTGGGTCGGCTGGTGGCGGCGATCCTCGCGATCGCGGTGCTCGGCGGCGCCGGCTGGGGTGGCTGGTATCTCCTCGAGGGCCGCTGGACGACCGCCCCAGCGCTGGCCCTCCTCACCCAGACGGACGCCCAGCTCGCCGCGCAGGCGAGCGGGGTCGGCGTGGTGTTCGAGCGCGA
>NZ_JARKOT010000008.1 GCF_029977985.1 Propioniciclava sp. | reverse complement strand
GGCGTCCGGCTCGCCGGTGGCCGTCGCGTCCTACCTCGTGGGGCGCGGGTTCTTCCAGCGAAGGCTCGAGGCGTCGGGGGGAGACGTGGTGGCCCAGCCGCTGGGAGCGCACCCACGCCTGGTCGACGTGGTCGTCGAGCGGTACCGCACCGCAGCCGAGGGGTGCCGGTAGCCTCGCGGTCATGGACTGGCTGAGGTTCCTCGCGAGCCTGGTGGACATTGCGATCTGGACCGGCCTCTTCGCCGTTGTCACCTGGCTCGTCGCCCAGACGGCGCGGCGGGTGCTCGGCGTCCGGATCGGCTGGCCGCGGACCGTCCTGGTCTGCGGGCTGAGCATCCTCGTGCTCATCGGCGTGGCAGGCGCGGTGATCGACTCTCTCCCCGCCGACAACGGGGTGAGCGCCAATCTCGGCGCGATGGCGCTGCTCGGGGTGATGACGCTGTGGGCGTTCGCCCTGTCGGCGACCCTCTTGCTGGTGCTCGAGATCGTCGTGCCCACTGGAGCGTTGCCGTCGCTGCGGGGCCTCGTGCTCGGCCGATCGCGCCGCCGGGCCCGAGCGCGGCGCTACCGCGAGATCGTCGCCGTCGCCGCCCGGCACGGACTGAGCGCGCCGCTGCGCGGTCTACGACAGCCGCGGCTCGACCTCGACGAGCTGGCCATCGCACTGCGCAAAGCGTTGCAGGAAGCGGGAGTCACCGCCATCAAGCTCGGCCAGATGCTCTCGACCCGGGCCGACCTGCTGCCCGAACCGTTCGTGCGGGAGCTGTCGCACCTCACCAACCGGGCGGAACCGGAGGCATGGGAGGGCGTCCGCCAGGTCCTCGAGGAGGATCTGGGGCGCCCGGCCGGGGACGTGTTCGCCAGTGTGGAGGTGGAACCGCTGGCCTCGGCGTCCGTTGCGCAGGTGCACGCGGCGACGTTGATCGACGGGCGTCAGGTGGTGGTCAAGGTGCAGCGTCCGGGGGCGCTGGCGCAGGTGGCGCAGGATCTCGGCATCCTCGAACAGGTCGCCCGCACGCTCGCCCACAACACCTCGTGGGCGCGAACGATCGGGCTTCGCGCCCTCGTGCGCGGCTTCGCCCAGTCGCTCGACGAAGAGCTCGACTACCGCGTCGAGATCGACAACATGGCGGCGGTGCGGGCGGCGCTGGCCGGTCGCGAGGTCCGCGTGCCCTGGACCGCCGACGAGCTGTGCAGCAAGCGTGTCATCGTCATGGAGCGGTTCACGGGAACCCCGGTCGCGCAGGCGTCCGGGCTGATCGCCGGCCTCGACCCGGCCGTACGCACCGCCTCGGCGCAGCGGTTGCTCCATGCCGTGCTCACCCAGATCATCAGCGACGGGGTGTTCCACGCCGACCTGCACGCCGGCAACGTGGTCATCTGGCCCGACGGGTCGGTCGGGCTGCTCGACTTCGGCTCCGTCGGACGGCTGGACGCCGTGTCGCGGCGCACCCTCGGTGTGCTCCTGTGGGCCGTCGACGCCGACGATCCCGTCGCCGCGACCGACGCCGTCCTCGACCTCCTCGACCGCCCCGAGGGGCTCCACGAGCGCGAACTGCAACGGTCCATCGGCATCCTGATCACGCGCTTTCGCGGGGGGTTGGGCACCGGGGGATCGCTCAAGGTGTTCTCGGAACTGCTCACGCTCGTGATCCGGCACGGGTTCAACGTGCCCCCCTCGATCGCGACGGCCCTGCGTTCCCTCGGAGCCCTCGAGGGGACGTTGCACCTCATCGACCCCGGCCTCGACCTCATGGACGCCGCCCGGAACGCCGGCCGGGAGGTGATCGGGGACATCACGCCCGACCGGGTCAAGGCCGAACTCACCCAGCGCGCGATGCACCTGCTGCCCCTGCTGGAGCAGCTTCCGCGCCGCATCAACAAGATCAGCGACGATCTGGAGAGTGGCCGCCTCACCGCCCATGTGCGGATGATCAGCCACCCCGAAGACCGCTCCTTCGTGCGCGGACTCGTGCAACAACTCGTGATTGCCCTGCTCGCGGCGGCGGGCATCCTCGGCGGCACGGTGCTCGCCGTCGCCCAGGGCAGCCCGCAGGTGCTTCCGGGGATCGGGGTGAGCCAGCTCATCGGGTCGTTGCTCGCGTTCGCCGGGTTCGTCCTCGCGCTCCGCGCTGTGGCGCTGGTGTTCGGGCGCGATCTTCGCTGAGGCGATCAGGGGCGCACGGCCCGGGCGATGAAGGTGCAGGTGACGTCGGCCACCTCGCTCAGATCGGCACCGTGCTCCACGAGTTGGGACGCCGCCTGCAGGCTCCCTGCGGCGAGGGCGGCGGTCGTGCCCACTTCGGATGCGCCGAGGGCGTCGACGATGGCAGCCAAGGGGGCCATGAGGCGCTGGTGGCACTCGCGCACCGCGGCACGGCACTCGGCCGGCGCGCCGGCGAGGGCCGCGGGCCGGGCCGGAGCGTGGCCGTCGCGGGCGAGCTGGAGGGTCGTGGTGACGTAGGCCCGCAGGCGTTCCTCAGGATCGTCCCCGGCGGCAGACAGGGCGGCGTCCATCTCGGCCTCGGCGCGTCGGAACAGCTCCATGACGGCCGCCGCGATGAGTTCGGCCGTGGAGCCGTGGTACTGGTACACGCTCGTGCGCGCGATGCCGGAGCGCTTGGCGACGGCGGCGGGCGTGACGGCGTCGTCGCCCTCGTTCACGAGCAGGTCGACCGTGGCCGAGAGTATCGCGCGCTCCTTGCGCGCCCGGTGTTCGGCGACGGTGGGGGCATCGATCCTGGGCATCTGCGACCTCCTTCGGTTGCCACCCTATCACTTGCCGACACGGTGTCGACATGTTACCGTCACTGTGTCAGAAACATCGGAGACAGGATTCCTATGAACCTCCACGCCCACCCCAACCGGTGGCTCGCCCTCGCCGCCGTCGCCCTGGGCACCTCGCTCGTCATCATGGACGCCACCATCGCCAACGTCGCCCTCCCCGTCGTGATCGGTGACCTCGGCCTCACCGCCACGGACGCCGAGTGGATGAACGCCGTCTACTCGCTCGTCTTCGCATCGCTCATGCTGACCTCCGGACGCCTCGGCGACCTCTACGGCCGCAAGACCATGTTCCTCGGCGGCGTCGCGCTGTTCGGCCTGTCGTCCCTTGTGGTGGGCTCGGCACCCGCCGCGGCCGTGCTCATCGGGGCGCGGCTGGTGCAGGGCATCGGCGCCGCGATGGTCCTCCCGGCCACCCTGTCGTCCATCAACGCGCTCTTCACCGGCCGCGAGCGCGCCATCTCCTTCGCCGTCTACGGGTCCACGATCGGCGGCATGGCCGCCGTCGGCCCCCTGCTCGGCGGCTGGCTCGCCACCGACGTCTCCTGGCGGTGGGCCTTCTGGCTCAACATCCCCTTCGGCCTGATCGCGCTCGTCCTCGCCTGGCGCTTCCTCCCAGAGACCCGAGACCCGCACCTGCGCCGGGGCATCGACATCCCCGGCACCCTGCTCGCCACCCTCGGCCTCGGCGCCCTCGTGTTTGGCCTCATCGAGGCCACCTCCTACGGCTGGTGGACCCAGGCCGACGGCTCGGCGTCCCCCGTGCCCTTCGCCCTCGCCGGTGGGCTCGTGCTGCTGGCGGTCTTCACGGGGGTCGAGCGGCGCCGGGAGGCCGCGGACAAGGTGGTGCTCGCGCACCTGGGCCTGTTCGCGATCCCGACCTTCCGCTACGGCTCGATCGCCGCGCTCGTCGTGGCGCTGGGCGAGTTCGGGCTGCTGTTCACCCTCCCGCTCGTGTTGCAGGGCGCGATGGGCTACGACGCGCTCGGCACCGGATGGCTCATCCTGTCGCTGGCGGTGGGGACGTTCCTGGCCTCGGGCGTGGTGCCGCAGGTGACAAGGCGTCTCGGGCAGCGAGCGGTCGTGCGGACCGGCCTCGGCATGGAGGCGGTCGCCGTCGGCGCCCTCGCCTGGCTGCTGCCCGCGCCGGCCTGGCAGCTGGCGGCCTGCCTGTTCCTCTACGGCGCCGGCGTCGGCTTCGCCACCGCCCAACTGACGAGCGTGATCCTCGTCGACGTGCCGCGCAAACTGTCGGGCGAGGCGTCCGGCCTGCAGACGACCGTCCGGCAGATCGGGTCGGCCCTCGGCGTCGCGCTGCTCGGCGGGCTGCTCATCTCGACGCTCACCACGGGCACCGACCAGCGCCTGGCCGACGCCGGTGTCCCCGACGTGGCTCGGACGCGCATCGTCGACGCCGTCCACTCCTCGGTCGGCGCTGCCATCCCCGGTCTGGCGGAGGCCGGGCCGCAGTTCGCCCAGGCCGCGACGCTGGCGTCCGACGCCATGATCGAAGCCGCCCGGATCACGACCGGCGTCGCCGCGATCGTGCTCGTCGTGGGGCTGCTGGCGACGCTCGCGCTGCCGCGCATCCGGCACCACGACGAGCCGGAGCCGCACGCCGAAGTCGCCCTTGAGCGCGCGGACCTGTGAGCTGGACGCCGCTACGCCAGCTCCGTGCCGCGCAGCCAGGCGGTGAGCCCGTCGGCCCACCGCCGTTGGAAGGCGCGCAGGGTGGGCAGGCCGGGCGGTGCGGGGGTCCGGGACCGATGGGTGAGGAACCCGGCCACCCAGGCGAGTGCGCCGACGAAGGCGGCGGGGTCGGCGTCCGTGTGGCCGGCGATGAGCCGGAGGTAGGCGTCCGTCTCGGCGGGGGTGCCGCCCTCGACGGCGAACTCACTGGTGAGGAGGACTGCGTCCAGCCAGCGGGCGCCGCGCAGCGCCCACGGCCAGTCGATGAAGACGACCTCGCCGTCGTCGCGCAGGAGGATGTTGTCGGCGCGGAGGTCCCAGTGGCAGAGGGTGTCGCCGTCGAGGGCGGCCAACGAACGCTCGACGCGTGCGGCGAGCTCATCGAGGCGGGCGGCGATCCAGGGATCGAGGTCGGCGGGCGGGGCGCCGGCGAGGCTGGCCCAGCCGTTGCCCATCCGGCGAGCCTGCTCGGACGCCGTGCGGAGGTCGGGCAGCGGGGCGGGGGTGAGGCGGTCGGCGAGGGCGAGCGTTGCGTCGAGGACGGGGGCGAATGTGGCCGCCGTCCAGGGGAGCACCGGATGGCGCGCTGGGACGTACTCCTCGACGAGGACGACCCAGCCGTCGAGCTCGAAGCCGTCGATCCAGCGGGGGACGGGGATGGTGTCGGGGAGCGCGGCCATCACCCGTGCCTCCGCGCGGTGGATGCCGGGGGAGTCGGGGTTCAGATCGGCATGGACGGCCTTCACGAACGCCACGGTGCCGTCGGCGGAGGTGACCTTGTCGGCCGTCCCGGGGGAGAACCCGCCGGGATGGCTGACGTGCTCGACGACGGGCGCGCCGAGCACCTCGTCGAGGCGCGCACGGACGGCGTCCGGGAGGTCGTCGACGGTGATCCTGGGCACGGGGTGAGTCAATCACACCGGGCCGTCAATCACACCGGGCCGACGGGGCGGCGTCCGGCCCGTGCACGAATCTGACAGAGGAAATCTGACATAGAGATTCGTGGCACGTGCCACGAATCCCTCTGTCAAAAACGTGCCAGCACCCGCGCGCAGGAACGTGACCTCTCCGCTCAGAAATGAGCCGACTCAGTCGCTATGCTCCCCGCCATGGCGGAACTGCCCACCCGGCTCGGTCGCCGGGAACGGAACAAGGCCGAGAAGCGCGACCGCATCGTCGGTGCCGCGACGACGCTCTTCACGGAACGCGGCTACGACAACACCACCACCCAGCAGGTCTCCGAGAAGGCCGATGTCGCGGAGGGCACGCTCTTCCGGTTTGCGGCCACCAAGTCGGAGCTCTTGTTGATGGTGGTGAACGCGAAGCTCCGGCCGGTCGTCGAGGAGGCCCCCGACACCGATCCCACCCTGCCCGTGGACGAGGCGGTCCTGCGGGCGTTCGACCCGCTCGTGCAGATCCTCGACCTGCAGCCGAACAATGCTGCACCCTTCCTGCGCGAGATCTACTTCGGTGCCGACGGCGACCACCGCCGCGAGACGATCGACCTCGTCCAGGAGCTGGAGCACAAGGTGGCAGCCATCATCGCCCCGCACCACGAGGCCTTCCCCGACGGCCTCACCCTGCAGGAGGCGTCCGAATGGGTGTTCTTCGCCCTCATCAGCGCCGTGCTCGACCAAGTCATCGACAACCCCACCACGACCGATCGCAACGACGCGCTTCGCAAGCGGGTCCGCGTGCTGCTGCGCGGGCTCAACGTCCTCTGACTAGGGCTGGGAGCCCGCGTCCCGCACGACCATGGCCGCCGACACCCGGTTGTCGACGCCGAGCTTGGTGAAGATCGTGCTCAGGTGGGCCTTGACGCTCGCCATGCTCACGCCGAGGCGGCTGCCGATCTGCGCGTTCGTCAGCCCGTCCGCCATGAGGGCCGCCACCTGCTTCTCGCGCTCGGTCAGCGCCGCGAACGCCCTGGCGGCCACCGGATCGGCCGCGCCGGCGGCGTCCGTGGCGACCGAGATGAGGGTGTGCGTGACCTCTGGCGAGAGGGCCGGCTCGCCGGCGTGCACCCGCCGGATCGCCTCCACCAGCCGCGCGGGTGCCGCGTCCTTGAGGAGGAACCCCTCGGCGCCCCGTTGAAGGGCGCGTACCACATAGTCGTCGGTGTTGAACGTGGTGAGCACGATGACCTTCGGACGCCGCCCGCGCGCGTTGAGCGCCTCGAGGGTCGCGAGGCCGTCCATGCCGGTCATGCGGATGTCGAGGAGGAGGACGTCGGCGTCCATCTCGTCGAGCCGCGCCAGCGCCTCGGCGCCGTCGGCGGCCTGCCAGGCGACGGTGATGTCGGCGTCCTCGGCCAGGATGAACCGCAGCCCGGTGCGGACCATCGCATCGTCGTCGACGATCCCAACCGAAATCATGCGGGCAGCTCCTGGGGGACGGTGCGGGTGATGGGCAGCGTGGCCTCGAGGACGAACCGCCCGCCCCGGACGCCGTGGCTCACGCTACCGCCCAGCAGCGCCACCCGCTCGGCCACGCCCACGAGGCCGAGGCGCGAGCCGGAGGTGTCGGCCGGGGCGAGATCGGCCAGCGGGTTGGTGACGCGCAGGTTCAGGACGCCGCCGGCGTGGGTCAAGCGCACGGTGACGGGGGAGCCGGGCGCGTGCTTGCGGGCGTTCGTGAGGGCCTCCTGGACGACGCGGAAAGCGTGCCGCGACACGCGGGCGGGCACGAGGGAGAGGTCGCCGTCGACGTCGAGCGTGACGCGCTGATCGGCGTCGGCCGCGTCGGCGACGAGCACGGCCACCTGGTCGAGGGTGGGTTGGGGGGCGGCGGGGGCGGCGTCCGGGCTGCGGAGGGTGGTGAGCATGGCGCGCAGTTCGTCGAGGGACGCCTGCGCGTTGGTCTGGATGAGGCGTGCCGCTTCGCGGGCCTGCTCGGGGTCGAGGGTGGTGCGGTAGGCGAGCGCGCCCGCATGGAGGGCTACGAGCGACAGGCGGTGGGCGATCGCGTCGTGCATCTCGCGGGCGATGAGCTCACGCTCGGCCAGGCGCGCCTCGGCGAGCCGGGCCTGTTCGGCCTCGTGGCGGGCCTGGGCGGCGTGGGCCCGCTGCTCACTGGCCTGCGCACGGGAACGCCGCAGCAGCCCGATCAGGGTCGCCACGACGACGCCCGCGGCGGTCACGCCGAACTCGACCTGCAGGGCGCTCACGGGGCCGTCGAGGCCCATGATGACGAAGGTGACGACCTTCGCGATCAGCGCCCCGACCGCGAACGCGGCCACGGAGAGGCGTCCGCCCACGCGACGGGCGTAGTGCTCCTGGGCCACGAAGACCGCCCCGACCGCGGCGGGGGAGAGCAACAGCAGGGTGATGCAGGCCCCCGCGATCCCACCGGGCTTCCGCTCGCGAAAGGCCAGCAGCACGATGGCGAGCAGGCCCCAGAGGGGCACGTGGAGGAGGAAGGGGGTGGCCGGGCGGTCCGGCAGAAGCAGGAACTGCACGAACGGGGTCATGTAGTAGAGCCAGAACAGCGCCGCGACGACCCAGGGCCACGGGCCGTCCCCCGTCCGGGCGGTGGTGTCCCGCTCGAGGGGGTCGATCGACGCGGCGTCCTGAGTCATGAGGCCCAGCCTAGGGAAGGTGGGCCCCGGCGGCGTCGGCCGGACGGAGGGTGCCGGGGGGTCCGATCGGCCGGGGTGGTGGCGTCCGATCGGATGCCTGGGCGCTGACCATCGCCCGATGTGCGAACCCGGGTGGCGGGCGTTGGCTGGAGCCATGATCGAGTTCACGAACGTCACGAAGCGCTTCGGGGCCACCGTCGCCCTTGACGACGTCAGCTTCCGCGTCGCGCCCGGCACCATTGTCGGGTTCCTCGGCCCGAACGGGGCGGGCAAGTCGACGGCCCTCCGTTTGCTGGTCGGGCTGGTACGGCCGGACGCCGGCGCCGCGACCCTCGCGGGGGTCCGGTACGGCGAACTACCCAACCCGGGGACGACCGTCGGCGTGCTGCTCGGCGCGGAGGGCTTCCACCCCGGCCGCACCGGCCGCGAGACCCTGCGCCTCGCGTGCCTCACGCTGGGCCTGCCCGGCGATCGCGTGGACGAAGTGCTCGGCGAGGTGGGGCTGAGCGCGGCGGAGGGGCGGCGCCGCGTCGGCGCCTACTCGCTCGGCATGCGGCAGCGGCTCGGGCTGGCGCACGCGTTGCTCGGCGACCCCGCGGCCCTCGTGCTCGACGAGCCCGCCAACGGCCTCGACCCGCAGGGGCAGCGCTGGCTCGCCGGCCTGCTGCGGGGGCGGGCCGAGCGCGGTTGCGCTGTGCTGCTCTCGAGCCACGCCCTCGCGGAGGTCGCCCGCCTGGCCGACCGGGCCGTCATGGTCGGTGCCGGCCGGGTGCTGGCCGATCGCCCTCTCGCCGGGGCGTCCACCGACGAGCTCGAGGACGAGTACTTCACCCTCACTGCCGGCGCCGACCGCGCCGCCTGAGCCTCACGATCGCGAAGGAGACTGCCATGACCACCACCCAGCTTCGTCCTACTGCTCGCTCGACCCGGCCGCTAGCGTTCGGTCGGACGTTCCTCACCGAACTGCGCAAGCTCGTCGACACGCGCGCCAGCTTGGCCGTCGTCATCGGTGCCGCCGCTGGTGTCGGCGTGTTCGCCGGCGGCCGCGCGTTCTTCCCCACCGCAGGCACCGACCTCGGTCACCTGGCCACCATGGCGCTGTGGCCGGGCGGCCTCGGCGTCATGGTCCTGGCCGTGCTCCTTGTCGCCGGTGAGTTCTCGACGGGGAGCGCTGCAGTGACGTTCACCCTCGAGCCGCGGCGCGGCCGTGTGCTGGCGGCGAAGGCTGCTGTGGTCGGAGTTCTGGTGGCAGCGGTCGGAGTGCTGGCCGTGCTGGCGGGGTCGCTCATGGTGGTCATCGCCCCGGCGCTGACCGGCCAGCACCTCGGGTGGGGTTTCGAGGCGACCCGCTTCGCGGCCGCGGTGGGCTCCACCCTCGTGCTCGGGCTGGCCGCCCTCGCGTGGGCCCTGCTCACCCGCAGCATCCCTGCACCGATCGTGTTGCTGCTCGTGTGGCCCACCTTGGCGATGCTGGTGGGCTCGGTCTCACCGGTGGCGGCGACGGTACTGGGCTATCTGAGCCTGGAGCCGATGTACGCGCTCGTCGAGGGCGACCCGGCGGGGCTCGTGAAGCTCGCCACCTCCGTGCTGGCCTGGATCGTCGCGCCGGGCGTGCTCGGTGTCCGGCGCCTGCTGCGCGCCGACCTCAGCTGACTCCTCCTGATCCCAGCACGCGACGAGCACTGAAGCGTCACGGGCGCCCTGCCGGCGCGGTCGCCTGCTGGATTCCGGTGTTCCTTCTGTTGCCTCTCCGTTTCCCGACTTGCACCTCGACCCAAGGAGTTCCGTCATGTCCCTGCCCCGACCTGCCCGCCGCCGGTGGCCGCGCGTCCTCGCCGCGATCGCCCTCGCGTTGGCCCTCGTCATCGCTGGGTTCGCCGTCTGGAGTGCCGTCGCCTCCGCACCGGCCGGCGAACCCCAGGCGGTCGAGTTCGCCGACGCCACGATCTCGGACGATCTCGCCTCGGCCACCGTCCTCGCCCTGGGCGAGGCGACCCACGGCACCGCCGAGTTCCAGCACGCGCGGCTCACGCTCCTGCAGAAGCTCGTCGACCGCGGCTTCACGACGATCGCCCTCGAGGATCCGGCCGGGACGTCGTCCGAGGTGGACGCCTGGCTCCAGGGCGGCAGCGGCACCGTCACCGACGCCGTAAGCGCGTTCGGCTATCGCCTTTATCGCACCCAGGAGACCGCGGACCTCTTGAGCTGGATTCGGGCGCACAACGAGGGTCGCCCCGAGGCCGAGCGCATCCGCCTCTACGGCATCGACATCCAGCGGCCGGACGCCGACAAGCGCATCGTCCTCGGCTGGCTCGCGACCCTCGACCCCGACGCCGCCGCTGGATTCACCAGCCAACTCGCCGGACTCACCGACGACTCGCGCCGTGACCGGGGGGTCGTCGACACCGCCCTGCCGCCCGCTCGGGCGCTGGCCGAGGCGGTCGAGGCCGCCGCCGAGGGCCGCGCCGACGACGCCAGCCTGCGCGCCCGGCTCTCGGCCCGTGCGCTCGTCGCCGGCCTGGAGGGGGCGTTGCCCGGCTCCGTGCCGAGCGATCGGGATGTGCGCATGGCCGATCTGCTCGCGCTCCTCGTGGCTGAGCGCTCGGCCGCGGGAGGTGCCCACACGCTTCTCTTCGGCCACAACGGTCACCTCGACAAGGCCGGACAGGCGACCGGTGTGCCGGGACCAAGCCTCGGCAGCCTCTCCGCCGAGCGTTGGGGCGGGGCCTACCGGGCGATCGGCACCGACGGCCACCACGTGGCGTTCGCCGACCAGGGCGAGACGTTCTCGGTGCGGGTCGACTCGCCGATCCGCGGGCTGTTCGCGGGCACCACGCAGGGTTACCTGGAATGGAGTGCCGCGTCGGAGCGCAACCGCGCCGTGCTCGACCGCGCCCTACCGATGGTGAGCACCGGAACCCCCTTCGCGCCGTGGCAGGCATGGGTGCCGTTCTTCCACTCCGTGACGGTGACCCCGGCACAGGCCTGGGACGCGACGATCTACGTCGAGGACGCCCACCCCAGCACGACGCTGCGGTGACCCAACAGGCGTGCTCGGCCGCGGCCGTCCACGGTGGGTTGTCCACAGGCGCCGGATCCCGCCACGCGTTTCGTCGGACGCGGGGGCTAGGCTCGCCGGTGCGATGAACACCTACCCCGACTGGGTCCTCGGACTCACCGATCTCGAGCTCGAACGGCGGTTCGGGCTCGACACGCTGCACCGCGGCCAGGTCTATGCGACGCAGGGGCGGGTGGGCAGCATCCGGCGTGCCGACCAGCTCGTGATGGCTCAGGTGCGCGGCAGCGGCTACCTCTCCTACCAGACGTCGGTTGTCTGTCAGGCCGGGCCGGCGTCGCTGGTGGCGACCTGCACGTGCCCCATCCGGCGCGACTGCAAGCACGCCGTGGCGCTCATCCTGCACATGCGGGCCGTCCAGCAGCGACGGGTGACGCCGGCGTGGCAGCAGGCTCTGGCGCCGCTCGTCGCGCAGGCGTCCGGGGGTCGCGGCGGCGTGCCGCTCGCGCTCCAGGTGAACGACAGCGGCTATGGCATCTCCCTGCGGCCGCTCCGGCAGGGCGCTCGCGGTGGGTGGGTCAAGACCGGCGCGACGTGGGACGATCTGCGCTACTTCGCAGCGCGCGATGTCGATCAGAGCCAGCGGGATCTCCTCCTCGAGCTCGTCGAGTCCCGCCGCCGCAACGACTTCGCCTACGGCCACCGCGCCGACGCCCTGCCCCTCGACGAGCTGCGGCCCGACAGTTGGGGCATCCTCGCGCGGTTGGACGCCGCTGGCATCCCGCTCGTCGCCGGTGACGGACGCCGAGGGTCCGGTCGCGATCCGCTGCTGGCGCTCGAACCGTTCGAGCCCGTTCTCGGGGTGGCCCGCGACGGCGACGCCGTCGCCGTCACCGCGATGGTGCAGGGCAACGCAGCCCTCGGCCCCCTGTCGGACGCCGCGTTCGTCGGGCGCCCCCCACACGGCATGGTCTGCCGGGCAGGCGATGGACGCCTCGTGCTCGGCCCCCTGAGCCGCCCGTTGACCCCGTCCGAGCATCAGCTGTTCCTGAACGGGGTGCTGCGCGTCCCCGGCGCCGATCTGCCCTTGTTCGCCACGGGTTTCCTGCCCCGGCTCCGGCGTCGGTTGACGGTCCAGGTGGATCCGGACCTCGACCTGCCCGAGGTGCTGCCACCGCTGCTCGTCTGCCGTGTCCGGTTCGGTGATCGGCGGGCGGCCGTCTCCTGGGCCTTCCGCTACACGGTGGGCGACCAGGCGCACGAGCTGCCGGCGACGGCGGCGTCCGACAACCCGATCCGGGACGCCGCGGCCGAGGCGGCCCTGGCGGCCTCCGTGCCGGAGGGTCCCTGGCGCACGGGGACCGGCCTGTACGAGGCGAGCCTCATCGGGCGCGGGCTGATCACGTTCACGAACGACGTGCTTCCGGGTTTGCGGGTGCGCGACGACGTGGTGGTCGAGACCGAGGGTGACGAGCCGACGTTCACCGAAGCCGAGGACGCTCCGCGGGTCGAGCTGCGCGTCACGGAGTCGGAGGTGGGGGACTGGTTCGACCTGGGCGTTCAGGTGTGGGTCGGCGACGAACTGGTGCCGTTCGTGGAGCTGTTCCGTGCTCTGGCCCGCGGCGAGGATCATCTGATCCTCGACACGGGCACGTGGTTCGACCTCGACCGGCCCGAGCTCGACCAGCTGCGGGAGATCATCGACGAGGCACGGGCGCTGGTCGATCACGACGAGGACGACGGCACGTTCCAGCTGCGTCCCGAGCATGCGGGCCTGTGGGGCGAGCTGGTCGAGCTGGGCGTGGTGGCCGAGCAGTCGGAGGCATGGCGGGCGGCGTCCGAGGCGCTGCTCGACATCGAGTCGCTGCCCGAGGCCGAGGTGCCTGCCGGGCTGCGTGCCGAGCTGCGCCCCTACCAGCTCACCGGTTTCCGCTGGCTGAGCCTGCTGTGGCGCACGCGGCTGGGCGGCATCCTGGCCGACGAGATGGGCCTCGGCAAGACGCTCCAGGCGCTGGCCCTGGCCCAGTCGGTGCACGAGGCCGGCGAACTGACGGCACCCCTGCTGGTGCTGGCGCCCACCTCGGTGATCGGCACGTGGGCGTCCGAGGCGGCGAAGTTCACGCCCGACCTTTCGGTGGTCGCGGTCACCGAGACCCGCAAACGGCGCGGCACCGAGTTGGCGGACGCCGTCGCCGGCGCCCACGTGGTGGTCACCTCGTACACGCTGTTGCGGCTGGAGGCGGACGCGTACGCCGGGCTGGGCTGGTCGGTGGTGTTGCTCGACGAGGCGCAGTTCGTGAAGAACCACGCGTCGCAGGCGTACAAGGCGGTCCGGCGGCTGCGGTCACGCGTCAAGGTGGCGCTCACCGGCACGCCGCTGGAGAACAACCTGATGGATCTGTGGTCGCTGCTGTCGATCACGGCGCCGGGGCTGTTCGTCGACCCGGGCGTGTTCGCGCTCGACTACCGCAAGCCCATCGAGGGCGGCGACTCCGACCGTTTGGCGCGACTGCACCGGCGCATCCGGCCGCTCATCCTGCGGCGCACGAAGGCGGCGGTGGCGGCCGAGTTGCCCGACAAGCAGGAACAGGTGGTGCCGATAGAACTGTCGGCACCCCACCGCAAGCTCTACGACCGGCACCTGGCGCGCGAGCGGCAGAAGGTGTTGGGGCTGGTCCACGAACTGTCGCGCAACCGGATCACCATCCTGCGCTCGCTCACCCTGCTGCGCCAGTTGGCGCTGGCGCCGTCGCTGGTCGACGGCGCGTATCCGGCGGGGTCGGCGAAGATCGACGCGCTCGTCGAGCGGCTCGGCGAGGTGATGTCGGAGGGGCACCGGGCGTTGGTGTTCAGCCAGTTCACCGGGTTCCTCGCCCTGGTGCGGCAGCGGCTGGACGCCGAGGGCATCGCCTATGAGTACCTCGACGGGCGGACGCGCGATCGCGCGGCGCGCATCGACGCGTTCCGGACGGGGAAAGCCCCGGTGTTCCTCATCTCGCTGAAGGCGGGTGGGTTCGGGCTCACGCTCACCGAGGCCGACTACGTGTTCATCCTCGACCCGTGGTGGAATCCGGCCGCCGAGGCGCAGGCGGTCGATCGCACGCACCGCATCGGTCAGGACAAGCCGGTGAACGTGTACCGGCTGGTGGCCTCCGACACGATCGAGGAGAAGGTCGTCGCGCTGCAGGACACCAAGCGGCACCTGTTCGACAGCGTCGTGGGGCGGGCGTCCGACATCGCCGCGCCCCTCAGTGCCGACGACATCCGGGGTTTGCTCGGCGACTGAGGATGACCCGCCTGGGGTCTTCGGCCGGCTTCGGACGAGAGGAGCGGATCAGTCCTCGGCTAGAGTCGCTCGGGTGCCCCGTCGTCGCCGCATCACCCTCGTCCTGATCGCCGCAGTGGCCGTCGTGGCGGGTGGGCTGTGGGCGAACAACACGTCGGCGTTCGACCGCGCAGTGCGGCCGCTCAAGGTGCTGGCCCATCGCGGCGTCACGCAGACCACGTCGGTCGACCTCGGCAACGACCGCTGCTTCGCCCGGAACATCGCCCCGCCCCGCCACGCGTTCGTGGAGAACACCCTCGCCTCGATGCGGGAGGCGGTGCGGCTCGGCGCGGACGGCATCGAGATCGACGTCCAGCCCACCACCGACGGTGAGTTCGTCGTCTTCCACGACTGGACCCTCGACTGCGCGACCGACGGCCACGGCGTCACGCGTGAGAACGACAGCGCCACCATCCGGGGCCTCGACCCCGCCTACTACTACACCGCCGACGGCGGTCAGACGTATCCCTTCCAGGGCCGCTGGGCCGGTCAGATCCCGCTGCTCAGCGAGGTGCTCGACGCCTTCGGCGACCAGCTCATCCTCATCAACGTCAAGAGCAACGATCCGGTGGAGGGCGAACGGCTCGCGGACTACCTCAGCGCGCGCGGCCAGGCCACGAGCCGCATCGCCGTCTACGGCGGCCCGGCGCCGGTCGAGCGCCTGCGTGCGCTCGTGCCGGCGGTCCGCTCGACGGGCAACAAGCACGCCAAGGACGACCTCATCTCCTACGAGCTCACCGGCTGGACCGGCGTCGTTCCGGACGCCCTGCGGGGCGGGCTCGTCGGCGTGCCGTTGGACCGGGCTCGCTGGGTGTGGGGCTGGCCCGGACGCTTCACCCAGCGCATGGCGGACGCCGACACCCTCGTCCTGCTCGTCGCGTCGGCCGATCGCACCCATCAGGGCTTCGACGATCCGGCCCTGCTCGCCGAGATCCCTGACGCCGCCAGCGGCTACGTCGTCACGAACGAGGTCGGTGCGGTCGTCGCAGAGATGGAACGGCTGGGGCGGCGATGAGGGCGAGCCCGGCCACGCCGTCGGGACACCGACGAGCAGCCCGAAGGGCCGCTAGCGCAGCGGGACGAAGCTGAACAGGTCCCCCGTCGGGGCGCGGCGCACGTGCCCGGACGCCGCCCGCTCCACCACGACCATCTGCTGGCGGACCGGCAGCACCATCCGGCCGCCGGGCGCGAGTTGGTCCTCGAGTTCGGCCGGCACAAGGCCCCCGTCGGCGCTGACCAGGATGCGGTCGTACGGTGCGGCGTCCGGCCAGCCGAGCACTCCGGGCGCCGCCTGCTCGATCCGCGCCCAGCCGAACCGGGCCCCGAGGTGCACCCGCCCCATGGCGACCAGTTCGGGGACGAGTTCGACGCCGACGACCGTGCCGGCTGTGCCGACGAGCCACGCGAGCAGTCCGGTCGTCCACCCCGACCCGGACCCGACGTCGAGCACGCGCTGACCAGGGCCGACGTCGAGCAGGCGCAGCATGTAGGCGACCGTCCACGGCTGTGAGTTGGTGGCGCCGTGCCCGATCGGCAGCGGCCGGTCGGCGGCGGCCCACGGGCGGACGTCGGGCGGCAGGAAGTCGACCCGCGGCACGGCGACGAACGCCTCCGCCACCTTGTCGCGCGGCTGGGACGGTCCGACCATGCCCCGATCGTAGGCCGCGCGGGCCGGTCAGCAGCGGCGGCTCCTGCCGATGCGCTCCTGCCAGTGCACGCTCGGCACTGTCACGGGAAGTCGACCCGTTCCAGCGTGACTGTGCAGACCGCAGTGTCCGGACCCGCAGACACGGCCGGCCCGACAGGGTTGAATGGAGCCATGACAAGCGCGTCAGACCGCATTTCCACGCGCCCCCACGAACAGCGCACGCCCCGCGTCGAGGAACGCGACGGTGTGTGGCTCATCCGGTCGGCGGAGGTGGCCCGGCAGGTCCTCCGCGCACGGGACGCCACGACCCAGGCCGGCTTCACTGCCGAATCGCTCACCGGCCGCATGAAGGACACGCCCATCCTCTTCATGGATGGCGAACCCCATCGCCAGCAGCGCGCGAAGGTGGCCCGCTACTTCGCTCCCAAGACCGTCGCCACGCGCTACCACGCCTTCATGGAGGCCCGGGCCGACGCGCTCATCGCCTCCATGGCGGACCAACCGACCAGCCGCCTCGACCGCGTGACCCTCCGCTACTCCGTCGAAGTCGCCTCGCAAGTCATCGGCCTCACCAACTCCGACATGGACAAGATGGCCGGCCGGCTGGAGAAGTTCTTCGACCAGCCGCCGTTCGACCTCACCCGGCCCGGCGTCGGCCGCTCCCGCTTCCAGGCCATCAGGGCGGCCATCGCCGGCAACCTCCCCATGCTCGCCTTCTACCTCGCCGACGTTCGCCCCGCCATCGTGGCCCGCCGCAAGGACCCCCAAGAAGACGTCATCACCCACCTCCTCGGCGAGGGGTACGCCGATTCCGGCATCCTCATCGAGTGCGTCACCTACGGCGCCGCCGGCATGGTCACCACGCGCGAGTTCATCTCCATGGCCACCCTCCACTTCCTCCGGACGCCGCCGCTGCGCGACCGCTACCTCACAGCCGGCGAGCCTGAACGCCTCGCCATCCTCGGCGAGATCCTCCGCCTCGAACCCGTGGTCGGCCACCTGTTCCGCCGAGCCCAAGCCGACCTCACCGTCACCGACGGCGACCAGACCCACACCATCCCCCAAGGCGCCCTCATCGATCTCGGCACCCGTCAGACCAACGCCGACGAGCGCATCGTGGGTGCCGAGCCCGAACGCATCTGCCCCGGCCGGGATCTGCCGAAGGGCTGGTCGGAGGAGGTCATGAGCTTCGGCGACGGACCCCACAAGTGCCCCGGCAACGCGCTCGCCCTGCGCGAGTCCGACGTGTTCCTCACCCGGCTGCTCGGCCACGACCTCGAACTGGTCACCGAACCCCACCTCGAATGGGACGAACTCATCGCCGGCTACGCTTTGCGCGGCTTCGAGATCGCCGTCCGCTGACCCGGCAGGGCAGGGTAGTGTAACGGCGGCGTCCCAACGGCGAAGAACAGGCATGAAGCAGTCACCCGCCCCCACCGCCTTCGGACGGGACCCGGATGCCTTCGAGGTGTTCTACCGGGCGCACGTCCGGGCCGTGGAGACGTTCATCGCCCGCCGCGTCGACGACCCCCACGTCGCCGCCGACCTGACCGCCGACGTGTTCGTCGCCGTCATCGAACGTAGCCACACCTACGATCCTCGCCTCGGCAACGAGGTGGCCTGGCTCTTCGGGATCGCCCGCAACGTCGTCGCCGACCGGCTCCGCAACCGGGCCCGCGAGTTGCGCGCCGTCAGTCGCATCCGCGGGCGGGCTCTCCTCGACGAAGACTCCCTCGCCCACATCGAGGCCCGCCTCGACGCCGAACGCGACGCCCGCCGCACCCTCACCGCGATGGCCTGTCTCGCCGAGACCGACCGCGCCATCCTCGAACTCGTCTCCGTCGACGGCCTTCCGCTCGCCGACGTCGCCGCCCTGCTCGGGGTGGAGCCTGGCACCGCGCGGGTCCGGCTCCACCGGGCCCGGCAGCGGCTGGCGTCCGTGCTGGCCGACGAAGACACCCTCACCCTCACCACCCAGGAGGCCTGACATGCCCACCGAACTCGATTCCTTCGAAACCAAGCTCCTCGCCGAACTGCGCTCCGAGATCGCGACTCGCGCCCCCCAACGCAGGTCCGGACGCCGCTGGCTCGCGGTCGCCGCCGCTGCCGCCGCCGTGGGGCTGACCAGCGCCGGCGTCCTGCTCACCACCAACGCGACTCCCGCGTACGCCCTCACGCCCCACGCGGACGGGTCGGTGACCGTCACCGTCAACCGGCTCGAGGGGGCCGACGCGCTCGAGGCCGCCCTCGCCCGCGAGGGAATCACCGCTGACGTCACCTACACCGAGCCGGGCACGATGTGCGCCCCCGGCCGGTACACCGAGGCGACGCCACCGGACAGCTGGATGCAGGTGGTCAGTGACCTGAACGGAAGCCAATCGATCACCGTGCCCGCGTCGGTCGCCGGGTCTGGCTTGACGCTCGTCCTCGAGTCGTCGTGGCAGGGCAGCGGTCAGCAGGAAACCTGGGTGCTGGGCGTGGGGTATGCCTCCGGTGCGGTCGGCACATGCGAGCAGCTGCCTGCCGAGCAGGTCATCGCCCAGCTGCCCAGGGAGGCGCCCGAGCCCACGATCACCCGCGACGACACCCCCACCTTCACCGGGCCGTGGGCCGACGAGTTCACGCGCACGTGGCAGGAGACCACCACCGAGAGGCAGCGCGCCATCCTCGCCGACGAGGCCGTCACCGACGCCGAGTACGCCGAACTCACCGACGCCTTCAGCGCCTGCATGGCCGGCAAGGGATACGACGTCGCCTGGAACGGCGCCACCGGCGGCTTCACCGCCACGTCGACCGACGGCACCGAGCCCGACAACCTCGGCGCGGTCGTGAACGCCTGCGAGCGCGAGACGAGCGGCATGGTCCCCGCTCTCGCGGACCAGATCAAGCGCAACCCGGACCATCTCGATGAATTCACCATCATGGCCGCGTGCCTGGTGCGTCTGGGGGCTGTCGACGCCGGTTACACCGCCGACGACTACGCCCACGACATGGCCTCCCCCGGCCGCACCGTGCTCTCCTCGGACGAGTTCGTCACCTGCAACGCCGACCCGCTGCACGCTCAGCCCTGATCCATCCGGGCCCTCCGGACCCGGACGCTGCCGGGACCAGGAGCGGGGTCGGATGCCTCGTTTCGCACTGTCACGCTTGAGCCGTCGGTTCAAGCGTGACAGTGCTGAGCGCGAGGCTAAGGAGCGCGAGGCTAAGGAGCGCGAGGCGAAGGACCGGGGATCGTCGGGGCCGGCCGAGAACAGTTCCCCGACATCTCCGTTTCAATCTGTCACGCTGGAACGGGTCGCTTCACCGTGACAGCGCGGAGCGCATGCTCTCGGGGTGGCACGGGCGCGGTGGCACGGGCGCGGCGGCCCGGGCGCGGTGGCACGGGCGCGGTGGCCCGGGCGCGGCGTCAGGCGACGGGCTCCTGCGCGACGGCGTCCTCGGCCCAGACCCAGAGCGCGCCGGGCCGGCCGCGTCCCAGCACGACCCGCTTGTGACCGACGTTCAGCCCGGGCACCGACTGGAGCCGCCGGTTGAGGTTGCCCCGATCGGGGTCGGAGCCCGACAGCGACCGCGTCATGGCCACCGCCGCCGAGACCGGGAACTCCGGGCCGGTCAGCGCCCGCGTGAACGCCAGATCGCGCCACAGCTTGTCGGTGAGCATCTGCCGCGTCGAGGTGACCATCTGGTTGTGGTCGAACGCCAGGGCGGGCACGTCGTCGAGTGGGTACCACGAGACGTCGGCGTGCGGCTCTGCGCCGTCGGCGACGGCCCACATCGCGACGCTCAGCGTGAAGCCGCGCGGGTCTCGCGACGGCTCGTCGAAGACGGTGAGCGGACCGAGGCCCCGGACGCCGACGCCCAGCTTCTCGTGGACGGCGCGCTGGGCGGCGTCGGCCAACCGTTCGCCCTCGAGGAGCGTGATGCCCGGCAGGGCCAGCTGGCCGATGTAGGGCTCGGTGGCGCGCGGGTACACCGCAAGCTCGACCTCGCGGTCGGTCGCGTTGTAGCGCAGCGTCAACACGTCGACGGAGACGTTCGAACTGGGTCGCCGTTCCACGTCAGTACATCCTTGAACTCGAGTCAGAAGGGTGCGGCCATCCTATAGCCGCTATTGGTTGATCCAACCAGAAGGGTTGCCCTGTGGATAGCGCACCTGGCCGAGACGCAGTTATCCACACCACATCGTGGACCGCTGGCGCATCGTCCGCGCTCGCGCCTACGGTGGGGTCTGTCCTACCCCAAGGATCCCCCGGAGAAGCATGACACCCCCCACTCCGGACGTTCGTCGTCCGCGCCTTCGTCTTCGCCGCAACCCGACGTGGTTGCTCGCCGGCGTCCTCGCCGTGTGCCTCGGCGGCCTCGCGTCCGCCTATCTCTTCATGAGCGCCGCCGCCTCCGAGCAGGTACTGCGCACCAACCGCACCATCTACCGCGGCGAGGTCGTCGCGGCCGCCGACCTGTCGGTCGTGTCGGTCGGCGGCGGCGCAGGACTCCGCACGATCCCCGCCGGCGACCTCGACTCGCTCATTGGCCAGGTGGCCCTCGTTGACCTGCCCGGCGGCTCGCTCGTCGTGTCGGACGCCGTGGGCGACGGCGGGCTTGCCGCAGGTGAGTCGCGGGTCGGCGTCCGGTTGGAGGCCGGTCGCTACCCGACCGGGCTCCTGCCCGGCACCGCGGTCCTCGTCGTGGCGCTACCCGCCGACGGGCTCGCCACCGATGCGGCAGCCCTCCTTCCCGCCAGCGTGCCGGCGACGCTCGTCGCTGCCCCGGCGGCGCAACCCGACGGCTCGGTGGTCGTCGATCTCACCCTCGCCGCCGACCAGGCCGAAGCCGTCAGCCGGCTCGCGGCCGCGGGCCGGGTGACCCTCGTCGAGCAGCAGGAGGCGGGCCGATGAGCGTCCTCGTCCTGACCGGGGCCTCGGGTGCCCCTGGCGTCACCGCGACAGCCCTGGGGTTGGCGCTCGCGTGGCCGCGTGATGTCGTCCTCGTGGACGCCGACCGCGCCGCCCCGCACACGGTTCTGGCCGGCTACCTGAGCGGCGTGGCCCCGCAGGGCCTCGGCGTGCAGGGGTTGCTGCAGGCCCACCGCGAGCGGCGGCCGCTCGATGCCGCCCT
Source organism: Propioniciclava sp. (assembly GCF_029977985.1). Lineage (GTDB taxonomy): Bacteria > Actinomycetota > Actinomycetes > Propionibacteriales > Propionibacteriaceae > Propioniciclava. The sequence goes on along the minus strand of NZ_JARKOT010000008.1, from coordinate 32,729 downwards.
GGCCGCGAACACCGTGGACCTGCCCGGCGCTCCCCACCCCAAGGGCGAGCCGGACGCCGCCGGTCGCCGCTTCGTGCCCGGCTTCTCACACCTCGGCTCGGTGCCCTTGTTCGACGGGGTCTGGACGCCGCTGCTCGACTCGGTTCGCGGCGCCGCCCACGATCTCGTCGTGGACGCGGGAAGGCCCGGTCACACCGGACTGCCGGCCGACCTGCTCGCGGGCGCGGACGCCGTCGGCCTCGTCTGCCGCACCTCGCTCGTGTCGCTGGCCGGGCTGCGGCTGCACCTCGCCCGGCTGCTCGAGGCGGCTCCGCTGGGGCGGGTCGGCCTCGTCCTCGTCGGACCGGGCCGACCGTACGCGGCGAAGGAGGTCGCCGAGCAGTTCGGCGTCGACGTGCTGGCCGAGGTCGCGTGGGAGCCGCGGTCGGCGTCCGACCTGGTGGAAGCCGGGTCGCTGCCGGCGAACTGGTCGCGGCAGGCGCTGGCCCGCTCGTACGCCCGCGCCGCGGCCGCGTTGCGCGGCCGCATGACCGCCGGGCTCGACCTCGAGGGGGCCGCATGACGGCCACCGAGATGCGGCGGCTCGCCGACGTGCCCCTGCTCCAAGGCACCGAGTTCGCCCTGAGCGCCCCCGAACTGAGGCGGGCGGCGGCGTCCGTGCCGCACGAGGAGGCGATCGACTGGGGCCTGGTCGTGGTGCTGCGGCGCAAAGCGTCGGAGGAGATCACCCGCGAGGCCGAGTTGCACGCCCAGACGCACGGAACGGCCTTGTCGGAGGCCGATCGGCGGTTGCTCGGCCGGGCGATCACCCGGCGTGTCGTGCGCCACCACGCGGATGCGCAGAGCCAGCTCGGGCAGCTGTGGCCGCTGGAGAAGGAGCAGCGGTACGCGGCGGCGCTCGAGGATGCCATCTTCGGCTACGGCCGCCTGCAACCGCTGTTCGAGCTCGCGGACGCCGAGAACATCGAGATCCACGGTTGCGACTCGGTGATGGTGCAATACGGCGACGGGCACCGCGTCGAACATGCGCCCGTGGCCGACTCCGATGAGGAGTTGGTGGAGGCGATCCGGTTCCTGGGCGAGTCGGTGAACCCGCCGCGTCCGTTCGACGACGCGCACCCCACGATGACGCTCGCGCTGGGCAACTCCCACCGCCTGCACGCCATCGGGTTCGGGCTGAGCTACCGGCCGAGTGTGACGATCCGCCAGCACATCCTGACCGCCGTCGACCTGCCCGAACTCGTCGACCGCGGCATGCTGCCGGACGACGTGGGGCGCCTCCTGCACGCGGCGATCATGGCCCGGAAGTCCATTGTGATCGCGGGCGACCAAGGCGCTGGCAAGACCACCTTGCTGCGGGCCCTCATCGCGTCGATCCCCGGCAACGAGCGGTTCGGCACGCTGGAGACCGACTACGAACTCCTCACGCACCTGCAACCCACTCGCCGCAACATGCTCGCCCTTCAGGCCCGCGTCGGTCTCGGCGAGATCGCCGACGGGCGCAACGTGGGCGAGTTCACCGTCGCCGACCTGATCCCGGAAGCGCTGCGCCAGAACCTGTCGCGGCTCGTCGTGGGCGAGGTCCGCGGCGTCGAAGCCGGCGCCATGTTCGAAGCGATGCAAGCGGGCGCCGGAACGCTCAGTACGACCCACTCGCACTCCGCGGCGTCCACCATGGACCGACTCGCCGCGCGCGTCGCGCAGGGCGGCGTCCTGACCGTCGACGAGGCCTACCGCCAGATCGCCCACCACATCCACCTGCTCGTTCACGTCCAGTTGACCGACGACACGTGGCGCGGCGGTGTCCGGACGCGGTACGTCTCGGAGGTGCGGGCGCTCACGGGTGCCGTGGAGGGCAATCGGCCCGTCACGCACCTCGTGTACAGCGGCGGTCCGGATCGCTCGCCGGTGTTCCAGCCCGAGGCGGCCATGATGACCGAACTGGCACCCTTCCTCGCCGACTGGCGGGCCCGATGAGCACCCTCGCCGCCGCGCTGGCGGCCATGGTGACCGTCGCGGGCGCGGTGCTCGTCGCCGCGTGGTCCGCCGGCGTCCTCGGCGAGAACCGGAGTGCACAGCAATCCACAGGTCTGTGGAAAAAGGCTGTGGAAAAGTGCCGCCACGTCGCTCCGCGCACCGCGGCGTGGTTCGCTGGCGGGGTGGTCCTCGGCACCGGTGTCGCCCTGTGGACCGGCTGGCCCCTCATGCTAGTGGTCATCCCGGTCGCGGTCATCGGCCTGCCCAGCCTGCTGTCGGCGCCCCGGCAGATCGAGATCGAGCTGCTCGGCGCCCTCGACCGCTGGGTGCGCGGCATGACCGCCACCCTCGCGACCGGCAAGTCCATCACGGACGCCCTCCGTCACTCCGCCCGCCAGCCGCCCGCCGAACTGGCCGAACCGCTCGTCCTCCTGGTCCGCCGGCTCGACGACCGCTGGACGCCCACCGACGCCCTCGCCGCCTTCGCCGACGAACTAGGGAACGCGGACGCCGACGCCGTCGTCGCCAGCCTTATCCTCGCCGTGCGCCGCGGCGGCAGCGGCGCCATCGTCTCCCTCTCGGCGCTCGCCGACTCCATCCAGGAACGCCTGCGCGCCCTGCGCGAGATCGAGGCCGAACGAGCCAAGCCGCGCGCGGTCGTGCGGCAGGTCACGGCGATCACACTGGTCGTGCTCGCGGGTGCGATGGTGTTCGGCCGCGGCTTCTTCGCGCCCTACGGGACGCCGCTGGGCCAGGTCCTGCTGGCCGTGCTGCTGGTGCTGTACGTCGGGTCGCTTGCCATGCTGCGCCGGATGACCCTGCCCCGGCACCGCGAACGGATCCTGAGGGCCCGCGCATGAACGCCCTCGCCCTCGTCACCCCCGGCATGCTGCTCGCGTTCGGGGCCGTCCTCCTCGTCGCCGCGTTCCGGCCCCAGCACGCCCGCCTCGCCGACGCGCTCGGCGTCCTCGGCGACACCCTGCCCGCCGACGAGGCCGAGGAGGCGGCGTCCGGTCTCGACCGACTGGGCCGCTGGTGGCTCGACCGGCGCCCGTGGACCGTGCCGCCCGCCCTCGACCGGCAGCTCCAGCTGCGCGGCCGCACGCTGCGCCGCCACGCCGGCATCAAGCTCGCGGGCGCCCTCGCTGGGCTCCTGCTGCCCCTGCTGATCGGCGTCGCCCTGTGGGCGTTGACCGGCGCCGCCCCGATCCTGCCTCTGCTCGTCAGCCTCGTGCTGGCCGTGGTGGGGTTCGTCCTCCCCGACGTGCTGCTGCGCGCCGAGGGGCGCACCACCAGCGAGGACGCCACCGAGGCGCTGCTGGTGTACTTCGACCTCGTCACCCTCGAACGCCTCGCCAACCAGTCGGCCACGCAGGCGTTGCACGCGGCGGCGTCCCTGTCGGACGTCGCGATCTTCGCGACGATCCGGTCGGCGCTGGACCGCGCCCGGCTGGAACAGAAGATGCCCTACGGCGAGCTGCGCGACGTCGGCCGGCAGCTCGAACTGCCCGCCCTCGTCGACCTGGCCGACGTGATGCGCCTGGACGAATCCGGGGCGTCGCTGTCGGGCACCCTCCGCGCCCGCGTCAAGGAGCTCCGCGACGCCCACCTGACCACCATGAAGGTGCACGCCTCGGCCGAATCCGAGCGGATGACCCTCTTCATGGTTGTGCCGAGCCTCGTGTTCGGCCTGTTCTTCCTCGTACCTCCGTTGCTCACTCTCATGACCAACGGCTGACCCATCCCCCACCGAAAGGAACACCCCCATGCTGCTCCTCCACCGCATCCTCGGCACCCTCCTGCTCGGCACCCTGCTGCCCGGCACGCGCGACCGCGACGAACGCGGTCTCAGCCAGTCGACCGAGCAGGCCATCCTGCTCGCCGGCGTGGTCACCATCGCGCTGGGCATCGTCGCGCTGGTCGGCTCGTTCGTCACCACCCAGCTCGCCGGTCTGGGCTGAGCCATGCGTCGCCGCGACGAGCGCGGCCTGTCGGATTCGGTCCAGTGGGCCGTCCTCACGCCGCTGCTCCTGCTCACCGTGCTCGGCCTCATCCAGGGTGGCATCTGGTTCCACGGCCGCGACGTCGCCGCCCACGCGGCCATCGCCGCCGCCGAGGAGGGGGCGCTGTTCGGCGCGAGCGAGGCGTCCGCGCGCGCCGTCGCGACCCGCATCACCGAAGCGGGCGGCCTCGCCGACGTCACCATCGAGATGAGCCGCGGCGCCGAGCGCGTGCGCGTCGTCGTCTCCGGACGGATGCCGACCTTCGTCGATCTCGGCCAGACCCGCGTCAGGGAGCAGGCCACCCGGCCGGTCGAGCAGGTGACGGTCCCGTGAGGGGGCTGACCCGCGGCGAACGCGGCGCGGCGACGGTCGAGTTCGTCATCCTGCTGCCGCTGTTAGTCCTCATCCTCGGCGTCGTCCTGGCCGGCGGACGCCTCGCCTACGCCCGCACGACGGTGCAGCAGCTGGCCGACTCGGGCGCGCGGGCCGCCTCGCTCACCCGCGACGCCGGCACCGCGCAGGCGGCGGCCGCCGAGGTCATCGCGAGCGACGCCGCCAACGCTCGCCTCACGTGCGCCGGCGGCGTCCGCCACACGGTGGACGCCTCGGGCTTCGCCGCAGCGCTCGGCACCGGAGCGGAGGTGGACGTCCACGTCGACTGCACCGTCACCCTCGCCGACCTGCTCGTCCCCGGCCTGCCGGGGGAGTGGGCTGTCGAAGGCTCTGCCACCTCGGCGATCGACCGGTATCGGGGCCGGCGATGATGCGCCGCGCCGCCGCGCTGGCCGCCCTGGTCGGGCTGCTCGCCGGCCCGCCGTGGCTGCTGCTCGCCCTCGGCTTCCGCGACTGGGCCGAGCTCAGCCTCCTCGGCGCCACCGACGTGCGGCTCCTGTTGGCCCTGCTCACCGCCGTCGGCTGGTTCGCGTGGGTCGCATGGGTGGTGGCGCTCACCGCCGAGGCAGCCCACTTCGTCACCGGACGCCGCCGGCTCGCCCTGCCCGGGCTCACCTGGCCGCGCGCCCTCGCCGGCGCGCTGCTCGCGGCTGCGCTCACCGCCCAGCTCACTCCGGTAGCGGGAGCGGTGGCCGCACCCGCGGCGTCCGCCCCGCGGGCACCTCACCCAGTCGTCGAGGACGCCACGGGCGCCGGCGCGGACGGCGCAGCACCGGAAGTGGAGTCGGCGGCTGCGGGGCGGCACGTCACTCATCGGGTGCAGCTCGGCGACGACCTGTGGAGCCTCGCCGAGCGCTACTACGGCTCGGGTGACCAGTGGCGGAAGATCGTCGAGGCGAACCCACAGCTCGCGGACGATCCGCTCGCCGACCTCACGCCCGGCACGAGTCTCGTCGTCCCCGACCCGGTCACGCACGTCACCGTGCGCGCCGGCGACTCGCTGAGCCGGATCGCAGGCGCCCACCTGGGCGACCCCGATCGCTGGCCCGAGATCTTCGCGCTCAACCGCGACCGCATCGTCGACCCCGACCTCATCGACGTGGGCTGGACCTTGCGCGTCCCCATGCTCGCAGCCGAAGCGACCGCCCCCGATGGTGCGCCACCGGCGAGCGAACCTGGGCCCGACGCGCCGAGCATCGGTCCGGGAGAGACCGGCCACGCCCCGCCGCCGCGTATCGACGCCGAGGCGCCCGACCACGCCGACGGGCGCCACCCGGACGAAGCCGCACCGGCGGCGCCACAATCCGTTGCCGAAGGCGACCTCGACGATCGCGCCCTCCTGTCCCTGGTCGGCGGCCTGACGAGCCTGACGGCGGCCGCCGTGCTGGGTGGGCTGTCGGTGCGGCGCTACCTGCAAGCGCAGGCGCGACCGGTGGGCCGCCGGTATGCGACGCCGGAGGGCGAACTCGCGCGGTTCGAGGCGGCGCTGGGTGCCGTCCGCGCCGCCCACGAACCCGACCGCGAAGACCTCCTCGAGTGTGCCCTGCGGCGCCTGAGCGCCCATTGGCACGCACGCAGCACCCCGGTCCCGGCGCTGGCCGAGGCCGTCGTCGGCGACCACGATCTGGAGTTCGCCTTCGCCACCGACCCGGGAGAGCCGCCCGTGGGGTTCCAGCAGGTCGGCGACCGGTACGCCATCACCTGGGGGCGCCTGCGCGACCTGGGCGACGCGACCGCCCCCGTCGCCTACCCGGCGCTCGTCACGCTCGGTGAGGACTCCGCCGGTCATCTGGTCATGGTCGACGTGCTGGCCTCCGGCCTGCTCGGCGTGCGCGACAGCGACGGCACGCGCGCCGGCGACACCCTCTCGGCGATGCTCGTCGAGCTCGCCTGCGCCCCGTGGGCCGACGAACTGCGGTTGCTGGTGGTCACGCCCGACGAGACGTTCGCGTCGATCGCCGGGGCGCACCGCGTGCGCACCACCCCGGACGCCGACGCCGCTCTCCACGAGGTGGAACGCATCACCCGTCTGCGCCGCCGCGCGCTCGGGGAGGAGGACGCGGCGTCCCTGCGCCTCGACCCCGACCGCTCCGACGCCTGGGCCGCCCACGTCGTCCTGTTCGAGACCCCGCCCACCCCCGCCCAGCGCCGCCGGCTGGCAGAGGCCATCGAACAGACGCCGTGCGGCGTGGCCGCCATCCTGCCCGTCGATGCCGATGCGGGCGACGCCACCTGGCAACTCACCGAAGACCGCGCGTTGGTTCCCCAGGCCATTCCGGTGGCCACCCGCGAGGCGATCAGCGGCCTGTACGCCCTCGCTGAGACGACGCTCACCGTGCCCGCCCCGTGGTGGTCCGACGACGAGCCGGAGGATCCCGTGAACATCATCGAACTGCGCCCACGCGTGCCGGAGACCGGCGAACCCCGCCTGCTGTTGCTCGGCCCGATCGAGTTGGCGGGGGCCGCCGGCCAGGAACCGAACCGCGGCAAGCGGCAGTGCGTCGAGTACTGCGCCTGGCTGCTCGAGCACCCGGCGTCCACGGCCACGCAGATGGCCGCCGACCTGTTCGTCACCGACGGCACCCGTCGCTCCAACCTGAGCCGCCTGCGGGCGTGGCTCGGGGCCGCGCCCGATGGCAGCCCGTACCTGCCGGAGGCCTACTCCGGGCGCATGACGCTGCACCGCGGCGTCACGTCCGACTGGCACGATCTGCTGACCCTGACTACCGGCGGCATCAACCGCCTGTCGCTGGAGCGCGTGCGCGTGGCGCTCGGCCTGGTGCGCGGCGCCCCGCTGGCGGACGCCGCGCCGGGTGCGTGGGGATGGGCCGAGCCGATGCGCTCCGACATGGTGGCGCTCATCCGCGACTTGGGCGTGCTCGGTTCCCGGCTCGCCCGCGAGCGTCGCGATCTGGACACGTCCAGCTGGTGCGCCCACCGTGCCCTCGCGGCGGCGCCGGACGATGAGTTGCTCCTCGGCGAGCGGATCCGGACTGAGCGGGCCGCGGGCCGCCTGGACGAGGTCGAGCGGTTGGTGGGACGCCTCCACCGTCAGGCGCGCATCCTCGGGCTCGACCTCCTGCCCGAGACCGTCGACTTGATCCAGGAGTGCCTGGAGGGACGCCTGCGCGCCCGTCAGGCCTGAGGTGCCGACGCGCCCCCCGGCCGCGCCTCGCTGCACGCGCCCCGCGGCACGCAAGCGCGAGCTCGGGGAGGCGAGCTGCGCTGCCGGCCGCCAGCACGGCTCGAGGGGGAGTGCTCCCCATCGCCGGCTTGGCAGAACACCGTTAGCGTCGAAGGGCGTTCGGGGAGGTGAAGCGAATGTCGAAGACAGGATCAGAGGAGGCGTGCGGCGTCCAGCAGAAGGGCCACGGCGGTGCCCAGGACGAGGGGCGGGCCGAAGGGCATGTGTGCCGTGCGCGAGCGGCCCGCCAGCAGCAGCGCCACGGCCACGGCGGCCCCGGTGGCGAGCGTGGCGATCAGCGCCGTCACCAAGAGCCACGGCCAGCCGAACACACCCAGCACCCAACCCGACACGACGGCGAGCTTCACGTCGCCCAGCCCCAGGCTCCCCACGACGGCGAGAAGCAGGAACAGCGCCCCGTAGGCCAGCGCGCCCAGAGCGCCCCCCGACAACAGCCACCCGTTGCCGCCCAGCGCGGCGACGACCACGGAGGCCAGCGCCACGACGAGCGCCCACGGCACGGTCACGCGATCGGGGATGCGGTGCACGTCGAGGTCGGTCCAGCACACGAGGACGCCGCCCGCCAGATAGGCGCCGACGACCAGCCACCCCCACCCGGGGACGAAGCCGGACGTCGCCCCCGCAATTCCGCAGACCGAGGCGAGCAGCAGGGGTGCCATCGCCGCCGCCCGGCCGTCTCGCGACCCCAGCAGCGCCCGATCATCGTCGCGACGATAGGTTCCGCGGCGCAGCCACCACCAGGCGGGCCATGCCGCCAGGACGCCCAGCAGGGCGCCGGCGAGCACAGGCATCAAGGCGGTGGGCACGCCCCCATGATCCCATGCCGGATCGGACGCACGCCGGGCGCCGACGCCGCCGACGCCACCAGCAGAGGGTCAACGGACCCCCACCAGGTCACCAACGGCCGGGCAGGGGTCCAGAACCTGAGACGACACTTTTTCGTCGCCATAAGCAGCGATGGTGGGGCCACCCCGACGGTCGGAGTCTCGGCTGTCACCCGCCCCTGGAGGTACCACCCCGTGAGCGGTCAGCCCACCGTGCAGGACCACGCCCCCGCGCAGGCCCCTAGGGCCGCAGCGTCGGCGTCCGGACGGCGAGCCGCCGACCGCATCCGGCCGTCCAACTGCCACGTGCCGGTTGCGCTCATCAAGCCGCTCGAAGAACTCTGTGCCCGCACCGGCATGTCCCACGGCGACGCGATCATCGCCGCCATCGAGCACGCGTACCCGCGCCTCGCCGAACTCATCGAACCCGCCGGCGTCACCGGCGGCCACGTGTTCGCCCCCCGCCCTGCCAGCCGCACGGCCCGCATCGCGCACCGCCCGCTCATCCCCCTCAACTACCGCCTTCGCGAGGCCGACTTCCACACGCTCGACGACTTGGTCGAACGCTTCGGAGCCTCCTCGCGCGGTCACTTGATCACGGCCGGCCTCACCGACTACCTCACCTGATCGACCCGCCCCGACCACCCCGCACGAAGGAACCAACGCCATGAACCCACCGATGAGCGCCCCGACGCAGCCGCGCAACGGCCAGGACGTCCCGCCGCCGGCCGCCGACCAACGGGTCAGCCCGCAGCTCGCCCCGCCCCCCAAGATGCGCCGGCGTCCGCTGATCGTCGTGGCCGCCGTCGCCGCGATCTGCCTCGGCGCGCTGCTCGGCGTCCTCGCCTACACGTCGGTGTCGTCCGCGCGTGAGGTGGTCGCCGTCCGCGCGAACGTCGACCGCGGCACCGAGATCACGCGCGACGACCTCATCACCGTCCGCATCGGCGTCGACCCCGCTCTCACCACCATCCCCGCCGCCCAGATCGACGAACTCGTGGGGATGCGCGCCGAGCGGGACCTGGTCGCCGGCGGCATCGTCACCCCCGACCAGGTGACGCACGACTCCGTTCCCGCTCAGGGCAAGACGGTCGTCGGCCTGAGCCTCAGCCCCGCCCTCGTCCCGGCCGATTCGCTGCGGACGCTGGCCGGCGTGCTCATGCTGAGCCGCTACGCGTTCCAGTTGACCACGGCGGTGGGGACGCCGGTGCTGCTGCTGGGGGGCACGATCATCCCGCTGGAGATGCTGCCGGACTGGGTGTCGTGGATCGGCCAGGGGATCACGTTGTCGCACCTGCAAAGGTTCCTGACTTCGACGGCGACGGTGCCGCAATGGTCGGCGTTGGGGTGGGCGCTCGCACTCGCGGTGGTGTACGCGGCGGTGGGGGTGTGGAGCGTCGGGGTGCTGCTGCGCCGGGCGCGGAAGGAGGCGAGCCTTGAGCTCGCCTGACTTGTTGGCCGCCAACGTGCGGCTGGGCTGGCTGGCGGTGCGGCACGAGTACCCCCCCATGGTCTATCTGGTAGGTGTGCTGGTGCCGGAACTGCTGCGGTTGCTCGTGTTCTGCCTCGTCGGCTCGCTGACGGGTGGCGTCGAGGGGCTGCGCTTCGCCGTCGTGGGGTGCGCGGTGCTGGCCGTGGCGAGCGCGTGCGTGGCCCACATGAGCGACGTGCCGATGTGGGACGTGTGGTCGGGCACCTATCCGCAGGTGTCGCTGGGGCGGGTGCCGGCGATCGGCCAGGACGCCGCGCGGGGGCTGCCGATGGCGGCGCAAGGCGTGGTGGCAGCGGCAGTGGCGATGATCGGGCTGCCGCTGTTGACCGGTCAGCTGGATCTGGTCTGGCCCCTGCTGCGGTGGGGTTGGGTGGTGCTGCCGGCGGTGTTCAGCGCGTCGATGCTCGGACTCGCGGTGATCGCGCCCGCGCTGGGTTCACGCTGGGACACGCTCACCTACAACAGCGCAACCGCCGTGCTCACGGTGGTGTCCGGGGCGCTGTTCGCGCCGGCGAGGAATCCGGTGGTCGACCGGGTCGGGGCCGTGTTGCCGCTGCGGCATTCCGTCACGGCGCTGCGGAACGCGCTGGCCGGGCGCCCGCTCGGCACCGAGCTCGCGCTGGAGGCGTGTGTCGGCGTCGGCTGGGCGATCGTTGCTGCCCTGCTCTATCGCGGGCAGGACCGGCGTGGACGCCGTCACGGGACGGGCGCGTTCGCATCGTGACTGATGGGCATCGAGCGGGTCCGGGGTCGTGTGCTTTCGGCCTACGGTGGGGTCCATGAGCACCGATGTTGCCCGGCTGATGCTGCTGGATTCGTTCGACCGCTTCCGCGACGACCTCACCAGCGCCCTCACCGACCTCGACGAGGCCGCGCTCGTGTGGCGGCCCGCGCCGGGCGCGAACCCGATGGGCTGGATCGCGTGGCACGTGCTGCGCGTCCAGGACGATCATCTGGCCGACGTGGGCGGCGTCGAGCAGGCGTGGTTCGCGAACGGGTGGCAGCAGGTCTTCGGGCTGCCCTACCCGCCCGAGGCGCACGGCTACGGCCAGTCGGACGACGACGTCGCCGCCTGGCGCGGTGCCGCGCCAGCGCTGATCGGCTACGCCAACAACGTCAATGCCCTGACCCATCGGGTCTTGGACCGCCTCACCGACTACGCGCGGATCGTTGACACCCGCTGGGATCCGCCGGTCACCGCGGCCGTCCGGCTCGTGAGCGTGGTCGACGAGGTCAACCAGCACCTCGGCCAGATCGCCTACCTCAAGGGGTTGTACGGGCGCCGGGGGTGACGGGGCGGCTCGCGTTCAGGGCGCCAGCGCGACGACGAGGTTCGTGACGATGTGGGCCAGCGAGCTGGGCCCGATGCTGCCGGTGTGGTGGCGCAGCCAGCCCATGACGAGCCCGATCACGAACTGGCCCGCGACGAGCGGAATCATCACCGTCCCCAGGGTGAGCAGCATCAGGTGCGGCAGGAGGAAGGCGACGCCCTGGACGACGATGCCCGCGACGCCGCCCCAGCGCTTGGCGACCCACCCCTGCAGGAAGCCCCGGAAGAAGACCTCCTCGCCGAGCGCCCGGAGTGCCACGGCCACGGCGCCGACCAGGCCGGTGACCCGGCCCGCCGTTCCCGGCCCGCGGAGGATCTCGGGCGGGATCGCGAGCGTCGCTGCCCAGCCGATACCGAGCGAGATCGCCAGCGCGAGCAGGCCGAGCAACCAGTCACTCGCTCGGGGGAGCCTCAGGCCCATGGTGGCGCGGGCGTCGGGGTCCCGCCGGCGCACGAGCAGGTAGACCAGCGTCGGGAGGGAGAAGAACACGAACTCGGTCATGGCGCCTCCGCTCGGGCTCACCTCTGCGCCCGTCGCCGCCCATGCTAGTGCCGGGGGCCCGCGCCTCAGGCCGGCGTCCGGGCGCCGGTCCGCGCGTCAGGCCGGACGCCGCCACTGCGGGTCGCGCCCGGACAGGCCGAGCAGGCGGTCGAACGCGGGGGCGTCCGGGCCGACCTCGACGCGCGGGCCGAACGACATGCCTTCGCCCTGGTAGTCGGGGGTGAGCATGCCGGGGGCGAACGCGAGCGACTCCTCGACGCCGGCTGCGTCGGGCGACCAGATCTGGCCGGTGGCGGCGGCAAGATCCCAGCCGTGCATCTGGTATTCCCACAGGATCATCGACAGCGCCATCCCGCCCGGCATGCCGGCCTCGCCGATGAACAGCTGCCCGTCGGCGGCGGCCGGCAGCACCTCGGCCAGCCGGGCCGAGCAGGCGCGCACCTGGTCGGCGCCGGTCCCCTCCACGGTGACGGCGTCCGGGTCGGAGCAGAGCCCGTCCTCGGCGGCGTAGCCGTCGGTGAAGGCGGTCAGCCAGCCGAGGGTGTGTTGGCGGGCGGTGGCGACGTCCCACTCGGCGCAGGGGGTGGGGTCGGTGGCCTGGTCAGGGGTGATGCGGTCGAGCACGTCGGCGAGGTCGGCGAGGACGGCCCGCAGGTGATCGGTGGTCTGCTGGGTGGTGTTCATGACCGAGAACCTACGGAAGCCGGCGGCGTCCGTGATTGAAGATTCGCGACACGATCGCCGGACGCCGCCCGGTACGTTCGGCGCATGAGCCAGCCGGTCCCGGACGACACGCGCGGCATCATCGCGCCCGGGCGGATGATGCGGTTCGTCGCGTTCGAGCGCCACCCGGCGCCGCCGCAGTTGGCTGGTCTGGTCGACTGGTTCTGGTCGGTCGCCTGGGACTTGCCGAGGGGCCTGAGCCATCCCCAGCAGGTGCTGTCGCAGCCGGGGGTGAACGTGTCGGCCGGCAATCCGCCGCCGGACGCCGTCGCCCCGCCGCCCGGACCCCACCCGCTGCGGGAGGTGGTCACCGGGGTCACCACTCGCTTGGCGACGCGGGTGTTGACCGGGCGCGGCTGGAACGTGGCCGCCAAGACCACGACCGGCGGTTTCGGCGCCTGGGTCGACGACGTGCGGCGCCTGACCGACCGGGCGGTGCCGGCGTCCGAGGTGTTGGGTCCGGCGATCGCCGGCCTGGCCGAGCGGTGCGACGGGACGCCGCCCGCCGAGGTCGCGCGCCGGCTGGGGGAGGTGCTCGCCGGGCTGCTGGCGGGCCGGGACCCCGCGCGTGTCGAGCTCGCGCGCGAGGTGGGCCGGGTGGCGGGGGTGGCTGAGCGGGACCGGTCCGTGCGGCGGGTCGAGGAGCTGGCCGCGCTGGCGGGCGTTTCCCCGCGGACGCTGCAGCGCATGTTCGCCTCCTGCGCCGGCGTGAGCCCGGCCTGGGTGATCCGGCGGAGCCGTCTCCTGGACGCCGCCGAGCTCGTCCGCGCAGGGGACTCCGTGGACTGGGCAGCCGTCGCCGCCGACCTCGGCTACGCCGACCAGGCCCACCTCACCCGGGACTTCACAGGCGCCCTCGGCGTCTCCCCGGCGGCGTACGCGCGGCAGATGAAGTCGGCGGAGTAGGGCCGGCAGAGGTCAGCCAGCACTTCGGCCAGATCTCCTACCTCGAGGGCTGTCCGAGCGGCGCGGGTGAGCGGGGCTCTGCGGCTCAGCGGAGCGGCTGTTCGGCGAACGGGTTGCGGATCGTGACGCCGCGGAGGGTGGTGCCGTCGCTGAGGTCTTCGGTCCACAGCGTCGAGCAGCCACCGAGGGCAGCGCTCTCGATGATCATGGCGTCCCAGATCGAGAGCTGGTGATCCCGGGACGCGCGGGCGGCGCGCACGACCAGTTCCGCGTCGGCGGGGAGGACGTCGAGAGCCGCCAGTGTCTCCAGCGCGGCCACCGCGTCCGTCAGCGGCAGAGGCGGGGTGAACTTCCTCGTCACAGCCGAGAACCACTCCAACAACACCTGCGTGCTGATGCAGGCATCGGGGTGGTCGCTCAGGAGCTGCTGAGCCGTGGCTTGCTTCGTGGGCTCCGACGCGTCGAAGGCGTAGACCAGGACGTTGGTGTCGAGGAAGTCAGCCACGGTGGAGTTCCTCCCGCGTCCAGGTGCGGCCTTCGGCCCCCGAGCCGGAGGTGCTCGCCCGCGCCGCGCGCAGCACGCCGGCCATGCGGTCGGGCGCGTCGTCGGCGGCCGCGTAGCGGCGGAGAGCCTCGGCGAGATAGGCGTTCACCGACTCGTCGCGCTGCAGGGCACGCATCCGGGCGCGCTTCAGGGTCGTCTCATCCACCGTGATCGTCAGATTCGCCACGGATCCAGTGTAACACTGAATCCGTGGAGCACGGGTCGGTGCGTCCTGACGCGGGCGACCGACGAGAACGTGACACTCGATTCCTGATCGGGCGGGGGTGGGGGCGTCGAGTGACCAACCTGCGTTCGGTGGCCAGCCCGCGCCCGCGCGGGGGCCGGACTCAGGCGTCGCCCTGGCCCCCGAGCACGGCCGCGCGAACCTCCTCCTCCAGCACCCCTGCCTGCTGCTCGCGCAGCTCGTACCGCGCCCGGATCATGGGCTTGTTCACGGTGAGGACGCGGGTGAGGTCGATGGGGGTCCCGACGACGACGGCGTCGGCGTCCGTCGCGTCGATCGTGGCCTCGAGGTCGCGGATCTGGGCCTCGCCGTAGCCCATCGCGGGCAGGATGCCTCGGGCGTTGGGGTACTTCTCGTAGGTCCGCGCCAGGGAGGCCACCGCGACCGGAGCCGGGTCCACGATCTCGGCGACGCCGGCGGCCTTCGCCCCCACGACTCCGGCGCCGAAGGTCATGGAGCCGTGGGTGAGGGTGGGGCCGTCCTCGACGACGACCACTCGCTTGCCGCGGATGGCGTCCGGATCCTCGACGGTGACGGGGGAGTCGCAGCGCAGGATGCGGGCGTCCGGGTTGAGGGACCGCACCGACGCCTCGACCGCAGCGACGGCGTCCGGATCGGCCGAGTCGCACTTGGCGACGATGACGAGGTCGGCCAGACGGACGTTCGCCTCGCCGGGGTGGTAGCGGGCTTCGTCGCCGGGGCGCAGCGGGTCGGCGAGGACGATGTGCAGGTCGGGGGCGTAGAAGGGGAGGTCGTTGTTGCCGCCGTCCCACAGGATGACGTCGGCCTCGGCTTCGGCCTCGCGCAGGATGGCCGCGTAGTCGACGCCGGAGTAGATGAGGAAGCCGGCGTCGATGTGGGGCTCGTACTCCTCGCGTTCCTCGATGGTGCAGTGGTGACGGTCGAGGTCGGCGTAGGTCGCGAAGCGCTGCACGGCCTGCTGGGCGAGGTCGCCGTACGGCATCGGGTGCCGGATCGACACGACCCGCTTGCCCAGCCCCTGCAGGATCCTCACCAGGTAGCGGCTGGTCTGCGACTTGCCGACGCCCGTGCGGACGGCGCACACGGCGATGACCGGCTTGGTCGACGTGATCATCGACGCCGCCCCGCCCGGGACCACGAAGTCGGCGCCGGCGGCGATGCACCGGCTGGCGAGGTGCATGACGGTCTCGTGGGAGACGTCGGAGTAGGCGAAGACGCACTCCTGGACGCCCTCGCGCGCGATGATCGCTTCGAGTTCGGCCTCGTCGACGATCGGGATGCCGTCGGGGTAGAGAGCGCCGGCGAGTTCGGGCGGGTAGGCGCGGCCGGCGATGTCGGGGATCTGCGTGGCCGTGAAGGCCACGACGCGGTGGCTGGGGTCGTCCCGGTAGAGGACGTTGAAGGTGTGGAAGTCGCGGCCCGCGGCCCCGAGGATGAGGATCCTGCGCGGATCGGTCATGGTGAACCCCTCGTGGTTCGTCACTGACGGGACCGACTCGCCACCCGCGCTGGCAGCCCGGGGACCGTCTCTGGTTCAGGCCCCGCCAAGGCTCACGCTAGCCAGCGCGGACGCCGGGCGCAGGAGCCCGGCGTCCACCACTTTTCACTCGGACGCCGGCGGGACGCTGGCGCGCTCCCGATCGACGCCCACGTCACCGGCTCCGGCGGCCGAGCCAGTTGGCGAGCTGCTCCGTGGGTCCGGCGTCAGCCGCGGGCTCGACGACCGGGTCGAACGGGATGCCTGCCCCCCGCATCTCCGCGGGCAGGAACTGGCGGGCCGACGGCAGGATCGTCGCCGCCAGGTCGCCGAGCGCCTCGGGGTCCTGGCCCGTGGCGGTGGCGAGATCCCACCCGTGGACGAGGTGCTCGCGCGTGAAGTCGGCGACGGCGACGGCGCCGGGAACCTCGCCGTAGGGCCGGACGACGGTGCTCGCCAGGGCCTCGTCGGACCAGGCGGCGGCGCCCCGCTCGGCTGCGGTGCGGAACGCGGCGGCGGCGTCGGCGTCCGGCACGGGGAGCGTCGACGGGAGGTGGTTGACGCTGCCGGCCGGGTTGGCCTCGATGCGGCTCTGCACGGCGAAGAGGTGGCCGACGAGGTCGCGGACGGTCCAGTCGGTGCAGGGGGTGGGGGCGTCCCACTGGTCGGGGCGGACGCCGGCGATCAGTTCGGCGACCCAAGCCTGCGACTGGGCGAGCGCGGGGCGGAGGTCGGGGAGGGTGGTCGTGGGGGTCATGGTGATCTCCTCGGGTTCGGGGCCCCTTCTGGGCCGGTGACACCACTTTGCGACCCGATCAGTGACACCGAATGTCATGTATTCATGCGAATCTTGGCGCATGCGCGCGGATCGTCTGCTCACCCTCGTGGGCCTGCTGCGCCAGCACGGACGCCTCAGCGCAGCCGAGCTGGCGCGCCGGGTGGAGGTGACCCCGCGCACCGTCATGCGCGACATCGAGGCGTTGTCGCTCGCCGGCGTCCCGGTGTTCGCCGAGCGTGGCCGCGCCGGTGGGTACGCGTTGGTGCCGGGCTACACGCCGGACGCCGAGGCGCTCACCCCCGACGAGGCCCGCGCCCTCTTCGTCGCCGGCGGCGGCCAGGTGGCGGACGCCCTCGGCCTCGGTCCTGCCTTCGCCCAGGGGTTGCGGAAGCTCGCGACGGGGCTACCGGACGCCGAGGCGGGCGCCGTCGGCCGCACCCTCGACCGGATCGTGATCGACCCGGGCGGGTGGTCCGGGAAGTCGGCGCCGGTGGGTGCGCTCGACGAGCTCTTCGAGGCCGTCTGGTCCGACCGTCGGCTCTGGATCGACTACGAGGCCCTGGCGTCCGGCCAGGGTGGACGCCGCACCGTCGATCCGTGGGGCCTCGTCCTGGCCGGCCCCACCTGGTATCTCGTGGCGGCGCACCGGGGGCGTCCGCACACCTTCCGGGTGAGCCGGATCCGGTCGTTCCGAGTGTTGGAGGAGGCGGCGCGGCGTCCGGCCCGGCTCGACCTGCGCGCCACGTGGCAGGAGCTGCGCAGTGCGTGGCAGGAGCAGCCGGCGTACGCGGTGCGCATCCGCGTCCCGCGCGAACACGTGCCGATCACGCTGCGGCAGATCGAGTTCGTCGCGCGGCGTCCCCCGGTGGTGGAGGACGGCGCAGACGGTGCCGCGGTCGTGCGCGTCGATGTCGGGACGCTCCGCGGCGCCGTCGGCGTCCTGCTGGGCCTCGGCGACTGGGTCGAGGTGCTGGAGCCCGACGACCTCCGCGACCAGATGGCCGAGGTTGCAGCGCGGGTGGGGACGCTCTACGGCTGACGACGCCAAGCACGTCACGAAACGATCCACAACGGCTCATTCTGGAACATTGTGTGACCGGCCATGATCCATATGGACTGATCTACCGATCGTGCGCCGGAGGTTCGGGGCGGGTGTGGCCGAGCAGGACGTCCATGACGGCGGGGGCGTGGAACCGGCGGTTGTAGGTGCGGGCGCCGTAGGGAGCGATGATGCCGAGATGGACAAGCTTGTCGACGAGCTTCTTGGTGCCCTGGTAGGCCATGCCGATGCCGTCGGATGCTTGTCGAATAGTGAAGGTGGGCTGCCCCACGGCGAAATCGATCAAGGCGGATGCCTTCATCGAGCGCAGGCTCGATTCTTGCACCCGACCCTTCAACTGCTCCTGAAGGTCGGCCAACGACAGCATGCGCCGATGGGTGGTGCGGGCGGACTCGGCGAGCCCCTGGGCAAAGAACTCGACCCATGTGGGCCAGTCGCCATGGGTGGAGACGCCCATCAGCGCGTCGAAGTAGCCGGTGCGCCGAGACTCGAACCAGGGCGAGACGGACAATGTCGGCTCGGTCAGTACGCCGGCTTTGTGGAGTTGGAGCACGATGAAGAGGCGGCCGAGTCGCCCGTTTCCGTCGTGGAACGGGTGGAGCGCCTCGAATGCGTAATGGCCCATGGCCGCAGCAACAACAGGATCGATCTCGGGCCGGGGAGCGACCTGCATCCACCCCAGCAAGTCCCGGACTCGGGCCTCAAGGTCCGCCCCGGGTGGTGGCGGCACAAAGCGTGCTGCTTGGATGGGCGGCGTCCGCGGGTCGGCTTCGGGTCGGCGACCGATCACAACCTGGATGCGTCGGATCTCGCCGGACTCCTCGCGCTCGGAGGCGGTGCCTTCCACGAGGAGAGCCTGGAGGGTTGCCAGCGATGCGGTACTCCACGGCCGTCCCTCCTCGTTCCATGCGAAAGCGGTCTCGGCCACGACCAGATAGTTGATGACCTCGCGGAGCGAGGGGTCTGCCGCCTCCTCCTCGTCTGCTGCCAGAACGCGCACCAGCGGTTCGTAGGTGCCCTCGAGTGCGGCCGTGGAGTGTGCTTCGAGCCGGAGAGTGGATCGGCGGAAGAGGCGTGGGTTGGGAAGACGTTGCGCGGTGGCATCGAGTGCACTGAGGGCGGCACGCGCTTCCGCGACGCCTCGGTAGGCGGCTCCCGTGAGTTCGGGGCTGGCATCAGGAAGTGGGTTGGGTAAGAAGGCCTTGTGACTCCACGGAGCGCCATCGGGTGAGAAGCCGCTGATGGGAACGAGGGTGCCCATCAGCGGGTTCTGGAACAGGTCAAGATCCATAATTGAACTCTAGGGCAGTTGTGGATAATTTCGCCACTGTGATTTATCCGACCCGCTTGCAGCTGCCCCACGCGCCGAAACCGGCGAGGGCGCACCGAGCGAGGACACGGTCGCGTCACTCACTCCTGATGCAGTGCCTCGACGACGTCCAACTGTGCCGCCGATCGCGCGGGCGCGACGGATGCGAGGACCCCGAAGATCAACCCCACCACGATCGTCACCACCACCCCGTCGAACGGGAAGCTCCAGGGCATCTCCCAGCCGACGTTGGACATCGCCACCACCAGCGCATAGCCGAGCCACAGCCCACTCAGGACCCCGAACGCAATGCCGATCAACGTCAGCAGCAGGGACTCGGCCATGACCATCCGCTTCACCTGACGCCGCGTGGCGCCGACGGCGCGCAGCATGCCGATCTCGCGGGTCCGGGCCAACACCGAGATGGCCAGGGTGTTCATCAGTGCCAGCAGGCTCGGCAGGGCCAGCACGGCGATGAGCCCGTAGAAGATGAACAGGGTCCCGTTGAACGTGGTCTGCTGCTCGGCCCGCCACTCCTGCGTGGAGTGCACGGTGAACGCGGGGTAGTCCGCCACGACGGCCTCCACCGCCCGACCGACGGCGGCGGCGTCCGACCCCGGATCGCGATCGAGCAGGAACATCAGGTCGTTCGTGGTCGCGAAGTCGCGCGCCAGCAGGTCCTGCGACACGTAGATCGTCGACAGCTTCGCGTTCAGGTAGTCGTTCCCGATGCCGGCCACGAAGTAGGTGCGGCGTCCGTTCGGCGTCTCCAGGGTCACCGCCTGACCGGGCTCGAGCCCGGCCTGGGACGCGAAGATGCCGTTGGCGATGAGCCACCGCCCGGACGCCAACTGCCCGAATGCAGCATCCGACGACGCCCCGTTCCACTCCAGCGACGCGACCTTCGGATACTCCACCGGGTCGATCCCGATGGCCTGCACGTCGTGGCCGTTCAGCTTGCCGTTCGCCACCCGCAGGGACGCCACGGACGCCACCCCCGGCACCGACCGCAGCTCGTTCCCCAGGCGCGGCCCGGCGGCCACATTCCCCTCCTGCAGCACGATCGACCCCGGGATGACCAGGTAGTCCGAGCCCATGGACTTGTCGATGTAGGTCATGAACCCCGCGAAGATCGACGACACCACGGTCAACATCGCCACGATGGACGCCAGCCCGAGCATCACGGCCGTCACGGTCGTCGCCGAGCGGCCGGGGTTCCGCTGCAGATTCGAGCGCGCGATGGCCCCCTCCCGCGCGAACAGCAACTCCACCGCCGATCCGAACGCCGACGCCAGCGGGTTCACGATCGCCGGCGTCACCAGCGCGATCGCCACGAGGAACACCACCGACCCGACCGCCACCCACGTCGGCACGCGCGAGGCCAGCATGAACGCCGACACCGCCACCAGCCCGACGCCCAGCAACGCGCGGCGTCCGGCCACGAGCCGGTGCACTTCCGCGATCGGCGGACGCATCGCGTCGAGCGGTGTGATCGTGGACGCCGCCCGCGCGGGCAGCAGCGCCGCCAGCACGGTCACCCCCAGCCCCAGACCGATCGCGACCGCCCACGTCTGCGGCTCGAACAGAGGCGGCCCGATCTCCAGCTTGAGATACCGCTTCATCACAGGCACCATCGCCGCGAACGCACCCGCCGCGAGCAGCCACCCGAGCACCAGCCCCAGCGCCGTTCCGATCACCCCTTGCAGCAGCGACTCGGCCAGGAACATTCTGCTGATCATCCGCCGCGGGGCCCCGATCGCGCGCAGCATGCCGATGTCGCGGCGCCGCTCAGCGATGACGGTCCGGAACGAGTTCGCGATGATGAACCCGGCCGTGGCCAGGGCGAAAACTCCAAACAGGTTGAACGCGAACTGCGAGACTTGCATGCTCGCGATCAGCGTCGCGTTCGACGACAGCCCGCCCACGCTGTAGGAGTCGCCGAGGCGCCTGCGCAGGTTGTCCTCGACGGCGGCGCGGTCGGCGTCCGGGGTGAGGGCCGCCTCCACGACCGTGATGCGGTTGCCCAGGGCGAACAGGTTCTGGGCGGCGGCGAGCGGCACGTAGAGCTGCTCCTGACCGGGCACGGTCGGCGTCGACAAGAGCCCCACGATCGTCAGCGACGTCGTTCCGGCCGAGCTCGGCAGGGTCAGCTCGTCGCCGACCCGCACCTCGAGGCGTCCGGCCAGATCGCTCGACAGCAGGGCCACGTCGCCGTCGCCCGAGGCGAGCGGGCGGCCCTGGCTGAGCGGAAAGTCCCGGACGCCGCCGGCGGCGGCCGGGTCGAGGCCCACGATGTTGATCATGCTCGGCGCGTCGAGGAGGTCGTCGCTGGTCATGAGCGGCGTGGCCCGCTGAACCTCCCCGGACGCCGCCGCGACACCCGGCGTCAGGGTGACGGTGTCGAGGACGTCGGTGCCGAAGGGCTGCCGGAAGGCGCTCGTCACGGTCACGTCTATCTTGCCGGCGGCCGACATCATCGACTTGGTGAAGGCCTCCATGAGCGCCGGGGCGATGCCGTTCAGGCCGAACACGAGCATGACCCCCAGCGCCACGGCGAGCGTCGTCAGCGCCGACCGCAAGCCGCGGCCGCGCAGGTAGCGCCAGGCGAGGGTGAGGGCGGTCACAGCAAGCCCGCCCGATCCATCGCGTCGCGGGCGGCCTCGCGACGGCCGTCGAGGGAGAGGTCGTCGATGATCGCGCCGTCCCGCATGAGGACGAGCCGGTCGGCGTAGCTGGCGATCCGCGGGTCGTGGGTGACCATGAGGACGGCCCGACCCCAGTCGGATGCCACGGTGGCGAGCAGTTCGGCGATCTCGGTGGCCGAGGCTGAATCGAGGTTGCCGGTCGGCTCGTCGGCCAGCACCAACGCCGGATCCGTCGAGAGCGCCCGGGCGACCGCGACGCGCTGCTGCTGCCCTCCCGAGAGCTGATCCGGGCGGTTCGTCAGGCGGTCGCCGAGCCCCACGCGACGCAACCACTCGGTGGCGCGCGCGTCGGCGTCCGCAGCGCCGTCGAGCGTGAGCGGGAGGGCCGCGTTCTCGGTCGCATCGAGCACGGGGATCAAGTTGAAGAACTGGAACACGAACCCCAAGCGCCGCCGGCGCAGCGTGGTGAGCTGCTCGTCGGGCAGCGTGGCGATGTCGGTGCCGTCGATGGAGATCGTCCCCGCGGTGGGGGTGTCCAGACCGCCGATGAGGTTCAGCAGGGTCGACTTGCCGCAGCCCGACGGACCCATCACCGCCACGAACTCGCCCGGCTGCACCGTCAGGTCCACCCCCGCCAGCGCGTGCACCACGTTCGGCTCGCTGCCGTAAGTCTTCGTCAGCCCGCGGGTCGCGACGATGGGAGCGTCACTGGACATCGACCCTGGCCCCCTCGGTCAGCGCGGTGAGGTTGGTCGTGGCGACCTGAACGCCGGCGTCCAGGCCGGAGGTGATTTGGGTGAGGGTGTCCGAGGACGCCCCCACCTCGACCGCCACCCGGCGCACGGCGCCGCCGTCGATGACCCACACGAAACGGCCCGCCCCGTCCGAGACGACCGCCTGCACGGGCACGACGAGGGCGTCCGGGATCGAGGCGGTCGCGATGTCCACATCGCCGGTCATGCCGTTCATGAGGGTCTTGCCGGCGGCGTCCAGGGTGATCACGGTGGTGAACGCCACCCCGCCGGTCGACGTGCTCACCGCCACCGGACGCACCGCCGCCACGGTGCCCGAGAACGGCTCGTCCGCGAAGGCGTCGAGGGTGACGGACGCCGACTGTCCGGCCTGGACGCCCGCGATGTCGGACTCGTCGACGGCCGCGTCGAACCGCAGCGAGGACGGCTCGACGACGGTGAACAGCGTCAGGCCCTCGGTGACCGCGACGCCAGGCGCCGTCGTGAACAGCGCGGGCAGCCCGGGAGCCAGCGACAGCGACGTGAACTGCACCGTGCCGGCGACCGGCGCCTTGAGTTCGGCCTTGTCTCGGTTGGCGCGGGCGGCGTCGAGGGCGAGCTGGGCGGCGTGGGTGGCGGCGTCACGGGCGCGGTTGAGTCGGTCGGTGCCCGTCGGCATGGCCCGGGCGGCGGCGTAGTCGGCCTCGGCGCGGGCGACGGCGGCGTCCAGCGGGGTGGTGTCCATCGTGCCGAGCAGCTGGCCGGCGTCGACGTTCTGGCCGTCGGTGACGGCCACGGACGCCAACGTCCCGGCTGCGGGGGCGGTGACGGTGGACTGGGCGTCCGGCGCGATCGTGCCCTTGGCGTTCACCGTGACGTCGAGCGTCTGGGTGGACGCCGTCGCCGCTGCCACGGTGGTGCGGGCGCTCTGGGTGGACCACCAGGCGCCGCCCGCGACGGCGATCACGAGCAGGGCGATCACGGCGGCGGCGACGATGCGGTTGCGCTTCATGGGAGGTTCCTTCGGAGGGAAGAGGTGTCAGTGGGTGCCGTGCAGGGCGGCGAGGAACGGGCCGCGCATCGCGCGGTAGGTCTCGGTGAAGTCGCCGGGGAGCGCTAACGTGCCGGGCGCCGCGCCGAGCACGCGCTCGACGGCGCGCAGGAGGGCCGGGGAGCCGGTGGTGAAGATGCGCAGGTACTCGTCCTCGGTCTCGGCGGCGAAGGCGCGATCGGTGAGGCGCGCGGAGCCGTCGATCATCATGGCGAGCACGACGTCGACGGTGGCGTGTGGGTCGACGACGTCGAGGCTGCCGTCGTCGTGGCCGAGCTCGATGAGGGGCAGGACGAGGGTGCCCATGCGCCGCATCCACGAGTCGAACAGGCGGTGACGCAGTTCGAGGTTCTCTGGCTTGTAGAGCAGCGGGACGGCCGCCATCGCGGCGTCGATGCGTTCGAGCTTCCACGCCGTGGCGAGTTGCATGAGTGTGCGGAACCGCTCGGCGCCCGTGCCCACGAGGTGGGGTGCCTGCGCCTCGAGGTCGCGGAACAAGTCGTCGACCCAGCGTTCGACGACCGCCACCAGCAGGGCCGTCTTGGACGGGAAGTGGTAGTAGAACGTCCCTTTGGCGACGCCGACGGCCTGGGTCACCTGGTCGATCGACATGGCGTCGTAGCCCACGCTCATGCAGAGGCGCAGGGCGGCGTCCATCATCTCGTCGCGGCGGACGTCGGGGTGCTTCACGACGCGGGCCATGGCTCCTCCGGGTGGCCGACTGACGGTCAGTCGGTGGCTTCAGGATACAACTGACCGATCGTCAGTCAAGAGGTGGGGCGGGGGGCAGTGGCTAACCTGCCCGCGGCATATCCGGATGGTCGCGAACCAGGAGCCGGCCGTCCTGGCGAGGAATGATTCAAGCTGTTCGTCCGCGCCTCGCGGGGAGATCCTGGTGACAGAGCTTCGTCCGCGACGCGCTGCTCCCACCCTGGTGCGCCGGGACCATGATGAGATGAGTAGCCATGAGGATCCTGACCGGCCTGGAACCCGCCCTCACGGCCCACGGCATCGCCCATGATGTGCTCGTCTTCCCAAACTCCGGCCACGCACTCAACCGGGACAAGGCCATGAACGAGGAACTCGGCCGCAAGATCACCCACTACCTCGAGACCTACGCACCCCTCGGCTGAGGGCGCGAACGCCCACTGACAGCGGCGCGACCCCTCCTGCCTCAGATCCGGCACGCATGCCACCAGGCACCACCCTTAGAACGAGCAAAGACGCGCGAGGGGTGGCTCAGTGAACATCCGCCTTTGCCGCCTGTCGCCAGCTGACCCTCGCCGACCGCCACATTTCGTTATACGATTCTCCCATGGTGTATGAGGATGGGGTGACCGAGGAGCAGATCCAACAGTGGGCCGACGAAGCTGAGGCAGGCTATGACGTCGACCAGCTGAAGAAGCGGGGCCGCGGCCGTCCGGGGCGCGGTGCCGAACCGATGCAGGTCATCGCCGTCAGGCTCACCGCCGAGGAGATCGCGGCGCTGGACGCCAAAGCCGAGAAGGACGACGTGTCCCGCTCGGAAGCGATCCGTCGGGCGCTTGCGTCCTACGCGGCGTGAAGGTCCATCCCAGCGCGCTCAAGCACGGCGTCTCCGCTGAGGACGCGCTTCAGGCTGCGGACTGGTCCTTGTGGGTCGAGCCCCTCGAAGACGACGAGTGGCCGCGTCGGGAACTGCGGCTTGGGTTCGACACCCAAGCGCGCCTTCTGAAGACTGTCGTCCTGATCTTCAAGAGCGGTGGCGAGATGGTCATTCACTCGATGCCAGCGCGTCGCCAGTTCTGGGAGCTACTCCCTTAACGCGACTCACTCTCTTGCCGCACTCGGTGCCACGTGGAGAGGGCGGCGGCAAGGGCTTCGATCTGTGTGGTTGCGCCACTGGCGATCGCGATGACGAGGTCGTAGGCGTCCTCGTCGGGGGCGTCGAGGGAGATGCCATTGAGTCCGTAAAACACCACGGTGGCGAGCCAGCTGGGTCGCCTGTTCTCGCGCCGCCGAGGGAACGTCACGCCAGCTTGTCAGTAGACCTTGCAGGATCTGACGTGTGTGGATGTGGCGTGTGGACCTGGGTCACATTGAGGAGTGGCTCGACTCGCTCGATGACCGATCGGGGTGGAACAGGTCCTCGCCGCGATTGCGGTGCTAGCCCGCCCGGTCACCATGCAGGGCCTCCAGCCGGTTGCTGGGCGGCACGCGCAGATCCTCCAGCGCCTCGGCGGCGTCCAACATCACCAACGTGCGTAGGGCGGTTCGTTCGATCCGGGGTTCGATCCTCTTGACTCGCTGGCGTGACGAGAGTCGTTCGGTGGCCGAGCCCCGAAAGCATCTGATCACCCACCCGCTATCACGCATCGCGTCATACTCGCCCATCGACCTCGCCAGGCAGCGAGGCCTATCGCCCCGCGGCTGCGCGCCCTAGCATCGGAACCCCGCCGACAGGAGCGCCCATGCCTCTCACGCCCGCCCAAGAGGACCTCGCCGACCGCGTCCGTGCCGCCCTGCCCGAGGGCGCCGAAGTGCGCGAGGTGCGCATGTTCGGCGGGCTCTCCTTCATGGTCGACGGCGGGCTCGCGGTCTCTGCCGGCAAGGACGGCGGGCTGCTGGTCCGCGTCGAGGAGGCCCGCTACGACGACCTGGTCGAGCGCCCGGGTGCCAGGGAGGCTGTGATGGGCAGCACGTCCATGTCCCCCGGCTGGTTGCTCGTGGACGCCCACGGCCTGGCCTCCGACGACGACCTCGCCTTCTGGATCGCCGAGTCGCTGCGTCGGCCGTCCCGCTGACGGACGCCGCGGCGTCCGTCGGGTCGCGGGGTAGAGGGCTTGCGTAATCCGGTATTCAGTGTCACTATCTACCAGTAGTGAGTAACACTGAGTACCGGAGGAACCATGGGCAAACAGAGCACCGAGATGCTCAAGGGCGTGCTGGAGGGGATCGTTCTCGCGATTCTCGCCGCACGGCCGGCGTACGGCTACGAGATCACCGCGTGGCTGCGCGACCAGGGCTTCACCGATATCGCCGAGGGCACCATCTACGCCCTGCTCGTGCGCATCGAGCAGCGCGGCCTCGTCGACATCGAGAAGGTCCCCTCCGAGAAGGGACCGCCGCGCAAGGTCTACTCGCTCAACGCCTCCGGCCGCGCTCACCTCGCCGAGTTCTGGGACACCTGGAACTTCCTCACCGATCGCCTCACCCGACTCAACCAAGGAGCCTGACCATGGATCTCAACACCCTCATCGACAAGATCGCCGGCGATCTCGGCGACAAGAAGAAGTGGCGCGAGTACCGCGCCCGCGCCGCGCGCATGCCCGCCCCCTATCGGGACGCCACCTTGGCCCTCGAGCGGTACCTGCTCAACGTCGGCGGCGTCGGCCGCAGCGACGTGCTGGTCGCCATGGTCAGCGACCTGGCCGACCTCTTCGAGCAGGCCGCCGCCGACGGCACGCCCATCCGCTCGGTGGTCGGCGACGACCCGGTCGAGTTCGCCGAGGACTTCGTCCGCAACTACGCCGAGGGCCAGTGGATGAACAAGGAGCGAGCCCGCCTCACCCAGCTCTCATGGCACGAAGCCCGCTGACGTAAGGACCGCGGCCGCCAACCCCTCCGCGCCCTCGGACGCCGCCAGCCGCCACGCCACGTGCCCATCCGGCCGGACCCGCACCGCGCCGCCATCCCCGACCCCGTACAGCGCCACGGCGTCCGGGGTGTCGAGGTCGAGCGCCGCGAGCGGGACAGGGGAGGACGCCGCGACCCGCGCGACCGCGTCCGACCAGCCCCCGGCGGAGGCGAGGACGAAGCCGCGCCCGTAGGCGTCCAGCGTGGAACGGCCGCCGGCAAGCCACGCGTGCGGCGCCCGGTCTCCGGGCTCGGCGCTGGGGACGTAGGCGTCCGCGTCCGGTGCCGGATCGGCCGGCTGGACGATCGGCGAGACGTAGCGGTAGCCCATGTCGAGAAGGCGCAGGTCGTTGTTCGAGGGCCGGCCCGCGCGCAGGTCGGCCCACATCAGGCGGTTGACCTCGAGGGCGTGGTCGATGACCGGCGCCCGCTCGGTCTGGTAGGTGTCGAGCAGGTCCGGGCCGGCCCAACCTTGCACGGCGGCGGCGAGCTTCCAGGCGAGGTTGAGCGCGTCGGCGACCGCCATGCTGATGCCCTGCGCGCCCGCCGGCGTCACGCGGTGGGCGGCGTCGCCCAGCAGGAAGACCGGCCCGGCGCGGAGGGCGTCCGCGCGCTGGATCGCGGCCAGCCACTCGCCGTCGCCGAGCACCGGGGGAGAGGCGTCGACGCCGAGCACGCGGCCGAGGAGTGCGACGGCGTCCTCGTCGCCGGTCATGGTCGAGAGCACCCAGCGGTCGTCGGCGTGCGTGGGCAGGAGCACGGCCTCCTGGTGGGGGAAGCGCACGAACACCGGCGGCGGCGAGCCCAACCATCTCGACAGGTCGGCGCGGAACCGGATGCTGCGCTGGCGTCCGGCCTCGCCGCCGGTCAGCCCGATGCCCGCCAGCGCGCGCACGTCGCTGCGCCACCCGTCGGCGCCGAGCAGGAACCGTGCCCGCACCTGCGACCGCTCCCCGGACGCCTCGTCGGTCAGCGTCGCGGTGACGCCGTCGGCGTCTGGTTCGAACGACGCCAGCCGGACGCCGAGGCGCAGCTCGGCGGCGTCCGGGCGGCGAGGTGGCGGCGCAGGACGGTCTCGAAGTCGTCCTGGCTGATGGTGACGCCCTCGCAGGGGCTGACCACGCTCATCGTCTCGCCGCCGGTCGCCGCGGCGAAGAGCGGCGGGTCGGCCAGCGAGGTACGCACCTCGAACCGCGGCACGATCGGCAGGGAGGCCCCGACCATGTCCTCCTCGACGCCGAGCCGGCGCAGCACCTCGGTGGCCCGGGCGTGGACGCCGCGGGAGCGCGGGAGTTCGGAGACGACCGTCCGGCGGTCGACGGCCAGCACCCGGACGCCGAGGTCGGCGAGCAGCAGGGCGGTCAGGACGCCGGTCGGGCCGGCGCCCGCGATGAGGACGTCGACGCGGTCGCTCATGGATGGCCCCCTCGATGAATGAGTTGGTCTGTTGATGAATTGGTTCCGTGCAGTGCGGCGCCGGGCGTCCAGGGGCGGTCAGGAGATCGGCGAGCGGGAAGACGGACGCTCGGCGTCCGACCCCTCGACCATCAGGGCCCAGCCGAGGGCGGCGAAGAGCAGCATCCAGGTGCCGGTCGCGGCCGTCTCGACGAAGGTGAAGCGCTCGGCCGTGCCTGGGTTCCCCACGACACGCCAGGACCGCATGGTCGCCCCTTTCGCAGGTATTTAGGTAGCCTGAATATAAGGCAACTGAAGGGTTTGGGAAGTGGGGTCACGCGACACCAACACGGTGGCGATGCTACAGGGCGTGTCTCCCAAATGCCTTCGTGGTCGCGGGTGAGGGTGGGGGCATGTCGCGGATGCGGGTGCTGACTGATGCCGAGTGGGAGTTGATCGAGCCGTTCATGCCGTCTTCGGACGGGCGGCGGGGACGGCGTTTCAGGGATCACCGTCTCGTGGTCGAAGGGATCATCTACCGGTACCGCACCGGGATCGCCTGGCGCGACCTGCCACGGGAGTTCGGTCCGTGGCAGACCGTATGGAAGCGGCACCGTCGCTTCGCCTGCGACGGGACGTGGGACAAGGTGTTGACCGCCCTGTTGACCAGGGCTGATGCGGTTGGCGAGATCGATTGGGACGTGGCGGTCGACTCGACGGTCGCGCGCGCCCACCAGCACGCGACGAACACAACGCGCCTCGCGGGGGCTCCCTCGAACTACATGAAACAGAAACTCGAGCCGGTCGATCACGCGATTGGACGCTCCCGCGGAGGACTCTCGACGAAGGTCCATCAGGTGTGCGACGGCAAGGGACGTCCAATGGTCGTCGCCGTCGGGCCGGGGCAGGGCAGCGACTCCACGATGTTCCCGTACCTGCTCGGCGCGATACGTGTCCCGCGCGAGAGGGCCGGCCGTCCGCGGACCACGCCTGACTCGGTGATGGCCGACAAGGCCTATTCCTCACGGGGCCACCGTGCGCTCCTGCGCGGCCGGGGCATCACGGCGGTGATCGCTGAACCGCGTGACCAGCAGGGGCACCGGAAGCGTCGCGGCTCTCGTGGGGGTCGCCCGCCGCTGACTGATCTTGCCAAGTACGCCAAGCGGCACGTCATCGAGAACAGTTTCGAACGGTTCAAGCAGTGGCGCGGCCTGGCGACCAGGTACGACAAGCTCGCCTCGACCTACCGAGCCGCCATCGTCTTGCGCGCGGTCCTCCTGTGGCTCCCAGCCCTCAACGAGCGGAGATGACCACAGGCGTGGTTTTCGCGCTCATGCCGATCTGCGGACGTTGCCTCGAGGTCTGGCCGGTGATCGACTCTCCCACGGTCGCGGACATCACGGACGTGCTACCAACGAACTCGTTGCGCGCGCTAACGATCACGGAGGGAAGCAGCAAGAGGGTGAAGCCCATACGGGGTTGGCTGAATCGGCACCCGCAGACACCAAGCGCATCAGCACCAGTCACAGCCTCGGCGCGCATCCAAAGTCATAGGTTCAACGACTGTCGAAGACGGGAGCGATGCGACGCGGCCAACAATGATGCCACCCCAGACATGTTGCATGGGAGACATCACGAGGAGATTGGATGCTGAACGGTGCCGGTGAGGTCGGTGGCTCCTGTGGGGTGGCGGTCAAGGGCTGGTATTGACTGGTCTCCTACTTGATCGAAGTGACGCGCTAACCGCACCCGCTGCGAATCCAATGCCCGCTGGTATGACAAGACCAACGATCAGCACGAGGATGACCACCAAAGCAATGCTCGACGCGAACGACATGGTCAATGACAATAGCGCGACGGGCGGGAGGGCAAGCGCCAGCAGCCAACCCAGGCCGGAGGTTCGACGCCAAGATGCCACAAACAAGAAACTGCCGGCCGCGGCGACCATGAGCATCAGTGTGGCGAGCATCCGGGACCAGTCCCCTTCGACGGGAATCTGTAGCCAGGGGCCACCGAGGGCCATGACGACGGCAAAGGACGAGACAGCGAGGTAAGCGCCAAACAGGGCCAAGATCGAGCCTACGATCATTCCAATTCTTCGCACGGTCGGAATGTAGCACCGCTGCTGGTCCAACGCCCCCTCGCGCCACGCCAAGGGCCCAGCACTCAGCCTAGAGGCCCCCCGCCCTCGATTGCATCCGCGTAATGTCCGCAATGATCGGCCCAGCGAAGGGTCTCAACTCGAGACGGCGGACGCAGACCCCGCCTATACCTTGGAGGTGATGCGGCAGAAGGAGCGGAAGACTACGTGCGGTTGCACCACAGCTCGCGATGCGAAGCAGCCTCAGTGGCCCAGAGCGTGCCAGTTCGCATGTGCTACTGAGAGCATCCGGGGATCGGCGCGCCACTGCCACCTCCGAGGAGTGGGATGTCTTGTTCCATGTTGTGCTCATTCTTGTAAAGGCATGACTTCGTGGTTGGCATGGTGAACGAGTCGGAAGACCTAGTTGGCCCGGCCAGGCCAAATCCGAGAGGTTCACCCACGCCCTTCGCGGCCTCTGGAGCGATGACTTCGTCAACCGCACCCCACGTTCTTCCCTCTGTCTTAGCAGCCGATGCGGCAAGGTCCATGAACCCGAAATCGATGGGCTCTCCATTGGGAATTTCGCTCAAACCATCAAACAGGCTCATCCGAATCCAGGGTGTAGTCGGGGTCTGAACCCGCCGGTCTCGAGCAGGGATCTGGCGATGTAGTTGGTCAGGTTGCGGAACTGAGTATTCGGACCGTTGAGCACCACTGAATATTGCGATTGAGCACCACCGGATATTGCGGTTCGGCACCAGCCGATATTGCCGGTGAGCACCGCCCCTCGCGGAGCAGCGCCCACCGGCCCGGTTCAGCCTGGATCCGCCGAGGTGGTAGGCGTGCCGTGATGGCGAATGCTCCTGTGACAAGGAAGAATGGTGTTTGCGAAGACGCCATTCCCGCCCTGGACAGGAGCACTCGTAGTGCGAGTTTCCCACATTGTTGAGCCGGTTTTCGACGACCCGAACCTGATCGCGTTCGGGGGGCTGCCGGCGGTGATGACGCTGGCCGAACGAACTGGTCTCCACGACTTGGTCGACGAGCACGTGACGGTGTCCGGCACCGCCGGGGCGAACGCGTCGGTCAAGGTGCCGGCGATCATCGCGGGCATGATCGCCGGTGCGGACTCGATCAGCGATCTGGACGTGCTCCGCCACGGCGGGATGGGGCGGGTCTTCACCGGAGCGCGGGCAGCAACCACGCTGGGCACACACCTACGCGGCTACCGGTTCGGGCACGTCAGACAGTTGGACGCGGTCGCTTCCCGCCTGCTGGTCAACTTGGCGCAGGCCTCACCGATCCTGGCCGGCGCCGACCAACTCGTCTACGTGGACGTCGACGACACCGTCCGGGAAACCCACGGCTACCGCAAACAGGGCGCCGCCTACGGCTACAGCCGGGTCAAGGGGTTGAACGCCCAGTTGGCTGTCGTGTCGACCCCGCTGGCGGCTCCGGTGATCGCCGCCACCCGACTCCGGAAGGGCAACATCGACTCCGGGCATGGCGCCGCCCGCCTGATCGGCGACACCCTCGCCACCCTCCGGAAGGCCGTCCCGACCACTCCTGACCTGGTCATCGTGCGCGCTGACAGTGCCTACTTCCGTCACGACGTGACCGCTGCCGCGACCGCGGGCGGGGCCAGGTTCTCGGTCACCGCCCGCCTGAACAAAGCCGTGGTCAAGGCCATCGCCAGCATCGACGAGCAGGCGTGGACCACGATCCGCTACCGCGACGCCGTCTACGACGAGGTCGAGCACCGCTGGATCTCACAGGCTGAGGTCGCCGAGGTGCCGTTCACCGCGTTCACCTCCCACCCCCAGGCCCACCACATCACCGCCCGCCTGATCGTCCGCCGCGTCAAACGCCTCAACCCGAACACCACCACCCAGGGTGAACTGCTGCCCGGCTACCGCTACCACCCCGTCTTCACCAACACGACCCTGGCGATGGTCCAGGCCGAGGCTGCGCACCGTGACCACGCCATCATCGAAGCCGTCATCGCCGACCTCAAAGACGGCCCCCTTACCCACGCACCATCGGGGAAATTCACCGCCAACGCCGCCTGGCTCGCCCTCGCGTCGATCGCGTTCAACCTCACCCGCGCCGCCGCCCGACTCGCGTCCGCCACCCTCGGCAAGGCCCGCACCGCGACCGTGCGCCACACCCTCATCCAGGTCGCCGGCAGGATCGCGAACCAGGCCCGACGATGGCGACTCCACCTACCAGCCCACTGGCCCTGGCAGGACCAACTCGACACCCTCTACACCGCAGCGCTCGGCCCTCCCGCCCTCACCACGAGTTGACCAACCGCCCCCCGCGGGCACGACCAGGAACCTGCAGTGGAAAAGCCGGGCACACCGGCGGACACTCCACACCCACACCCGAAACCGGCTCCTCGGCCACTTCCGAAATGCCGAAACCATCACCCACGAATGAGCGTCGGCGGATCGAGGCTGA
>NZ_JARKOT010000002.1 GCF_029977985.1 Propioniciclava sp. | reverse complement strand
ATGCACATCAAGATCCTCGGCCCCGGCTGCAAGAACTGCGTGAACCTCGAGAAGGAGGCCCGCGCAGCCGTCGAACACCTCGGCCTGGACGCCACCGTCGAGAAGGTCACCGACTACGCCGACATCGCCTCCTACGGCATCCTGCGCACCCCGGGCCTCGTCGTGGACGAAGAGGTGTTGGTCTCCGGGCGGGTTCCGAAGAGCCCCGAGATCGAGCAACTGCTCGCCGGCCGCTGAGTCCCCGCTACGTCGCCGGCGGGGGGAGTCAGTCGCAGTTGCCGCAGGTACCGGACGGGGTGAGTTGCAGGAAGCACCGTGGGCAGAACTTGGGCTCCTCCTCCACACGTCGCGGCTGGCGGACGGTCCGCGCCGGCGGCGTCCGATTCGTGGAGGGGGCGGCGGGCCGTCGGCCGAAGGTGCTGAGCGTGACACCCGGCCAGTCGGGGGAGCATTCGCTGTTCACCCAGTGCCGCGGGAACATGACGTAGCCGGGTGCGATGACCATGGCGGTGCGATCCTGGGCGTCGACGCAGCGGATGTAGCCGTCGTCGGCCGAGCGCCGGAACCTGGCGGCTCCCACCCTGGTGAGATGACGTTCCAGCACCTGTCGGTCGGCCGCCGACCAGCTTCGCTGCCAGCCGAGCACCTCCGAGCGCACCATGGTGTGCCCACCCTTGGCGGCGAGAGCCTCGCGCAAGTGCTGCAGTTCGGCGTCGTCGGGACGGGGTACGGCTTGGGTCACGGCGGGTCCTTCCGAGCTCTCGACGGGTTCCGATCGGAGATCTTTCGCAGCATACAAGGGCTTGCGTGGGGGGTGCTGGCCAGGCTATAATCAAACACATGTTCGATGAAGGGGTGCTGCTGCAGCCGTGGGTCCTGGACTCCGGCAGCATGCCGTTCCCCTCCGACATGCCCGAGCCGCCCGCGTGGCTCGACGAGGTTCCCTTGTCCGAGGCGCCTTCGTTCCCCGGCGATGTCGAGACGCTGGGGTGGCAGCTGGACGATGCCCAACTCCTCCAGCGGATCGTGGACGCAGAACGGGTCGTGGCCTTCGCCCAAACGCAGTGGTTGGCGCTGATCGCCGAGGCCGAACGGCGCGGCTCCACGCTGGCCGTGGCCTCCATGCCCACGGCGTCCTGGCTGGCCGCGCTGCCCTCTCACAGCCCGCGGCAGGCGCGCGCCGACGTCGCCTTGGCGGGCAAGCTGGACGCCGCCCCGCCGGTCGCCGCCGCTTTCGGACGAGGGGACGTCTCGCGTGAGCAGGCCGAAGCCATCGTGTCCGGTCTCGGGCTGCTGCCGGACGCACTGAGCCGCGCTGAGGTGGACGCCGTGGCCACTCACCTCGTGGGGCTGGCCGCCGAGTTCAACCCTCCCGCGCTCCGTCGCCTCGTCAACCGGGCGGTGGAGGTCGTTGCGCCCGAGGTGGCCGAGGAGGCCGATCGACGGGCCCTCGACCGCGCCGAGCAACTCCAGCAGCGCGAGCGCTACCTTTCCTGGAAGCGACAGGCCGACGGCTCGGTCAGCTTCCACGGCAGCCTCCCCTCGATCGAGGGCGAACTCCTCATCAATCACCTCGGCGATCTCGCGCGCCGCCAACGCGCCGCCGATGCCCTCGCGGGTGTCGGTACAACTCGGCCGCAGGCGCACGCGGACGCCCTCGCCCAGGTCCTTGCCCACCACGCGGGTTGTGAGGGCGGCGCCGTGGGTGGCGACTGGGCGCGCGTGGTCGTGAGCGTCTCGCTCGACGACGTGGCGGACGCCGCGAGTCAAGCCACGTTGGTCGCCTCGGGCGAGCCCGTCTCCGTCGGAGCGTCCCGACGTCTGGCCTGTGCGGGCGGCGTCCTGCCGGCGGTTCTCGGCGGCGAGTCCCTCCCGCTCGACCTTGGTCGCGCGCGCCGTCTGTTCACCACCGCTCAGCGGCTCGCGATCGCGCTACGCGACGGGGGCTGCGCCTTCCCGGGTTGTGACCGCCCACCCGGTGACTCCGAATGCCATCACCGCACCCCGTGGGGAGCGGGGGGAGCGACCGACCTCGAGAACGGCGTGCTGCTCTGTCCGCACCACCACCATCTGGTGGAGCCGGACCTCCGGCGCCCACCCGACGAGCGGTGGGAGATCACCTTCGACGCACGGGGCAACCCGCAGTTCACCGGCCCCGCCGGGCCGACCGGCGTGCGCATCACACGCCAGCACGCCAGGTTCCGAGTGTGAGGGGTGTCGGGGCGCCCCTGGTCTCGCACTACGACCGCACGTCGTAGCGAATCCGGCGCGATGGAAGGCTGAGGCGACTCACACCCGGGCGAGAGGAAGCCGATGTCAAAGGTGACGTTCTTCAGGGGACAACAGCTGCCGCTGGAGATGCACAAGGTCAGGATCATCCAGAAGCTCAACCTGCTGCCGGTCGAAGACCGCCTGCAGGCC
>NZ_JARKOT010000167.1 GCF_029977985.1 Propioniciclava sp. | reverse complement strand
GTGGTTCGGCGACCACGTGCGCGTCGCGACGTGGGCCGACATCGTCAACAACGAGGGCTGGGCCACGTTCGCCGCCAACGAGGTCGTCGCGCGGCGCGTCGGGGCGAGCATGGACGACGAACTCCGCGACGTCTGGGGCATGGAGCCGGACTTCTGGGCCGCTCCCATCGACGACCCCGGCGTCGACAACATGTTCGGCACCACCTACGAGCGTGGCGGCGCGGCGCTGCAGGCCCTGCGTGTCCTGATCGGTGACGAGGAGTTCTTCGCCCTCGCCCACGACTGGGCCCAGGAGCCCGGTGCGCGCTCGTTCGCCGACTTCCGCGCCTTCGTCCAGGACCGGACGGGCCGCGATCTCACCGCCTTCTGGCACGCCTGGTACGCCGCGGACGCCGCCCCCGCGCGGGACCCCTCGCTCGGCTGGCCGGGCTGAGGCAACCCTCACGCCCCGGCGCTGGACCCGTCGCTCGGCTGGCCGGGCTGAGGCAGCCCACGCGCCGCCGGCGGCTCAGCCGCGGCGGCGCCACGTCCCCTCCAGGCCGGTCGGAACGAAGCCGAGGGCGTCGTTGATGGCGAGCATGTGGCTGTTCTCGGCGGCGTTCCACGTGTGGACGCGCTCGGCCGCGGGGTTGGCGTCCAAGAGTCGACGCAGGTTCGCCGCCTTCATGAGCATGCCGAGCCGGCGGCCCCGATGGTCGGCGCGGACGAGGGTGTCCCCCTGCCACGTGCCGACCGGGTGGTGAAGCGGCCACTCGATCTCGGTGTACGCGGCGAGCGTGCCGCTCGGCATGTGGCGGGCGGCGACGGTCACCCAGGCCGTGCCGATCTCCACGTTGCGCGCCTCCGCCGAGCGGAGGCGGTCGGCGTCCCAGACCTGCACGTCGTTCAGCTCAGCGGCCATGGGCACGTCCGTGATCATGCGCGAGGCGAGGTCGGCGAGTCCGTCGACGAGGTCGTCGGGGCACGGCCCGACCCAGCCGACCAGTTCGTAATCGGGTCCGGCCACGGACGCCGCCGCCCGGCCCAACGCGTCGGCGCGCTGGAGAGTCTCCGCCGACAGGGTGAGCGTCGACGGACGCTCCACCTGCTCCAGGGTGAAGCCGTGGTGCACGGCGAACGCGTTCCCGGGCAGGCGCGGGTCGACCGCGCCCGTGCCCGAGCGTGCGGCGAGAGCGTCCGGTCCCTCGGCGCCGGCGGGGGAGAACGTGAAGCCCATGAGGGTGCCGCGGCCATCGGCGGAGAGGAACTCGGTGAGGGTGGTCATCAACGCATCCCCGAGGCCGCGGCGGCGCGCCTCGGGCAGCACGGCGAGCTCGATGTTGCCGACGTCGCGGTCCTCCCGGAGGGGGCGGTGGCACCACGCGTAGGCCACGACCCGACCGCCCTCGAGGGCGACCCACGCGTCCTGATGGGCGTACGCCGAGCCGCGGAGCCGGCCCTGGCGCGCGGCGACGTCGTCGCTGAAGTCGTCGTTCCCGTACTGCTCCCGGCTCACCGTGTGGTCCACCGCAGACAGACCGACGAGCCAGGGGTGCGGGGCGGCGTCCGTATCGCCGGGGTGCGGGATGCGTTCGATCCGGATCATGGTTCTCCTTCGTCAAGGCAGCCTGACAGGATGCCCGCGCGGCGGTGGATTGCGCAAGAGGGCGCTATGTGTCAAACGTGTGACATATCCCTGGCTGGGGGTAACGCTTGCGTTAACCGTCCCAAGACGGGGCACGGGCCGGGCGGGCCCGGCGCACACTGATGTTTCCCGCTCCTGCGGGTGGTCGCCGTCGACGCCGGTGGTGGCCACCGCCGCGGCCGGCGCATGCGATCCCCTACCACTCACCCAGGACACAGCATGCGAAGCATCACCCATCCTCTCCTCAGCCTCGGGGCCACCCTCGTCGCCCTGCTTGTCGCCACGCTCGGGGTGGTCGCGCCCGCGCAGGCAGACAGCACCAAGCCCGCGGAGGGCAAGAGCTACGTCATCGGGACCGACACCACCTACGCCCCCTTCGAGATGCGTGACCCCACCAGCGGCGAGATGGTGGGCATCGACATGGACCTCATCAACGCCATCGCGAAAGCCCAGGGCTTCACGGTCGAGGTCCGTTCGCTCGGCTTCGACGCCGCCCTGCAGGCGCTGCAGGCCAACCAGGTGGACGCCGTCATCGCCGGCATGACCATCACCGACGCCCGCAAGCAGGTCTTCGATTTCACCGACCCCTACTTCGACACCGGCCTGCAGTTCGCAGTGCCCGAGAGTTCGACGGTCGCCGGGCTCGAGGATCTCGACGGGAAGGTGGTGGCCGTCAAGACCGGCACGGCCGGGGCCGACTACGCGAACTCGGTCGCCGACCAGTACGGCTTCCGGACCACCGCGTTCGGCCAGACCTCCGACATGATCGCCGACGTGACCAGCGGCAACGCCGCGGCCTACATCGAGGATTACCCGGT
Organism: Propioniciclava sp.; assembly: GCF_029977985.1. Lineage (GTDB taxonomy): Bacteria > Actinomycetota > Actinomycetes > Propionibacteriales > Propionibacteriaceae > Propioniciclava. Next base: position 5,120 of record NZ_JARKOT010000167.1, on the reverse strand, counting down.
CGTCGCCTACACGATCGCCCAGGGCAACGGGATGAAGCTGCTGGGCGACAAGATCCCGAACGGCCAGTACGGCGCCGCCGTCAACAAGGGGGCCAACCCCGAGTTCGTGCAGGCGTTCAACCTGGGCCTGCAGTCGCTGCGCGACAGCGGGGAGTACGACACCATCGTCGGCAACTACCTGAGCACCGAGGCAGCAACGCAGTCCGGGTTCGGTCAGATGGTCGTGGACGCCCTGCCCGCCCTCCTGCGTGGCCTCGCCCTCACGCTCGCTGCGACGGCGCTCTCGATCGTCGCGGCCCTGGCCATCGGCATCGTGTGCGGGTTCGCGAAGGTCGGGGGGAACGCCGTCGTCCGCGCGCTCGTGACGGGCTACGTCGCGATCTTCCGGGGGACGCCGATCCTCGTCCAGGTCTTCTTCTTCTACTTCGGCCTGCCCCGGGCGACCGGACTCACGCTGACGGCCTTCACGGCGGGCGTGCTGACCCTGAGCCTCAACGCCGGCGCCTACATGACCGAGATCGTGCGCGGCGGCATCCAGTCCATCGATCCGGGCCAGCTCGAGGCCGCCCGGTCGCTCGGCCTGCCGTACCTCACGTCGATGCGGAAGGTGGTGATCCCGCAGGCGATCAAGGTGATGACGCCCTCGTTCATCAACCAGTTCGTCATCAGCCTGAAGGACACCTCACTGCTCGCCGTCATCGGCTTCGCCGAGCTCACGTATCAGGGCCAGCAGATTATCGCGACGAACTTCAGATCGTTCGAGATGTGGCTGCTCGTCGGCGCCATCTACTTCGTGGTGATCGCGCTCCTGACCACCGTTTCCAACCGCATCGACAAGAAGGTGAACGCATGAGCGCCACGATCGAGACGGCCCCGCGCCGCACTGTCATCGAGGTCCGCGACCTCAAGAAGGCCTACGGCGACCTGGTCGTCCTGAGCAAGGTCGACGTCGACATCGCCGAGGGCGAGGTCGTGGCCATCATCGGCCCGTCGGGAGCCGGGAAGTCCACGCTGCTGCGCTGCCTCAACAAGCTCGAGGACGTCACCGAGGGCCACGTGCTGGTCGACGGCGTCGATCTCGTCGCCAAGGGCACCAACCTCGACCACGTCCGCCAGCACATCGGCATGGTCTTCCAGCACTTCAACCTCTTCCCCCACAAGACGGTGCTGGAGAACGTGATGATGGCCCCGCTGACGCTGCGGAAGGGCTCCAGGGACGAGATCCGCGCGCGGGCACTCAGCCTGCTCGATCGGGTCGGCCTCGCCGACAAGGCGGAAGCGCGTCCGGCTCAGCTGTCCGGTGGACAGAAGCAGCGCGTCGCCATCGCGCGGGCGCTGTGCATGCAGCCGTCGATCATGCTGTTCGACGAAGCGACGAGCGCGCTCGACCCCGAGATGGTGGGCGAGGTGCTGGCCGTCATGCGGCAGCTGGCCGACGAGGGCATGACGATGGTGCTCGTCACCCACGAGATGGGCTTCGCCCGGGAGGTGGCCGACCGCATCCTCTTCATGGCCGACTCCATCATCACCGAGGAGGGCACGCCCGAGGAGATCTTCGGGAACCCGCAGCGGGAGCGCACGCGCGACTTCCTGGCCAAGGTGCTCTGAGGCAGCCGGCGCGGAACGCTCAGTGCGCGGCGGCCAGCATGGTGGCGAGCGCGCTGAGCGTTTCGGAGGTGCCGGCGTCGACGCGCACGGCGGCGAGGTCGTCGGCGCGCGTGCGCCCGTGGTTGACGATCGCGACCGGCTTGCCGGTCTTTGCGGCGTGCCGGGCGAAGCGGAGCCCCGACATGACGGTCAGCGACGAGCCGGCGACGAGCACGGCCTCGGCGTCCTCGACGAGGGCGTAGGCCTGCTCGACCCGGTCGGGCGGAACGTTCTCGCCGAAGAACACCACATCCGGTTTCAGCACACCGCCGCACCGCTCGCACGGCACGACCGTGAGGTCGACCGGGTCGGGGATGTCGGCGTCCCCGTCGGGGCGCAACTCCGCGTCACCGGCGGGGATGCGGCCCGTGACGTGGGGGTTCGCCGCCTCCAGCCGTTCCTGCAGGGCGAGGCGGGTGGTCAGTTCCGCGCAATCCAAGCACGCGACGCGCTCGATCAGACCGTGCAGGTCGATCACGGTTGTGGAGCCGGCGAGGGTGTGCAGCCCGTCGACGTTCTGGGTGACCACGGGGGCGGCCAGCGCCGCCAGTGCGTGGTGGCCCGGATTGGGGGCGGCCGCGCCGAAGCTGCGGTAGCCCATCATCGAGCGGGCCCAGTAACGGCGGCGGGCGTCGGCGTGGCGCACGAAGTCGCCGTACTGGATCGGGTGCGTCGGGCGGGCGTCAGGCCCGCGGTAGTCGGGGATGCCGGAGTCGGTCGAGAGGCCCGCGCCGGTCAGGGCGAGCCAGCGGCGCCCGCCGAGGACGCCGGCGAGCCGCTCGAGATCGGCGGCGCTCGGCTGCGGCTTGGGTGCGGGCACGCCGTGAGCCTACCCACCCCCCGTTCCCTCCTGATCCCAGCACGCGACCAGCACGCGATGGTGGAGCGGCAGCGCTGTCTGCGGCGGTCCGGCGTGCTCGTGTGCTGGGATCCGGAGGATCCGGCGGAGGTCAGCTCCCAGGCGGGAGTGATGACACGCTCACGAGGTAACGCCAACGCCCCCCCTGCGCGCCCACCTGCTCCCGTCGGCATCCACGCTCCCCTTGAGCGCAGACGCTCCCCGTCGGACGGGGAGCGCTCCCCTTGGGCGCAATCCCTCCCCTTGCAACGGTGGGCGAGTGTGCCCAAAGGGAGTGCTCCCCCTGGGCACAGACGCTCCCGTTGGGCACCGAGGCTCCCGTTGAGCACTGAGGCTCCCCTCGGGCACACGCGCTCCTGGTGGCCAGCATGAGGGGTGAGCATGGGGGCGTAGCTGTCACGCGCCGTTCGAGAACTCCGCATCCCAGCACGCGACGCCTGCACGAGCCGCGCCGGAAGTGGCCGGGGATGTCCTGTGCTGGTTCCGGGGGACTACGGCCGCCTCGGTCTAGGGTGGACACCTCGAACCGCGGACGGGGCCATCCATGACCAACATACGATTCACCCTGGGGTCAGCACAGCTCACGGCGACCCTGGCCGACAGCCCGACCGCGCGCGACCTCGCCGACCAACTGCCGCTGGAACTGACGTTCGCCGACCTGCACGAGGTGGAGAAGATCGCGCCCCTGCCCCGCCCGCTCGACCTCACCGACGCCCCGGTCGGGGCTGCCCCCGGGCGCGGTGACATCGGCTACTACGCGCCGCTCGGCAACCTCGTGCTCTACTACGCCGAGGTCGGGTACTGGGAGGGGATCGTCCCGCTCGGGCGCTTCGACGGCGAGGTCGGCGCGGTCGAGAGTCTGCCCGACGACTCCCGCGTGAGGATCGAGCGTGCCTGACCGGCCGGCCGGGACGCCACGATGACCCTCAGCCGCGCCGGTGACGACACGATCGCCCTGCTCACCGGCTACTTCGCCGCCATGGAGGCCAAGGACCTGGACGCCATGGCCACCTACTGGTCTCCGACGGGATCACCCTCCGCTCGGGCAACGCCCCGGCGGTGACGGGTCACGCGGCGCTGCGGGCCCGCTTCGCCGGCCTTTTCGGCCGGATCGCCTCGCTCGCCCACCGCCTCGTCGACGTCTGGGAGGGCGACGACGGCGTCGTGGTCTCCGAGGACGTGAGCATCTGGACGCTGCCGGACGGCCAGGTCATCGAGATCCAGAGCTGCGGCGTCTTCACGGTGCGTGACGGCCGCTTCGTCACCCAGCACGTGTACGCCGACACCGGCCCGGTCGATCGCGCGCTCGCGGGGGAGGCCGCACTCCCGGGTTGACCTAAGATCGTAAATACGTAATTATGGAGTATGGCGACGATCGAGGAGCGGCTCACCGCGCTGGAGGCTGCCGTGGCGCGTTGGGAGGAGGCGGCCGCAGAAGCCACGCCCAGCCCGGAACGCTCACCTGACTTCTGGATGCTCGAAGGGCTCGAGCAGCGCCACCCCGAGGGTGTCGTGGCCTACGCCGGGCACGCGGCCCTGGCTGCGGGCCCGGTGCGCTGGCAGGTCGGCGCGCCGGTGGAGCCGCTCCTGGGCGCCGACTGGGCCGAGGTCGCTGCCCGGCTCGACGCGCTGGCCCACCCGGTGCGGCTCCGGCTCGCCCAGCTGGTGCTCCACGGCACCGAGACCACCGCCGAGCTCGCGGCCGACGCCGACCTCGGCACCACCGGCCAACTCCACCATCACCTCCGCCAGCTCGTCGCGGCGGGCTGGCTGCAATCGGCCGGCCGGGGCCGCTACCGGGTGCCGGCGCAGCGCGTCGTCCCCCTGCTCGCGGTCGTGGCCGCCGCCCGCGACTGACCCTCTTCCGGAAGGAGCCCCCCATGTCCCCCCAGCATGCACCTCCCGCCCGAACGACAGGCGCCCTGGGGTACACCACCCGCAACTTCCTCATCGTCGCCGTCCTCGCGCTCGTCGGTGCCCTCGCGGCGGGCCTCATCGGCCCGAACCCCCGGCTCGGGCCGGCGGCCGCGGGCGACGAGGCGCTCGTTGCTGAGGTCGCCGCCATCGTGGGGGAGGGCCGCGGCCTGACCCAACTGGCAGTGGCGCGCCTCGACGGCGACCGCACCGACTTCGCCGGCTTCGGCGACCCCCTGCCCAGCCCCGACACGCCTTTCGAGCTCGGCTCGATCACCAAGGTCTTCGTGGGCCACGTGCTCGCCGACGCCGTCGCCCGCGGCGACGTGGCGCTCGACGACCCGTTGGAGACCTATCTTCCCGAGCTGGCCGGCACCCCGGCTGGTGGCGTGACGCTCGTCAGTCTGGCCACGCACACCTCCGGTCTGCCGCGCCTGCCGGAGGGGGTGGGCGGCTTGCGGTCGGCGCTGTCGCCGAGCGACCCCTACCCGGCGTGGGGTGTGGGGCAGCTGACGGACGCAGCCCGGGCCGCGGCGCTGGAGCGACCGGGCACCGAGGCGTACTCCAACCTCGGCATGGCGTTGCTGGGTCATGCGCTCGCGCGGGCCGCGGAGGCCCCCACGTGGGCGGCGCTGGCGGAGGAGCGCCTGTTCGCGCCGTTGGGCATGACGGCCACCGTCACCGTTGCCCGCCCGGCCGA
>NZ_JARKOT010000289.1 GCF_029977985.1 Propioniciclava sp. | reverse complement strand
CCGCGCCACCGCGGCGCGAACCGGCGTCGGCCGCCGCGTAGCGCCCCAGCGTGGCGTCCGTGGCTGCCGCAAAGACATCGACCAACTGCTCCCGGTCGCGCCGGTTCAGGGGCTGGGGCCGCGCGATCGCCCGGCGAACCGACTCGTTGCTGCGGCCGGAGGTGTAGCCGAACGGTTCGACTTCGAGCGGGCGTCCGTCGAGGAGGAGTTGGACGCCGGAGTAGGAACGGACGAGGTCCTCGCCGGTGGACCAGGGCTGGCGCTCGGGCAGGGTGAACCAGAGGCTGGCGCGCCCACGGGGGAACACCCAGTCCATGGTCTGCTCGACGGTCATCGATCCGTCGGGATGGACAGTCGCCGTGGCGTCGATGGCGCTCACCTCGGACTCCACCGACAAGGGCGATTCGAGCCGTGGTTCGGCGCCGGCCACGCTCCCGGCGGGCAGTGCGGCGGCGACGGTGATCGTGTCTCCGACGGCTGCCTCGGAGCCGCTCAGGGTGGCGACCCCGTCGGCGAGGGCGGTGGCGCAGTCGCGGTCCCCGACGTAGCAGTGGGCCCGGGTGATGCCCTGGGGCGCGCGGACCGTGGTGGTGAACCGCTGGATGGTGGGCATGTCCTCGCTGGTGACATCCCAGTGCAGTTCGGGGACCCCGTCGAAGGTGCGCAGCGCACCGGCGATCTGGTAGCTGACCCGATAGGTCTGGGCGCGGCCGCGCACCGTCTGGTCCGGGTCGCCGATCCGGACCGCGTAGCCCGAGACACGGCCGGACGTGACGACCTCGAGCGTCCGGTCGGCCGGGGCGCCGGTCGGACTGGTGGTGTCGATCCGCGTGATGTCGTACACGACGCCGAGGGTGGGATCGGCGTCCCAGGCCTCCCGGGTCGCGATGGTCACGACGATGCCGTGGCGTCCGTCGCCGCCGAACACCCAGTCGTAGGTCTGGACGACGTCGACCGTCCCGTCGGCGTTGATCGTGTATTCGGTGTCGAGATTCCGGATGACGTCGGGACCCTCCGGCGCCCGCGCGCAGCCCGTGAGCCACCCCAGCGTCGCCAGCCCGGCGAGCAGCCCGGCGACCAGCCGGTGACGCGGGGTGCGCATTCGGCCACCCTAACCGGCCCGCCCGGGGCTGTGCCGAGTGGGGCCGCGGACCCGTAGTCTGGTGCCGACCGCAGCGAAGGAGCTTCCCATGGCCATCACCACCCTCCTGTTGGACGCCGACGGCGTCACCCAGCGCAACCGCGGCTTCCGGGAGGCGCGGGAGGCCCTCCTGCAGGGCAAGGTGACGCGCGACGAGCTGTTCGCCATCGAGGCTCGTTACCTGGCCGGCGGCGAGGGCTTTCGCGACGAACTGGCGGCGCTGTTCGCCGAGCGCGGTGTCAGCACGACCGCGGACGAGCTGCTGGATGCGTGGAGCGGGTCGGCCGTCGAGGAGGGCGTCTTCGAGCTGCTCGACGACGTGCGTGCGGCCGGGGTGAGGGTGTACCTCGCGACGAACCAGAACCCGGTCCGCGGGCAGCGGATGATCGACACCCTGGGCTACGAGGACCACACCGACGGCGCCTTCTACAGCTTCCAGATCGGCTTCGCGAAGCCCGACCAGGGGTTCTTCACGACCATCGTGGGGCGGCTGGACGCCGAGCCGGCGGAGTGCCTGTTCATCGACGATTCCGAGCCCCACGTCGTGGCCGCCCGCGCGGCGGGGCTGCAGGCCGAGCACATGATCCTCGACCGCGGCACGGGGTACCTGCGCTCGCTCATCGCGGCGCACGGGGTGGCTGTCTGAGCCTCGGGCTCGGCCTGCTGAGCGTCAGACGCGCGGCGGTGCCGGCGCCGGCACGCGCCCGAAGGACGCCGCCACCACGGGAACCGCCAGCGCGGTGATGATCGCCGAGAGGAGGTAGACGCCCGCGTACCCGAACGGCGTCGACGTGCCGGCCACGATGAGGGCACCCGACAGAATCGCCCCCACGCGGCCCGCGTTGGAGAACAGGGCGGTCGCGAGGCCGGGGCGGTCGATCATGCTCTGGAAGAGCGTGAGCCCGAGACCGGCGACGCACGCGTAGAACGACGCGTTGAGCACTTGGGCGAGGATCGCCGGCCAGATGCCGCCGGCCAACGCCATGACCGCGTAGTACGCGATGCCCGCGACGCATCCGGCCAGCATGATCCGGCGATAGGTGAAACGGCCTTCGAGCTTGCCCAGCGCCAGGAGCCCGGGGATCTCGACGAGCGCCGCGACGCCGAGGACGATGCCCGCCCACAACAGCGGCTCCCGCAGGGTCTCGGTGACGTACAGCGTCATCACCGAGACGCCCGCGTTGTTGGTGGCCTGCAGCAGCGCGAACACGATCATCACGGTCACGACCAACCCCCAGGGGACCGGACGCCCTCCGGCCGGATCGCCTTGCGCTGTGTCGGCGGTGGTGCCCGGATCGGCGGCGAGGGCAGCGGCGGCCGCGGTGCGGGGGTGGGCTCGCATCGCGAGGGCCGTGACGAGGTTGACGACGGCGACGATCGCGATCAGGATGAACGCCGCCCGGGGCCCGAAGCGGTCCATGACGAAGGTGGCCAGCGGCGGGCCGCCCACCCACGCGAACGAGACCGTCGCGCGGGCCTGCATGATGCGGTCGTTGGTCTCGCCCGAGTGCCGCATGAGCGCGAACAGCATGACGAAGCCGATGCCCGCGGGGGCGCCGAAGGAGACGAGGGCGGCGGTCGCGACCCAGAGCGACGAGGTGGCCGCCAACGAACCCACCAGCGCCAACGTGAGCACCGCCGCGATCACCAGGGGGGCGACGTAGTTCCGCTTCCGGTCGGCCAGGACCGGGATGACGGTGGACGCCACCAGCGCCGCGGTGTTGAAGACCATCAACACCGTGCCGACCTGGGCGTCGGTGGCGCCGTAGATCTCGACGAGCAGCAGCGCGAGGGCGGGCATCAGGAACGCGAACTGCAGCCCCCACGCGAGAGCGGCGACGAAGACCAACCAGAACGGCACGGCTGAAACGTTACGCCTGTGGGCGGCGGGCAGGGGTGTCGTCCGGCAATGCGAGGCCGGATTCACCCTCAGGCGCGCCCCGGGGCGCGGGCTGCGCGCAGCCGCTGGAGGTGGGGGTCGTTGACTGTGAAGCCGGCCTCACCCGGCGAGCGAGGCACCCCAGGCCCGGGCCCGGTCGAGTTCGCCGTCGGTCAGCACGGCGGGGCTGCCGGAGACGGTGAAACTCTCCCGCCCGCTGACGGTGGCTCCGAGGCGCCGCGCGCGCGTCGCGATCTTCTTCGCGGCCGATCCGGAAAAAGCGCCCGGCACGGCGGTGTCGAACGCGGCCACCCGGATGGCGAGGCGTCCGACGCCCCCCAACCACTCGGCCACGCCCGTCGCGGGGGCGCTGCCGCCATGGGCGACGGCTTGCCGGCGGGAGGCCGGGGTGGGTAGCCCGAGGTTGTGCGTGGGTGCCCCGATGACGACGAGGTCGTGGCTGGCGAGCGGGGGAGCGGATGCGGCGTCGCTGACAGTCGCGACGGCGCCCGCGGAGCGCAGGCCGGCGGCGACCGCGTCGGCGATCGCGGCCGTGTTCCCGAAGCAGGATTCGACGATGACGAGGACGTTCATGGCGATCAGGCCTTCCAGGCGGTGTGGTGGGCCCACACGGACTCCAGGGCGAGGGAGACCGTGGTCCAGGTGGTCCAGAAGGTGGCGAGTGCGGCCAGCGTCACGAGCACGATGGCGATGACCTGCCCCACCGAGCGCGGGCGGTCGGGAGCGAGGGGCCGCCAGACGACCGCGAGCAGCACGATCAGCAGCGCACCGGCGGCGATCGTGAGGTCGTCGGCGGCCTTAGCGTGCACGTAGGCGGTGGTGCGCAGGGCGTCGGCGCCGACCGTGTCCACGTAGGTGCGGTAGAGGTCGGAGCCCGCGGCTCCGGCCCAGATGCAGGTTCCCGCTGCGAGCGCGGCCGCGGCGAGGGCCGGCCAGCGGAGGCCGCGGCGGAGTCGGGGCGCGAGGGCGTAGAGCAGGGCGAGGACGGCGGCGAGCGGGGTGGCGGTCGCGGCGAGGTGTCCGGCGAGGGCGTGGATGGGCATGGGTCTCTCCAATCGGTATTTGGTATTCGGAATACCAAATGTCATGTGTCATACTAGCGCCATGCCCGCCGACCTGCACCTCAGGGGAAACCCCGGTCGCCGCCCGAGGCTCTCCGACGCCGAGACCGAGGAGCGCATGCTCACCGCGGGCGTTGAGTTCGTCCGGCAACACGGACTGTCGCTCAGCCTCGAGCACCTGAGCATGGAGGACCTCATCAAGGAGGCCGGCGTCTCGCGCACGTCCTCCTACCGCCGCTGGCCGACCAAGGACCAGTTCGCCGCCGACCTGCTGCTGCGCCTCGCTCGCGCGCCCATCACCTCCGACCTGGGCTACCTCGTCTCGGCGATCGAGGAGATCCCCGACGAGGCGTTCGCTCACCTCGACACCGAGCAAGGCCGCCTCGACGCCCTGGTCGAGGTGGAGCGGGCGACGATGGTCGCCGACTTCGCCGCCACGGTCGGTTCGCCGCGCTGGCAGGCCTACATCGTGCTGCGCGCGGCGCACATCGGTCTGCCCGAGGGGGAGGTCCGCACCCAGATCGCCGCCGCCCTGCGCGACACCGAACGCACGTTCACGCAGCGCCGGGCGCGCGTGTTCGCGACGGTCGCCGCGCTCCTGGGACGCCGCCTCCGTGATCCGGACGCCGTCGGCTGGGACGCCCTCGCCGACGCCGTGAGCGCCACGGTGACCGGGATGGTGGTGCGGGCCTGGTCCGACCCGGACGCCGTCACCGCGACCCGCCCGCTGGCCCCCTTCGGGACGAGCCGGGTCGCCGAGTGGAACACTGCCGGGCTGGCCGCGGCGTCCCTCTTCCTGGACGCCACCGAGCCCGACCCAGCCGTCACCTGGGACGACGCCCGCGTCGCGCGCTTGCGCGCCGCCCTCGCCGACGTGGCCGGCACCCTCGACGCGCTCTGGGCGGGGGCCACGGCTCAATCAGCCTCCTGACCGGGTCACCGACAGGACCAAACCGTCCTCGACCGAGCGTGCCCGGGTCACCTCGCCGCCCGCCAGTGAGTCCGGCAGCGCGAAGCGCCGCTGCTCGTTGCGGTAGGAGAGCACGAGGTCGCCCCCGTCCTGGGTGAGGGTGAGGTCAGCCTTGTCGGCGTACGGCAGGCGCAGGTGCAGCTCGTGACCGGCGTCGGTCTTCACCACGGTCGCGAACCGGCCCCGGTAGAACACGTCTGCCGGATCCACCCCCTCCGGGTAGAGCAGTGCCGCGACCGCGCGCAGCCCGTCCAATCCGCCGACCTCTGCCGGCTGCAGTTCGAGGGTGAAGACCGGCAGGTGCCCGAAGCTGGCGTGCACGAGCCGGACGCCCGCCGCGTGCGCCTGGGCCCACGGGGCGAAGTAGCCGGTGAGCGCGGCGTCCGGAAAGAGGCGGTTGAGGACGACCGCGTCGACGGTGAAGCCGTACATGGTCAGCCACGTGTAGGCGCGGCGGGCCTCGGCGATCACGATGCGCTCCGGCGTGGTGACCAGCCGGACGCTCACGCGGGCGTCGTCGCGCAGCAGGTCGCCGAGCCGGGTCAGCCGGTCCACCAGGGTCGTGACGTCGTCGAACAGCCGGTCCTCGGGCATGGGCACCGACGTGAGCTTCTCGACCGGCCCGCGCAGCACGCGGGCTGCTGCGCGTTTCATCGGCAGCACCCGTTCCAGGGCCGTGCCCAGCTTCTCCGGGTAGGTGAGCAGCGCGAGGCTCTCGCCGGTGGGGGCGCAGTCCACGACGAGCACGTCGTAGGCGTCCGCGTCGGCGTGGTCGAGGATGCGCAGCAGGCTGAACAGCTCACCCAGGCCGGGCAGCAGCAGCATCTCGTCGTTGGCGATCGAGTCGGTGTCCATGCGTGCCACGACACGTCCGAGGTAGGCGCGCAGCCGCGCCCACGCGCGGTCGTTCTCGGCGAGCGCGTCGATCTCGGCGGCGTCGAGGCGCTCGGTCACCGGCGTGGGCTCGTTGCGAAGCCGGAGCCCGAAGGCGTCGCCCAGCGAGTGGGCCGGGTCCGTGCTCAGGACGAGCACGCGGCGTCCCGACTCGGCCAGCCGCACGGCGGTGGCCGCGGCCGCGGTCGTCTTGCCGACGCCGCCCTTCCCGGTGAACAGCAGGATGCGCATGGCTCACTCCTCGATGTCGATGCGGTGGTTCGCTCGGGCGGACGCCCCGGGGTCGGACGCCGCCGGCGCCGGCTCGGCGAGCAGGTCCACGAGCAGGGCACGGGCCTCGCGGGCGATGGCGTCCAGGTGGGCGCGGGCGGATGCCGGCACGAGCGCCGTGACGGCCTGGTGCGCGTGGCGGCGGGCGAGGGTGAGATGGCGGATGGTCTCGGGGTTCACGATTCCTCCTCGTGGGTGAAGGTGATGGTCAGGACGCCGGCGTCCAACCGCGCGGAGGAGACGTCCGCGTCGAGGAGGGAGGCCGGCAGGGGGATGTTGCGCTGGACGCCGCCGACGCGGAGGGCGAGGTCGTGGCCGGCGCGGGTGAGTGTCAGGTCGTCGCGGGTGGCGTGCGGCAGCGGCAGGGTGAGGACGCCCCCCGCCTTCGTCTTGGCCCACGCCTCGCGCCGGGTGGGCCGGACGCCGAAGGCGTCGCTCCCCAGCAGGCCGGCGAGCCGGGCCACGTGTTCGGGGCCGTCGATGTCGCTCGCGAACCGGGGGATCCGGGTGCTGGGCACGTGGCCGAAGGCCGCCTCGAGGTCGGCGAGGTGGGCCGCCTGGGCGTCGATCCACGCGCCGAAGAACCCGTCGCCCACCTCCGCGGGGTAGAGCCCGTTCACGAAGACGTGGTCGACGGCGTAGCCGTAGAGGTTGAGAGCGAGGTAACTGCGTTTGTTCTCCTCCACGACCATCCGCTCGGCCTGCGTGACCAGCCGCACGGACGTGAGGTCGGCGTCCTTGAGCAGGTCGGTGATCGAGCGGAGCTGCAGGTAGAGGCGCTCGATGTCGTCCACGGCGCGCGCGTCGGGCAGGCGGACGCGCCACAGGCGCTCGGACACCGGCGCCAACACCCGGACGGCGACGCGCTCCAGGGGGAACAGGCGCTCCATCCACCAGCGCAGCAGTTCGGGCATCTGGAGCAGGGCGAGCGTCTCGCCGGTGGGGGCTAGGTCGAGGATGACGCGCGCGTAGCGCCCGCTGCGCACCAGTTCGTCCACCTTGAGCAGGTAGAAGAGGGGGTCGAGGCCCGGCACGTCGAGGACGGGGTCGTCCGGCCCGCGTTCGACCCCGACGAGGGCGGAGGCGACGGCGTCCACCACATGGGCGTAATCGTCCTCGCGGACGCGGACGGCGTCGATCTCGCAGATGTGGAGGTTCGGGGCGACCTCGCGCGGCGTCGGCGCGGGTGGGGTGCCGAAGAGGTCGCTGAGGTTGTGGGCGGCGTCCATGGACGCCAGGAGGGTCGGCTTGCCCTCGGCGGCGGAGGCCCAGGCGTGGGCCGCGGCGAGGGAGGTCTTGCCGACTCCGCCCTTGCCGGTGAGCAGGATGATGCGCTCGACCGCTCCTTCTGGGCGCGAATCGTTCGCGTAGCGAAGTTTGGCGCGTGGTGGCATGGGTGGTCCTTCTCTCAGGTCAATCGATGGGGATGCGGCGGGGTGCGGTGCGCGGAGCGGCCGGGGCGGCGTCCTCGGCGAGAACGCCGAGCACCCGGTCGAGGACGGTGAGAACGGCGTCCACCTGCTCGGCGGTGAGGGAGGACAGGACGCGGCCGGCGAAGTGCGTCCAGTCCAAGAGGCTGCGGCGGACGAGGTCGGCGCCGTCGGTCGAGAGGGCCACCACGACGACGCGCTTGTCGTCGGGGGAGTGGTGCCGGTCGACGAGCCCGCGCCGCTGGAGGCGGGCGACGACGCCGGTCGCAGTGTTGAGGGGGGCGTCCAGGTACTCGGCGACGTCGCTCATGCGCACCTCGCCGCGGCGGTGGAGCAGGAGGAGGGTGAGGAAGTCGTTGCGGGACAGATCCATCATCAGGCGCGTCCAGGCGTCGGCGGTGAGGAGGGTCCGGAAGCGTTCGGCGTAGTCGAAAAGGAGGTGCTGCGGGTCGGGCTGGGCGACCATGACGTCCTCCTCGTGTTCGTTCGAGAGTCGAAGCAAAAATGATTCTAGACGCGAAGTTTCGCGCCCGCAAGGAAGAATCCGGGCGGCTGCGCGGGAACCTACCCCAGCGGGCGTCCGATCTGGGACGGTGGAGCATGCGTATCGCACTCGCGTCCGACCATGCCGGCTTCCTCCTCAAGGGAGAGATCGCCGAGCTTCTGCACGAGCTGGGCCACGAGACCGTCGACTTCGGTGCGCCCAGCACCGACCCCGCCGACCTGCCCGACCACGTCTACCCGGCGGCGCTCGCCGTGGGCCGCGGCGAGGTCGACCGCGGGATCTTCGTCGACGGCGTGGGCTACGGCTCGGCCCTCATCGCCAACCGGATCGCCGGCGTCGACGCCGTCGTCTGCCAGGATCCCTTCTGCGCCCGCCTGGCCCGCGAACACACCGACTCGAACGTGCTCTGCCTCGGCGGGAAGATCATCGGGTCGGCCATCGCGCTCGAGATCGTGCGCGTCTGGATGACGACCGACTTCCTCAACACCGAGAAGTACATCAAGCGCGTCGACAAGGTGCGGGAGATCTCGAAGCGGCACCTCGTGCCTCTCGACCAACTCGGCTGAACGCCCGCGCGCCTCACAGGAACCGCACAGGAACCTCCCCGCATCCTCACCGGTGGGTGGCCCACCCTCAAAGGGAAGCACCGGACAGCCAGCCGGCTCCGGGCCACCACCACCGAGGAGTTCCCATGAAGCGCCACACGTTCCGCCGGGCCATCGCTGCCGCGGTCGCAGCCACCGCCCTGCTGGCGGGCTGCTCCGTGTCCACCGACCTCACGTCGGGCACCAGCGCGACCACCGTCCAGACGGACAGCTCGTCCTCGAGCGACACCGCCTGGACCACGATTTCGGCGTCCGTCATGTCCGCCACCACCGGCGCGAGCGTCGCCGACATCCTGGCCGCCAACGACGAGATCGCCGACGTGTCCACCGACGCCGACGACGCCGGCACCTACGACGCGAGCACGGCCACCACGATCACGCTGTCCGACAGCGGCTCGACGGTCGCGGGCACGGACGCCGCCGGCGTCACCGTCGACGGCTCCACCATCACGATCACCGCCGGTGGCACGTACGTGCTCTCCGGGACTCTCAGCGACGGCGAGATCGTCGTCACCGCCCCGGACGCCGAGGTGCGGATCGTCCTCGACGGGGCGTCCATCACGAACGCCGACGGCCCGGCCGTCAACGTGACCGACGCGGGTGAGCTGATCCTCGTGCTCGCCGAGGGGTCCACCAACACGCTCGCCGACGGGGCCACCTACGCCGACACCTCCGAGGAGGCACCCACCGCGACGCTCTACTCCTCCGACGATCTGACGATCACGGGCACGGGGGCGCTCACCGTCACCGGCAACAGCAACGACGCCATCTCCAGTTCGAACGGCATCGTCATCACGGGAGACACGAAGATCACCGCGACCGCGGTGGACGACGGCGTCCGGGGCAAGAACTACGTGGTCGTCGAGTCGGGCACGCTCAGCGTGGACGCCGGCGGTGACGGCCTCAAGTCAAGCGAGGACTCCGACGAGACCCAGGGCTTCGTGGCGCTGGGGGCGGCGTCCGTCACCGTGACCGCGGGAGACGACGGGATCGCGGCCGTGACCGACGTGACGGTCGCCGGCACCGACCTGACCATCACCGCGGGCGGCGGCTCGGCCAACGCCACGAGCGAGAACTCCGAGGAGGCGCCGAAGGGCATCAACGGGGGGGTCTCCGTGACCGTCGACGACGGCACGGTCGAGGTGGACGCCGCCGACGAAGGCATCCAGGCGGCCGCGATCACCGTGAACGGCGGGGTGGTGAACATCCACTCCGGCGACGACGGCATCAACGCGTCCAATGGCGACTACGTGATCGAGGGCTACGAGAACGCCGACTCCGAGTCGGACGACGGCTCGGTCGTCACCGTGGCCGGCGGCGTCGTGACGATCGACAACGTCAACTCCGACGGGCTCGACTCGAACGGTTCGGCGTACGTGACCGGCGGCCTGCTGATCGTCGAGGGCGCGCCGTCCTCGCCCGAGATGGCCGTGGACGTCAACGGCGGCACGACCACCGTCGGCATCACCGCCAACCTGACCGTCTCCGCCGGCGACACCGTCACGGTGACGGGGTCCGACGGGTCCACCCGGACCTACACCGCCACCGCGGACAGCAGCAGCCTCACCCTCGTGGGGCTCACGGAGGGGGTGAGCTACACCGTGACCGCAGGGTCGTCGTCCGCCACCGGCACCGCCGCGGCCCTGGCGACGTCCATGGGCGGCGGCATGGGAGGCGGCCAGATGGGCGGTGGGCGTCCCTGAAGCACCCAGCCCGTGTGACAGTTGGGGGCCACCCCCGTGCGACGGTTGGGGCTCACAAATGGGGCGCTACAGCGCCCTATTCGTGAGCCCCAACCGCCACACGGGGGCGGGGCGGGGACAGGTAGGG
>NZ_JARKOT010000288.1 GCF_029977985.1 Propioniciclava sp. | reverse complement strand
CGGTTCGCCGGGCGATCGCGCGGCCCCAGCCCCTGAACCGGCGCGACCGGGAGCAGTTGGTCGATGTCTTTGCGGCAGCCACGGACGCCACGCTGGGGCGCTACGCGGCGGCCGACGCCGGTTCGCGCCGCGGTGGCGCGGTGCGTCGTTGGTGGCCACTCGCGGTGGCCGCCGTCGCCGTCCTCGCCGCAGGCACCTACCTGACGCGCTCGCTCAACGCCGGCGGCGTCCTGGTCTGCTTCCTCCTGGTCGCCCTGTTCGCGGGCGCCGCGCACGGCGCCTTCGTGACCCGCCAGCGCGTGCTCGCGGGGCGTTCCGCCGTGGGCACAGCTGCGCGCGATCAGGTCCTCGGGTTCCGCCGGTTCCTGGCCACCGCGGAAGCCGACCAACTCGACTTCGAGGCCGGCGAGGACATCTACCGCCGCCACCTGCCCTGGGCCGCCCTCTTCGGCCTCACCGAGCGCTGGACGCGCGTCGGTCAGGAGCTCGCCGCCGCCGGACTCATCGAGGCCATCGACCTGAGCGATCTCGGTCTGACGTCGGCCGCCGACGCGGACGCCGCCGTGCGACTCGGTGCCGGCCTCGCGCGGGCCGCCCGGGTCGTGCGTCCGGTCCCGGCCCCGATCCGCCACCTGGCCAGGTGCTTCGCGGCCGCGCGCACGAGCCGCCGGGCAGGCGGCTCGTGGGGCGGGGGCTCGTCGGGCAGTCGTGGCGGCTCGTTCTCGGGGGGGCAGTTCGGGCAGTTCGTCGAGGTCGCGTGGCGGCGGCCGCGGCGGCTCCGGCGGTGGGGGCACGAGCGGCCACAGCTGGTAGAGACCCGCCCGCACACTCCACGCCCCGCCGACCGAGGCGTACCGTGATGGAAACGGGGTGGACACGGGGGGGTGGTGACCGTGGAGTTGCTCGAGCCCGCCGGAAGGGCGCGGGGCGGCGTCCTCGTGGTGCACTCGTGGTGGGGACTGACCGACTCGTTCCGCCGTTACGGCGCTGCGCTGGCGGCGGAGGGCTACCGGGTGGGCCTGGCCGACCTCTTCGGGGGCGCGACCGCGACCACCGAGGACGAGGCCCGTGCCTTGCGGGCCGCCCGGCGACCACGCCCGGACTACCGCACCCTGTCCGCCGGGCTCGACGCCGTGCGGGGCGCGGCGGCCGACCTGCCGCTGGCCACCGTCGGGTTCTCGATGGGCGGGCACTGGGCGGCCTGGCTCGCGGGGCGCGCAGCCTACGGGCTGTCCGCCGCCGTGCTCTACTACGCGGCGCGCGCCTCGCACGTCGACGGGCGGGCGGGCTTGCTCGCCCACTTCGCGGCGGCTGACCCTTGGGTGTCTGCCTCCGCGCGTGGGGGTATGGAACGCGCGCTGCACCGGGCCGGGCGTCGCTACGTCGCCCACGACTACCCGGGCACGGGTCACTGGTTCGCCGAATCGGACCGGACGGACGCCTACCACCCCGAGGCGTCCGCGCTCGCCCTGGCGCGCGACATCGCGTTCCTGAGCGCTCACCTCGACCGGGCCACCGCGGGCGTCGGCCGCGACGCGGGTTAGAGGTCGCGAGGGGGTGCCGGCCCGCAGGCCGGCACCCCCTCGCGGGCCAGGTCAGGCGTCCAGGACGCCGTGCTTCACGAGGATGCCGCGGACGCCCTCGGCGCCGTGGGTGCGGTCGTGGAACTCGGCGTTGAGGCCGACGGAACGGGCGGCGTCCACGTTGGCCTGGAGGTCGTCCATGAAGAGCGTGGTCGACGGGTCGAGGCCGAGCTCGTCGATGATCGCCCGGAAGAAGGCGGGATCAGGCTTGGCGAGGTGCATCTGCCAGCTGTGGAACTGGCGGATGACGTCGGGGTAGAGCTCGAGGTGGTCGACCATGTACTGGCCGCGCTCGGGCTGCTGGTTGGTGGCGAGGTAGACGTCGACGCCCTTCGCGCGGAGTTCCTTCATCATGGCGAGGACCTCGGGGTCGGGCTCGATGTCGTTCCAGATGGCGTACATGTCCTCGACGTCGGCGTCGAGGCCCTTCTCGGCGACGAACGCGCGCAGGTCGGCGTCGAAGTCGCGCTCTCCGGTCAGGTTGGGGTGCTCCACGTCGGAGATCTCCTCGAGGGTGGCCTGGCCGTTGAGGAGCTTGGACATGCGCTCCATGAACACCCAGTTGTACTGGGTCACACCGTCGGCGTCGAAAAGGACAGTCTGGATCGTCATGGAGAGCAGCCTATCGGGGGTTGCGCGCCTGAGCGGAAACGATTGACACAACCGTGGCAACTGGCCCGGGGCTCCGGCGAGCGAGCGCCCACCCGGCGTCAGCGCCGGCGGCGGGCGACCTCGGCCAGCGCCCACTCGGCCCACTCCAGCCGGTGCCGTTCGTAGCCGAGCCCGATCGGCACGGTGAGCGCGGCGGCGAAGGTTGGGTCGTCGCGCGGCGGCTCGGAGTCGAGCCCGGCGAGGAGTCCCTCGAATCGCGCCACGCCGGCCGCCGCCTCGGCCCGCAGTCCGTCGAGAAGCCCCGCGAGCTCGTCGTCGTCGAGCAGCCAGGCGCAGGAGAGCTTGACCGTCGTCGGACTGTTGGGCGGCGGCGGGGGCTCCGGGGTGCGCGCCCACGCACGCAACGCCGCCAGCCCGTCCGGGGTGATCGTGTAGGTCTTCGTCGGTCGCGGCCCCGGCCCGTCTGACTCGGCGACGCCAGCCCAGCCGCGCTCGGCCAGGCGGGCGAGTTCGGGGTAGATCTGGCTGTGTTGGGCGGTCCAGTAGCGCCCGACCGGGCTCCTCATGGCGGCGGCGATGTCGTAGCCGGTCGCCGGGCCGCGGGCCAGCTCGGCCAGAATCGCATATGTCAGGGTTGACATGCACGCTAGCGTACTGGCATGTCGAAGTTGACATACATGGCCGGCCCCAGTTCCACGGCACCGACATCGCCGCGGACGCCCCCGGCATCGACGTGCCGGCGCTGTTCGTCTTCTCCGCGAGCGACGCGGCCGACCGGGACGCCGTCGCGGCCGCCATGGCGGCCATGCCCACGCCGGACAAGAAGCTCCTCGAGACGAGCCAGGGGC